>JACZJI010000007.1 GCA_014860665.1 Bacteroidales bacterium | reverse complement strand
TCTTTAATATAGTATTCAGATTTGTTTTCGATAAAAGTTTTTAAATTCTCTCTTTCTTTACTTAAAAAATACACCCCTGAATATTTTTTTTGATTAAGAATTGGCGTTATGAAATTACCAAGAGCAATTTCTATGACTCCTTTCAAAAAGTCATATCCAGTAGATAAGTAAACCAAATCTGAGCCAATAAAATCGCCACCCATCCTTGCACCTATTTCTATCACGTAAACTTCTCCATCATTTGTTATTTTAAATTCACTATGACTTGCACCAAATTTTATATTTAAAGCATCTAATGCTTTTTTAGTTTCGAGAATAATTTTATTTTGAATATTTCCGTCTAATAAAGATGGTTGATGATGAGCAAGTTCAACAAAATATGGAGCCCCTGTCGTTTCTTTATCTGTTATGGCTAAAACATAATGAATCCCTTCCCAGGAAATGGATTCTACACTAACTTCTACTCCATCAATGTACTCTTCAACAATACATTCATTTGCAAATGATTCCTTTTGTGCTCGCTTAATAGCTTTTTTTAATTCATTCCTTGAATTGACTTTTTCTACACCTCGGCTTCCAGATCTATCAACAGGCTTTGCAATTAAAGGAAACTTGAAGGATTCAATAAATGAAAAAGCGTCAGCTTTACCAATTTTACAAAACATTGGTGAACTCACATCTTGATGCTTAAATCTTTCCCGCATTAGAAATTTATTTGTACAAGCTAATGTATCAGCTGGTTGGTTTCCGATCAATCCTAAATTGTGTGCAATAAAGTTGATTGTAGGAACAGCAACATCTGAAGCAATGGAGGTTATTCCATCAATTTGGACTTGTTCGCAAATTTCCAATATTTTTTGCTTGTCAATTGTAGAAATTGGATAGAAAACATCTACAAATGGTTTACAAACAGCACCTTCTTCCCATGCAAAACAGTGAGTCTCTATGCCTAGTTCTTTCGCCTTTAAAACTAAAGGCATTTGAAGGTAGCTTGCCCCAATTATAGCTAGTTTTTGTTTTTTCATCTGTTAATATTACGTTAAAATGCATCCCTTTTTAGAGAATCAATACTGAAAACACTACTTATCCATTGATTTATTCATTATGAATCCATTACTTTTAAAAAATTCGTAGTTTGTTTTTCTGTACTGAACAATTTAAGGCCAATTTTGCGACAATTATCACTAAAAATCTTATAATCATTTTGTTCTAATTCAATAATGGTTTTAATTCCTTTGGTCAAATCTTTGCTGTCCCTAGGTCTTGTAAGATAACCTGTTTGACCTGATCTTACCAAATCCAAAGCAATACCTATTTCAAAAGACACAACAGGAGTGCCACACATAATCGACTGTTTAACCATGGTTGGACCAGAATCTTCAATTGATGTAGAAACAAATACCTCGGCAGACTGATATGCTTTAATTAACCTTTCTTCATTTAGATAACCCGTGTAAATTATGGGTATTTCAATCCTATCAAAGTGTCTTTTATCACCGTTTCCAGCTATTAGGATAATCAATTCATTCAAAGATTTCCCCTCTTTTTTTAACAAATCCTGCAGAATTGAAAGAGATTCCAGAAAATATTGGCCTCCTTTTCTAATATCATTCAATGATAATGATCCATAAAAAATAACTTTTTTATTTGAGTCAATTCCAAAAAAACGTTTTGCAATAGATTTATTTAATGGCTTGTATATAGTCTCATCAATAGGAAACAATATTTTATGAATTGTTTTGTCTTTAAATATTGATGCTTTATTAGCACGAATATAATCTATTTCTGAACAAGCAATTACTTCAATATTTTTTGGAAGATACTCTTTTTTAAGAGCTAAATTTTTATAAGCACCAATCTTCTTTGAAGCGCTTAAGATTGCTGGACAATTACTACAATCAGAATGAAAACCTTTACAATCCCATGGATAATGGCAACCTCCCGTTAAAGGTGCATTATCCATCATAAGCCAAAATATTTTTGTGTTTGTTTCCTCGGCAAGTTCATTAATTGTTTTAGAATTTATAAAATTAGATACCCAATGAACAACAATTACATCAGGTTTAAATGGAATTATATCAAGAATTTTTATTGCAGAGATGTATTGCTTGCTTTCATCTTCATTAAAAAAAGCGTATTTTGGATCATACAAACCATCCTTGTATCTTTTGTTTTTAAGTTTTTTCCATTCATATTTCAACCTTGATAAAATACGATTCAATGAAAATAACGTTTTATTATTAAGTACAATTACGTTTCTGTTTTTAAGTTTCGATTTTTTGACAAGTAACACTGAGTTATGTCCAGCTTTGTTGAAAATCTCATTAAAATATAACGAAGCAATACCAGCACCTCCTTGGTCCGTAGTTGCAAGATTTAATATATTTAGTTTATGCATTCCAAATTCCTTTTGCATTATTATTTATAAGTTTTTTATATTGAAACGGGTAAATACATGCCCCTACCACTCCCACAATTACATTTGCAAGTAACACACCATCAATACCTAACTGATGACCTAAAAAAATAGCTAACGGAACATTTAGTAAGGCTCCTGAAATACCTATATAAAGCTGCAATTTAATTTTACCTACTCCATTTAAAAATTGACTAAATATACTATTCCAGGCATTAATGAGTACCCATACCCCAACCATTAACGACATTGTAAAAGGTATTATAACTTTATCTCCAATCCAAATATCATAAGCCCAGTTAGAAAATATCAACATTACCATTTCCACAAATGCTAAAATGAACCATAATAAAAAAAGCTTACGCATGATGTTTTTTATCCAATCGATTTCTTTCTTTACCCATGCCTCAGTAAAAGCACTCCAAAATGGGAATATTATGATGGAAAGCCCCATCGTTAGTACACTAAAATACTTAAATACCACATTATACGGAGTTACCTGCTCCGGACCAAATAATTGCGTAATAATCATGTTGTTAGTTGCATAAAGTAAAATAGCTGCAATTTGAATAATAAAAAATTTAATTCCAAGATTAAGTAAATCTTTTGCTTTACTTAAGTCTACTGTTCTATACGAAGGTCGATATGCCTTATATTTTCCATTAAAAAACCAAGCGCTAGATAAAAGCAAGACTAAGATTGGGGCGCCTGTGATTATAATCCCCAAATACAATAAAGAACCTTCAGTAGTTTTAATTAAAATGTAAATTAAAACCAAAGAAATTATTTGGCCTAAAAGATCAAAGGATGATGCCAAGGCAGGCCTTTGATCTGCAGTTATTATTATTGTAAGAAGTTTTAACACAAAACGAATACAAAAAAAAGTAAATACTACAAGAGCCAGAACACTCAATTCTCTCTGAAAAGCAACATCCTGTCCTGCATTTAAAATACTATTCCAATTAAGGAAAGGATTAACTACAAAAAAAACTATCAATACCCCAATTACAATCATTGTTAAAATGGCATAGGTAGTACTAACATATACTCTGGCTAATTCATGTTTGCCTGTAGCAATGGATTCGGCAAATTTGTTTCTCAATCCATTTCCCAAGCCGATGTCAAAAAAACCGAACCATCCAATTACTGAACTAAGTGTTATCCATATTCCATATTTTGTTGGCTCTAAATAATTTATAGTTAATCTTACCAATACTAAACCAATTGCAATATTTAAACCTTTGATAACTAAAGAACCGACAATATTTTTTTTTGCTCGATTAGTGCGTGCATTACCCTCTCCAAAACCTAAAATATCTTTAAGTAAATTAATGTTTCTGGCCATTTATTAATAATGATTTGTTTAATGGTGCCTAATAAAAAGTCAATAAAAACGAATACCATCTTTTCTTTTTCTCTTTTCCATGTCTCAAAGTCATTGATCATTTTTTTAATCAATCATTTGACACACTTTTTTGAAGACTACCCTGAGCGGAGTTGTTACCTTTGGGCATTGGCGTTGATACATAGTTCGTTTTTTATTCAAGGGAAGGCTTCGTTACCCGGTACGCCAGGGCGGAAGCTAATTTTCGCTAATCCTTTCTTTTGATTATTCCCCTTTTTAATTCGTGTAATTCGCGAAATTCGTGGATAACTCTTTTTTTTTATTCCATATTCATGCACAACTTCTTCTGAATTTGATTTTATTCTATTGTTCACATTCATTGTATTTATTTGTATTAACCCCTCAGGCAACCAAGAGGCACCACCAAAACGCCGTCGTTGCGCCGGTAAGCATACTGTCCGCCGGTAATGACCATTAGAAACGATGCTTTGCCCATTTTGTCTTCGTCTATTCTGGCTTTGAGGGCCAAAAGATTTTTAGCTGCTTCGTCGATTTGTTTTTTGCCCAGTTTCACTTCTATTGCTGCCCACCGGCCATCGCGGAGGCGCACAATTAAATCGGATTCCAGGCCACTTTTATCGCGATAATGAAACACGTCGCCATCGTTTGTTTGGGCATACACACGAATGTCGCGGGTACACAAGGCTTCGAACAGAAATCCAAAGTATTGAAAATCAGCTAAAACACCTTCGGGGTTTGTGCGCAGCACTGCAGTTGCAATGGATGGATCAACAAAATGCCTTTTTGCCGAAGTGCGAATGGCTGTTTTTGAACGCAACGATGGCGACCATGCCGGCAAATCATCAACCACAAAAATCCGGCGCAGGGCATTCATATATGAACTTATCGTTTTGTCGGATACGGTGATGTCGGTTGCTTCCATATCGGACATAATGGTTTGATAAGTGGCTGTTGTGGCAATGTTACGTGCCAGGGAACGCAACAGCAAACGCACCCGGTCGGGATTTTTCTCCACATTGTCAACCCTCGACACATCGTAGTTAATCACTGCTTCCACATAATCCATTGCCATGCGTAACGCAGTTGCGCCCTGCATTTTAACGCTTGCAGGCCAGCCTCCCCGGCACAATGCAAAAGCAATTTGTTCGATACTTAAGTCTGACATTGCCTCAACATTGTGATTGCCATCGAACAATGCGCGCAAAGATACAGCCCCATTGGATTCCAATGACTCGAAAAGACTCATGGGGCGCAAGGTTAAGCGCGATATTCGCCCGGTACCGGTATGGGCGGTAACATTATCGGAAGGTACAGCTGAGCCTGTTAAAATAAACTGGCCTGTTTTTTCCCTTTTGTCCACTTCGAACCGAACGGCATCCCATAATACGGGGGCCATCTGCCACTCATCAATCAGCCGGGGTGTTTCACCTTTGAGCAGTAAGGATGGTTTTGTATCGGCCATAGCAAGGTATGATCCTGCATTGTCGGGGTCTTGCATGTACAACACACTAAGTGAAGCCCTGCTTGCAGTAGAGGTTTTTCCACACCATTTGGCGCCCTCAATCAGCACAGCACCCGACGATTGCAGGGCTAATTGCAATTCAGCATCACACAATCGCGACATATATGACTTTTCTTTCAAGTTGAAATGGTATTGGTATCCTGCAAATATCGTATTATTTCCGTAATTGGCAATGTTTTACTTCCATGACTGGCGGATTTTAACTTCTGTGTTTGGCATGATTTTACTTCCGTTTTTGGCAGAAGAAATATTTATACCCCAACTTCGCTTGGCTGGGCTCACGTGAATGCCTGATGGCGGCTTAAGTCCTAAAGAAGAATTTTTTTTATAAATGTTCATCGGAAAGTATGATAGAGAGTTCCGTTTCCATTCAAGAGGAGTTTGCTTCGGTCGTGCCTCCCTCGCAAAGTCGTACTTCTATTGAGCTTTTTGGTTGGCTACGCTCCCCTTGTTTCCAAACATTTTTGATCTTCCCTCCCAGGAGGGGATATTCAGCGTTGATAGAGAATCAGAATTATATTGAAAGTCAGCATCACTCATAATTCACAACTCACACCTCATAACTCAAGACTAAAAACTCATAACTCTTTAAATTTCCCCCAAAATCCTTTCCAATCCCTTACCATTCTCACCCGCATTAATTATTATATCCGGCCGTTCAGGAACGTCATATTGCTCATCAACGCCTGCCAGGTGATCCAGTTTACCGTCATCAGCCAGTTTATAAAGTCCGTAATTATCATTCTTCCGACAGAAGTCAATATCTGTATCCATATAAACCAGCTTAAATCTATTCTCACCTATGATTTCTTTTACCTGTTTCCTAATATCTTCATTAGGAGAAATAAAGGAACAAATCACGATAATTCCCTGATCATTTAAAAGTTTACATATATGCGCTACTCTTCTCAGGTGCTCGGCCCGGTCAGCAGGAGAATAATCCAGTTCACGGGAAAGTCCGGAACGTACCGATTTTCCATCAAAAACCACGACTGTTTTTCCCTGGTCGAAAAGTTCTTTTTCCAAAGCGTAAGCCAACTCATTTTTTCCGCTACCATGCAACCCGGTAATCCAAATGGTTTGAGCTTTCTGATCATATCGTTTTTCGCGTTGCTCAGCGGTTATCAGGCTACCTGATTTAACAATCTGTTCCTTTTCTTTATCGGTGATATTCGCAGAAAGATGGCTGCTGTCAATTTTATCCAGTATCATTCCCACGGCTACCGTGTTGTGCGTTACAGGATCAATCAGAATAAATGAACCGGTTTTGTGGTTTTTTTTGTACGGGTCGAAAATCAGCGGTTTGTTGGTGGTCACCACCACACGTCCTATTTCGTTGAGCTCAAAATGGTCAATCTTACTTTTTTCCAGCGTATTAACATTCACCTTATACTTTATCTCATCAATACGCGCTTTGGTGCTGTGGGTATTGTGTTTTATGTAAAACTGTGTATAGGAATCCATAGGGGTTTCATCCATCCAAACCAGCATCGCTTCAAAATGCCTGTCCACATGAGGAATACTGTCAGGATGCACCACCATTTCTCCCCGGCTGATGTCTATTTCATCTACTAACGTAAAGGAAGCCGACTGCGGGGGAAAAGCATACTGAGCTTCTCCTTCCGAGGTCAGGATGCCGGTGACTTTAGATTTCTTTTTGGAGGGAAGTGCCATTACTTCATCCCCCACCCTGATTACACCGCTGGCTACTGTTCCGGCAAAACCGCGATAGTCAAGCGTGGGCCTGACAACATACTGAACCGGGAAACGCAGGTCATCAAAGTTGTAATCGGCATTTACCTGCACCGTTTCAAGAAATTCCAGCAAGCTTTTCCCGTGGTACCAGGGCATATTCGATGAAACATCCACTACATTGTCGCCTTTTAGTGCAGACACCGGGATAAAAGTGATATCCGGTATATCCAGTGTCATGGTAAAAGCGCGGTAGTCTTCGCAAATTTTATCAAATACCTCTTTTGAAAAATCCACCAGGTCCATTTTGTTGACAGCCAGTACCACATGCTTAATCCCCAACAAAGAGGCCAGGAAGGTATGCCTTTTGGTTTGGGTGATGACTCCTTTCCGTGCGTCTGCCAGTAAGATAGCCAGGCTGGCAGTGGAACCTCCGGTAATCATATTCCGGGTATATTGTTCGTGTCCGGGAGTATCGGCGATGATGAACTTCCGTTTTGAGGTGGAAAAATACCGGTATGCCACATCAATGGTGATTCCTTGCTCCCGTTCTGCTTTCAGTCCGTCCAGCAATAACGCATAATCTATTTCATCTCCTGCATGGCCTTCACGTTTACTGTCACGTTCCAGTGCCGAAAGCTGGTCATCGTAGAGTTTCTTACTGTCGTATAATAGTCTGCCAATAAGTGTAGACTTTCCGTCATCTACCGATCCAGCTGTCAGTAGGCGAAGGAGGTCTTTTTTTTGATCCTGGTCGAGGAACTCTTTTATATCCATGTTTTAATGCTCAAATGTTTAGAGGCTCAGAAGATCAGAAGATCAGAAGCTCAATAGTAGGTACTCTATTACTCTTGATTCTGAAAATCATTTCTTCTGAAGTTTCTTAATATAATTCAACAATTTTGTTTTAATTACCACTAAATCGGATCTAAGAACTGATGGATATCCATAATCAAGATTGTCAGATATGATTAACTGGGTATCCAATTCTGAAAGTGAGCCCAAAGAAACATATAAAAAATTGAAGATATTCTTTATCAGATTTTCTGGCAGCACCCTCAGCAATGTTTGATGGTATAGAAACAGCGGCTCTCCTCATTTGTGAAACCAAACCAAATTTTTCTTCCGATGGAAAATCTTTAGTATAAGAATAAATTTTAGTCACAAACTCAATTGAAAGCTTCCAAATCTCAAGGTTTTCATGTGTAGCCACTTTTTATCGGTTTTTCTTTCCAAAAATTCTAATCTCTTTCCCCTCTGAGCTTTTCATCCTCTGAAACTCTGATCCATTGATCCTCTGATCCATTGATCTTTTTCAAAAGTATCCTTCCCGCTTCTTCTGCTCCATACTAGCCTCCTGATCAAAGTCAATCACGCGGGTGGTGCGTTCGGAAACGGTGACTGTCATCATTTCTTCCACTATTTTTTCAATGGTATCAGCTTCAGATTCAATGGCCCCGGTCAATGGGTAGCAACCGAGGGTACGGAACCTCACCTTCCTCATTCTTGTCATCATAGCCAGTTCCTTGGGCATACGGTCATCATCAACCATGATGAGATTGCCGTCCAGTTCAACGATGGGGCGTTCTTTGGCAAAGTAAAGCGGGACAATAGGAATGTTTTCCATCCGGATGTACTGCCAGATATCCAGTTCGGTCCAGTTGCTGATCGGGAAAACGCGGATGCTTTCACCTTTGTGGACTCTGGCATTATAGATATCCCATAACTCCGGGCGCTGATTTTTCGGGTCCCACTGGTGATAGCGGTCACGGAAACTGAAGATGCGTTCCTTGGCACGGCTCTTTTCTTCATCGCGCCTTGCACCACCAAAGGCAGCATCAAATTTATATTTATCCAATGCCTGCAGCAACGCCTGAGTTTTCATGATATCCGTATGGACCTTGGAACCATGGGTAAACGGGCCAATTCCCGCGTCAATACCCTTCTGGTTCTTGTAAACGATGAGATTCCAGCCTTTTTCTTTGGCATAAGCATCCCGGAATTGTGTCATTTCCTTAAACTTCCAGGTGGTGTCCACATGCATCAAAGGAAAAGGAACTTTTCCGGGTGCAAAGGCTTTCTCAGCAAGCCGTACCATAACAGAAGAATCTTTTCCAATGCTGTAAAGCATGACCGGGTTTTGGAATTCTGCGGCTACTTCACGAATGATATTTATGGACTCAGCTTCGAGTTGGCGGAGGTTGTTTATGGTGTATTCGTTCATTTTTTTTGTTTGAAAGATCAATAGATCAGAGGATCAATCATTGATCAGAAGGTCAAAAAATTAATTTCTATATTAGCCCAAAACTCTGATCCCCTGATCCTTTGATCTTCTAATCTCCTGAACTTTTGAGCCTTAAATAACTTTCGTTGGATCAAACCGAATCTCAGGTAAAATTTTCAACAGCATTTGCTTCACTGTTCCGTCCATATCGGGATCTGTATTATCTACTCTCAGGTACGGATTTTCCGGTGCTTCAAAAGGCGCTGAAATACCGGTAAAATTCTTGATCTCACCGGCACGGGCTTTTTTATAAAGTCCTTTGGGGTCTCTTTGTTCGCAGACTTCCAACGGAGTATCAATAAAGACCTCCAGAAAATCGTCTTCCCCTACAATTTCTTTTGCCATTTGTCGCATTTCATTGGTCGGACTGATGAAGGCACATATCAGGATGATACCGCAATTCATAAACAATTTGGATACTTCAGCGATTCGCCTGATGTTTTCCACCCGGTCCGCATCGGTAAACATGAGGTTTTTATTGATGCCGGAACGAACGTTGTCTCCATCCAGTATCTGACAGAAAAAATTGAGTTCAAAGAGTTTTTTTTCCAACAGGCTCGCCAGGGTGGTTTTCCCGGAGCCGGAGAGGCCTGTGAACCAGATGACTTTGGCTCTTTGTTTGAGATAGATTTCTTTTTCCCGGCGGTCTTTTATTTTGTCGAAGACTGTGTGGAGGTTGTTTTCTTTTGGGGTCATTTGCATTTGTTGTGTGATAATTTTTTCTTGCCTATTTTTTCCCTGGGTTTTTGCGACTTATTTGATCAGAGGATTAGAAGATCAGAGGATCAAGGGGGGGTGCTAGAATAATCATGATTTTGATAATTATTTCTTTTGAAGTTTCTTGATATAAGATATATAGTTCAATAATTTTGTTTTGATCGTCACCAAATCATTTCTAAGAACTGATGAATCTACATACCCAAGATTATTAGAAATGATAAGCTGCGTATCTATTTCCGCAAGTGAGCCCAAAGAAACATATAGAAATTGTAAAAATTCTTTATCTGATTTTCTTGCTGCCCCTTCAGCAATATTAGAAGGAATAGAAACAGCAGCTCTCCTCATTTGTGAAACCAGACCAAATTTTTCTTCCGATGGAAAGTCTTTTGTGTAAGAATAAATCTTAGTCACAAAATCAATTGACAGCTTCCAAATCTCAAGGTTTTCATGAGTAGCCATTTGCTATTCGTTTTTATTTCAAATCTTATCCCTCGCTGATCATCTGATTCTCTGATCCATTGATCCTCTGATCCATTGATCCTCTGATCCATTGATCCTCTGATCCATTGATCTTCTGATCCATTGATCCACGATTGATCCTCTGATCTCATTGATCCATTGATCCTGCTATCTCCTGACAATAAACCAAGGATTCAAAACATTCTCTTTATTATATTCCAGCTCTTTCTCTTCATTCATCGCCTGAACGACCTTAGCTCCGGAGGCCACAACAACAGCATGACCGGCGGCGGTGTCCCATTCACTGGTGGGAGCGAAACGGGGATACACATCAGCAACTCCTTCGGCGACCATGCAAAGTTTTAATGAGCTTCCTTTGGATACAATCCTGACTTCCTCATGTTCCTTTTTAATTTCATCAATAAAGTCTGTAGTTTCGGCGTTGAGATGGGAGCGACTGGCAACAACAGCATAGTAATTTCTTTCATTTTTTCGGGGTATTTTATTTTTGTTGATCAATTGCCCCTCCGGATCACCGGCATTGGAAGCATTGGAAATTTTATAGGCACCTATACTCTTTTCTCCAACAAACATTTCATCCAAAACCGGGGCATAAACAACCCCCATGACGGGATGGTTATTTTCTATCAAAGCAATATTTACCGTAAATTCATCATTCTTCTTCACAAACTCTTTAGTTCCGTCCAGTGGATCAACAACCCATAACTGCTTCCAGTTTTTCCTTTCTTCATAAGGTATGGCACGGCCTTCTTCGCTTAAAACTGGAATTCCTGTATCTTTCAAAGCAAGGCTTATAATGTCATGCGCTTTTCGGTCGGCAAGGGTAAGCGGTGATGCATCCTCCTTAAATTCCACATTAAAATTAGTATAATAAAC
>JACZJI010000067.1 GCA_014860665.1 Bacteroidales bacterium | reverse complement strand
AATTAAAAGTTTATTTACTCAACGTGCTTTGTTTTAAAACCTTTCTGCATCCAACCACGAGCAAAGAACAAACTGATACTACTTATCATCGCAATACATCCATAAATAAACCACATTGTTTCAGTATTCATTTTTGAAGGATCAACTCCTTCGGGTGCATAATTCATCAAGAACCAGCCGGAATACAAACTTGTAACAACCTTTGTTAAAAACCACGGAAACTGTCCGATTCCCATATAAATTCCGGTCATTCCCTTCGGGGCAATTTCAGCAACCCACTGCAAAAATCTTGGCTGCCACATTGCTTCACCTATTGTCATCAAAATCAGATAAGCAAAAACTGTATAGATGCTTGGACCAAGAGCAAGTATAAAAGTTGGAAATGCCATTACAAATGTTCCGTAAATCATCATCTTATAAGTATCACGCTTTATTGTTAATGCCGCAACCATCGGGGTTAAGATGAAGATCAATAGCGGATTAAAGTTTGTAAAGAACTCAAAATTATCGGCAACCACTCCTGTAAAAGCTCTTTTGTAATAAACAGGAAGTGTTAACCAGTTGTGTGCAAATAATGTTTGCACTGGAATAAGGATAAAAATGAAAAACATAAATCTTAAATCACGAATTGGAAAATTTTTGAGATAGAACATTATTTTTTCTTTTGCAGATTTTTCATCCTGCTCTTTTTTATCTGCTTCAATTTGTTCCTTTGTACTGGTACTTACTTCTTGAATTGTTTTCTCAACAGTTTTTTTTGTCAGTATTATTGCAACGACAGCAATTCCTAAAACGGTTAATCCAACATAAACCCACATTACGGCAAGCATCCCTTCCTGATCAGTAGCAAATGCTTTTCTAATTGGCGGGGCAATTATCCCAGGAAGAAATCCACCAAGATTCATAATTGCATATAACATAGCATAACCCATTGCAGAAGTTTTTTCAGTTGTAAATTGTTTTACCGCAGCGTAGCAGGCAGGCTGATAAATTCCATAACCTAGAATAATCCCAAAAAGTCCGAGCATAGCGATAAGATGTGCAGATGACCATAAGCCTGTGTTAGAAGTTATAGTTGGACCGAGAGTTAAAAATACTCTGCCAATTAACATAAAAATTAATGAATAGATAAGTGATTTTCGAACTCCAATCCAATCAACAGTGGCGCCTAAAAATAACATTGCAAGAGTTATTCCCGCAGTTTGAAATCCAACCATTTGCCCGGCACTTATATCATCAAGCTTAACAATATCTGTAAAATAAATAACAAGGTAGCCAACAATTCCAAAGTAGGTGATTCCTTCAAGCAGGTAGGAAAGATTTATGCCCCACAATGCGCGTGATGAATGAAATAAATCGATAAATGGTTGTGTTAATTCTTTTGTAATGCTTTTTATTGATGTTTCTTGTGGAGTTGATTCAGGCGACTGATTTTCTGACATAATATTTCCTGCAGATAAGTTAGTTGATAATAAATAAAAACTCTAAAAACAGTTCCAGGCAAAAAGTGTAATTCAAACAACAAAGTAAAGTTAAAAAGGATATTCTATTAAAACATTATCATCGAAATTAAATCTTGCCTCTTTGTTTTAATCCTTGCAAACCTTGTAAACCGCCGGTATGGATGGCTACAATTGTGCTTTGCGGCGGAAAAAAATTATTCCTTATCAAATCATAGATTCCGTAAAACATTTTACCCGTATAAATTGGTTCTATTCTAATGTTGTGTTGTTCGTAAAATCCTGCACAAAAATTATTTAGTACAGTATTTGTTTTAGCATATCCGCCAAAGTGATAATCCAGATTTACCTGAAAGTTGTTAAGATTTTCTTTTTGATAATACGAAAGCAGAGTGCGGACATTTTGATTCAGAAATGAACCGCCCTTAAGAACAGAAAACCCCAGCGCGTAGTGTTTTGATTCTAATCCTAAAATCAATCCTGCGAGAGTACCGCCTGTACCACAAGCAGAACAGACAAAATTAAAATCGGAAGTAATACTAGAAATAATTTCTGCACATCCTTTTATTGCAAGATGATTTGAACCGCCCTCGGGAATTAAATAAAAATCACTAAATTTTTCTTTTAATGTTTGTATTAAACTTTCATCGTATTTATTTCTATAAGATTTTCTATTGATGTACTCGATTAGCATTCCATTTTCTTGTGCAGAACTTAATGTGGGATTTAGGGGCAAATGTTCTTCACCGCGAATAACACCGATTGTTTTAAATCCATATTTTTTGCCCGCAGCAGCGGTTGCGTGAATATGATTTGAATAAGCTCCGCCGAAGGTGAGAAGAGTCTTAAATCCAAGTTTTTCAGCTTCTATAAGATTGTATTTTAGTTTATAAAATTTATTGCCGGAAATAAATTCATCAGTAAGATCTTCCCGTTTGATAAAAAATTTAATCTGTTTCTGCTGGAATAACGGATCAAAGATTTCTGTAAGAGGAGTTATGGGATTTTCAATTATCATAAAATTGTTTTTATATACTGATCCAAAACTAAGGAAAGAATTAGATAAAAAATCGGAATGCAAAAAGCGTTTAAAACAAAAAACCCGTCCTGATAAAATCGGGACGGGTAAGGGCAAACACCTTAAAAGTTCTATGATCTACTTACCTGTTTTGGAGGGTTGTGCACTATCTTCCTAATCGTATCAAATTGGAGATAAGGATATTCTGCCCTTAGAGTGTCAATAGCATCGCCTGTTCTAACTTTTTGCGAGCGTAACGATTTAAATCTTCTGCGAATTATATAATCTCTTACTGAGCGGTCATTAATTAAACCGCGACTGTTAAGTAATTCCCAAATCTCGTCACTGATAAGATCGGCTAATGGATTAGAAATTGATTTTGGATATATCATGTTTTCCATAACATCCTCCTGGTTGTTAGTTAGTCTCGATTTTATTCGGTCGCTTTTATCTTTCATCTTTTTCGATCCTTTTAAAACTTAGTATCAAATTCTGGGATAAAAGTGCAAAATTATAGATGAGTGCGCAACTGCATATATATGCGGTTTTTTAGTTAGGTGGATTAAGGACGTTTTGATTACAGCACGATTATGCAGTGTTGTTTTGTCATTGCGAATCCCACTTTAGTGGGTGAAGCAATCTGAAGTGTTTTATAATTAGTTTTAGATTGCTTCGCTCGAAGACTCGCTCGCAATGACTGTATAAAACTTACTCAACAATACTAGAAGTATCAGCAATGGAAGATGATTTAACAGTGAGGTCTATATAATTTTCTTTCTGATTGCTTTTGCTACTGCTTCGGATTGTGAATGAACGTGGAGTTTTTTGTAGATGTTTCTTATATGATGACGGACTGTATCAACAGCAATAAATAATGTTTCTGCAATTTCCTGGTAGTTATATCCATCCGATAAAAGATTTAGCACACTTATTTCTCTATCACTTAAATCATAATTCTGAGTTTCACGAGTAATACTTTTGCCTTCTTTAAAAGCCGTTATTACTTGCCGTGCAATTCTGGAACTCATAGGTGAGCCGCCATCGTTTGCATCTTTTATTGCTTCAAGTAATCTTGCCGGCGGGGTTTTTTTTACAAGGTAACCGCAAGCACCGGCACAAAGAGCATCAAAAACAAATTCACTCTCTTCATAAACTGTTAACATCAGTATACTTAGATCTGGATTTTTTATTACTGCGGATTTTGTTCCCTCAATTCCATTCATTCCAGGTAAACCAATATCCATAAGAACAACATTAATTGGCAGTGAACCGATTTTTGGTAAAAAAGATTCAACATCCCCAAATGCGCCGATGCATTTATAACCCTCTGTTCCATTTATTAATGCGGCAAGCCCCTCTCTAATTGTATTGTTGTCTTCAACTATAGCTACATTGATCATTTTTTAAACAGGCCTTTAAGTTTACTAGTTGAACCGGATTTACCAATGAACCTAATTGAAGTTCCGGTATTTGCTGACGATTTAATTTTAATTCTTCCTTTTATTTGAGCGGCTCTGTTTTCCATATTCTTTAATCCGTTGCCTTTAGAAATATTGGATTCATCAAATCCAGTTCCATCATCGGTTAAAGAAATTTCCAAAACATCATTTCGTAAATTTGATTCAAGTGTAATTTGCTTACAGTTACCATGTTTAATTGAATTATTAATCGCTTCCTTAAAAATCAAATAAAGATTCTGCTTAACATCCATTGGAAGTTTTACATCCTGCAGCTTTTCAAGATTTTTTGCTCTAAAAGAAACTCCCATTGAGTTAAGTAAATCGCTGTAATTATCTTTTAACCGAAGTATCAAATCATGCAAAGAATCACGGCTTGGATTTACAACCCAAACAATATCACACATATTATCAACAAGCTGTCTGGAGATGTCACTGATTTTATTTAGTTCTCCGCCGGATATTTTTTGTTCAGAATTATTTTTTCTTGATGCAACTTCACTTAAAATAGAAATCTCGGTTAAGCCTGAACCAATGTTATCATGTAAATCGGCGGCAAGTTTAGATTTTAATTTTTCAATTGCAAGCAAGTTTTTAGTCCTGATTGTTCCAAGGTAGTAAATAAAAACTGCCAACATCATTATCATAAGCGTGATAAACCACCATGTTTCCCAGAATGGATACAAGATTTTAATTTTTATTGAAGCATAATTTTCTGACCAAACTCCTTCACTATTTGAGCCGCGTACTTTAAATACGTAATTACCTGGTCTTAGATTAGTGTATGTTGCAATTCGTGATGATGATTCAGTCAACTGCCATTCATCCTGCAATCCTTCCAGTATAAATGAATACTGATTGTCCTGCGGATCAGAAAAATCTAACGAAGAAAATTCAAACGAAATAAAATTCTTTTTGTAATCAAGAATCAATTCTTTCCTATCACCTTTTACATGCTCATTAAGAACTTTAACTGAAGTTATAACCACCTGCGGAATATAAGTATTAGGTTTAATTGCAGCCGGATCAAAATAGTTGAAACCATTTATGCCGCCAAAGTATAATTTTCCTTCAACATCCTTAAAGTATGCTCCGCCACTGTATTCTAAACTTTGAAGACCATCTTGAATATCGTAGCGTTTGATTTCTTTGGTTTTAAGGTTCAGCTTAAAAATTCCGTTGTCAGAGCTTATCCAAATATTTTTTGAATTATCTTCCAGAATTCCATATACAACACCGCTGGTTAATCCTTCCTGAAAAGAATATCTTTTAAACTTTTCAGTCTTTCTATCAAAACTTGTTAAGCTGCCTCCATAAGAGCCCAGCCAGATTATCCCATCTGAATCTTCAAGAATTGTCATAAGATTTTGGATATTGAATTTATCATCCTGCCCTGCTTTGATAGGATATCGTTTAAATTTTTTTGTAACCGGATCAAATGAATTCAAACCGCCGCCGTAAGTGCAGATCCAAAAAACTCCATCACGTGAACGATATAATTTATAAACACGGTTATCGCTGATTGAATTTGGATCATCTGTTCTGTTCTTAAACCTCTCAAATCTTAATTTCTGATTTAGAGGGTTTCCTTTAACAGCAACTCTGTTTAATCCACCACCAAAAGTTGCAATCCAATAAACACTATCTGATTCAATTAGAATATCCTGAACCTGATTACCACCAATGCTAAAAGGGTCCGCAGGATTATTTTTGTGAACAACTGTCTTAAAAGTTTTTTTGTTAATGATGTTCAATCCGCCATCATAAGTGCCTATCCACAAGTTGCCAAAAGTATCTTCTTCAATAGCTCTAACATGGTTACTGCTGATTGATTTATTCTTATCCGAATTGTTGATATAAGAGAAATTATTTGAGGCAGCATCATAAATATTAACGCCACCCTTATATGTTCCAATCCAGAGAATATTTTCCTTGTCTTTATAAATCGCCCAAACCACATCATCATTAAGAGTGTTTTGGTTTCTTGGTTCGTGTTTAACGTGATTAAATCGCGCATTATTTTTATAGATTTTTGTAATGCCGGCACCAAGATGAGAACCCGCCCAAATTATTCCGGAACGATCTGTGCAAAGTGAAAGAACATCATTATCGCCCAGTGAATTTTGATTGAATGGATCATTAAAGAAATGTAATGTTTCATTTTTATTTTTATCATATCGTATAAGTCCGCCGCCAAAAGTTCCAATCCACAAATAATGTTCTTTATCCTCCGCAAAAGCCATTACTGTATTACCACTTAAAATATTTACTGACATTGGGCAGCGTTGACAATTTATTTTAGCTTTACCAAAAGGCAGTTTCGCTTGATCATTTGGGATGAGGATTAAACCACCGTAGTAAGAACCAATCCAGAAATTATTTTCTGAGTCTTCAAATATATTGAGCAGTTTATTATCCGATAGAGAAAACTCATTTTCTCCCTGAAGCAAGGTTTCAAACGAAAAAATTTCTTTAGAATCTTTTACTGATTTTGTTAGCCTTGATAAACCACCTCCAAAAGTTGCAATCCATAATCTTCCATCTTTGTCAAAATGCAGATCCATTATTCGATTTGTTCTAAGCGCATTTGGATTATTACTATCATAATAAAAATGGTTATACTTTTTAAAATTCTTATCAACTACAATTACACCATTGCCCCAGGTTCCAATCCATAATTTGCCGTCCTTATCTTCTGCGATTGAAGTAATAGTAGTTTTTTGATTTCTTGAAAAGGATAAAGGGTACTCATAAAAATCGTCTGTCTGGTCGGGGCGAATTTCCACCATCTCAGAAATATTTTTATAAATAAAAGTTTCTGTCCTTCGATCAAATCTGTTTATGTTACCGTAAATAGTTCCTATCCACAGGTTTCCATTCTTATCTTCATAAAGCGAGTTTGTTCCATCATCGGAAAGGGAAGTGGAGTCTTTGGGATCATTGAAGTATAAATTAAACTTATAACCATCGTAACGATTTAAACCGCTGCGTGTTGCAAACCACATATAGCCTTTGCTATCCTGTAATGAAGCAAAGATAGTGCTTTGTGACAAGCCGTCTTCAATGCGTAATTGCTTTATCACATAATCCTGCGGCAGTACTTTTGTGGAGATTAAAAGCATAATTACAGTTGTGATCAACAGAGAAAAAGTTTTGCTTTTACTTTTTATTAAGGTTTTCATCATTTTGGTAAGTCTTTAACCATATATAGGATAATTTTTGCAAAGATTCTATATCGCCAAAATATTTCTGTGTGCAATATGTGATCTGGATATTTGACTAAAAACGTGTTATGACATACATTGTAATTAAAAAAAGACAAAAAGAGGCAACAATGAAAAAAATAATTTATAGATCCGAAGACAGGGGAAAAGCAAATTACGGCTGGCTTGATACAAAATACAGTTTCAGCTTTGCAAATTATTACAACCCCAAGATGATGAACTTTGGAATGCTGCGTGTTCTAAATGATGATACTGTTGTTCCGGCAATGGGATTTGGTACACATCCGCACGATAATATGGAAATAATTACTTTTGTATTAGAAGGTGCGCTTGAGCATAAAGACAGTATGGGCACTGGTTCTGTTATTTATA
>JACZJI010000066.1 GCA_014860665.1 Bacteroidales bacterium | reverse complement strand
AGCTTTTTAACCCGATGCTCAAAAGTGCCAACCCGCTTACTGCTAATGCCAAACACATTAAAAAACTCAACTAAAAACGGCTTGGCGTCCGCTTCTTCATTGCAAGTGTCAGCCCATTCTTTTGAGAAATTCAACGCCCTGTCTTTTATTTCGTTCCAGCTTAATGTCATGTTTTAATGTTCAATTTGGTTGTTTATGGTTGGTTATGGTTGGTGGGGTTTTTTTAATGGTGTCGTTCTGCCTATTTAGCTCGTAGCCGTTTTATTCTTAATAATTTTCAAATCTTAAAAATCCCTTTTTTAAGGACTCCCAAGCTGGCACTGTCCTATGATGATCTGCTAGCAACAGAATTATTGTGATTTAATCATCTTTTCCTGGCCTTTCATCGGTTGGACGACCGTATTGGTTGTCATCCCCTTTTTGTTTCCATTTTTCTTCTCGTTCATGGATTTTTCTTCTTATCTCTTCTTGCCTTCTTCTTTCCTTTTCCTCGATCCTTTTTTGTTCCTCGATTTTCTTTCTTAGTTCTTCATTAACCATTGCAATATCAATTTAGGTTAGTACTCACAAATATTATAAGAATGACAATTCCACCAATTAAGAAAAAGAGGCAAAGTCCATTAAAAACGTTTGTTAACGAATTGAATACTTTTTTCTTAGACTCCAGATGTTGTTGATTACCTATCATTTCTCTTTTTCTTTCTTGTCTTATTAAGTTTCTCGAAACTATAATTTCCATTTTGTTCGCATAATAGCCAGTCACTTGCGAGAGTAAATTGAGCATTACCGATGCACCAAATAAAATCCACGAAATTTTAAGCAAAAGGAAATTTAATTCAATGTCTTTTGGTAGAAAATCTTTTACAAAGCCCATTGAGAAAATTAGTCCTCCACTGGACAATGAAATTATTAAAATATCAAACCTGTCTAAGGAGTACTTTATATTGGCTTTGGTACCTTCAATATGTTGTTCAAGATTTTTTATATATCTCTTGTCTATTTTACTTTCACCATTTTCCATTTTATTATTTTTGGTTCCATCGTTTCGTTTGGTATGAAATTGTTGCGCATTGAAATACTCCTTACAGTCAAACCGATTTGGCGTTTGTTAAAGTTCATAATTTTCAAATTTAGCACAATCTGCGTAAAATTTTATACCGGTAGTTGGGCATAGTTATACTTTATTCTCAAATAATTCTTCATATTCAACTTCATCTTCAAGTTTCTCTTCTTCACTTTCAACTTCAATCAAAGTTATTCTCTCTACAAAATCTTGATTTACACTTAGAGTTAGATTTCCTTCCTTACTGAAATCCCTTGCGAGTAATTCCCACTTGATATTAATTGCCTTTGCTTCAAAGTGAGGTATCAGATATGCTTCAACATAAATTTTATCCTTTTGTATAAGCGAACCATTATTTCGAGGAGAATATACAATCAATTTATCCTCTGGGTATGCAAATGTTGTCCTGTTTCTTTGAATTTCGAGCATTACTTGCGTGGACAAAAAGTAGTTAGTTTCATATTTGTCATCAATTTTTGATACATTATTGTCAAACCAGAATCTTACGCGCCAGTCTTCAATTACTACATTACCACTGTTATGAATTATAAACTCAATCTTACACCAACTTCTATTAATCCTATTACTTCCAAAAAAAGGTGAGGGAAGCGCATAATTTTTAAGGGAAATTGTCGGAGCTATCAGTTTATTTAATTGATGAGTTAAATCATCTTCAATCTTCTGTTTAACTTTATATTTTGTTGACTTTTTTAGAAACTTTGGGGTAATTTCTAATTCTCGTTTCAATCCATCAAAATATACATCAAAGTCAAATTTGTTTTTAATATTATTTCCAGTTAAATAAAAATTAAGAGTATCTGGATTTTCCTCTAATAAGTCTGAGATATCTTCCCAACAATAAAGTAGAATTTCAAATCCCCCTTTTTCTCTACTTTCAACATCTTTTATTCTTATGTATTCTTCAATTTTCGAATTTTTATTCATAGAAGTCGCAAAAATGAAGACTTCTAATTGGGGTATAAACGTTTTTGCATTATCTATCTCTGTATCAATCTCCTTTTTTGAAAGTTGAGCATTTGAATAATCATCTTTACCTTTACATTGAATTCCCCAATAGTTTGTTTCACCTTTGGGTATCCCATAGACATCAACACCTGCTTGAGGTTGACCTTGGCGTCCATTCTTTTTAATTTTCATTGGAATGTCCCAAACCTCTCCCCATAGTTTCTTACAAAGAGATTCAAAATCTTGCCAATTTTCAGGTTTTCTAATTGTCTTTTTCATCAATGTTTATTTGGTAAATCGGTCTCTTCATAATTATGCCCAACGTTTGGCGGTATGAAAAGTTGCCGTTTGCGGGCGATTTCCTGTCAAGTTACACAAAACTTGAAGCGGACTACAACCCTTGAGTAACCTACTATCCCGGCAATTTTTTATACCGCGTGTTGGGCAACGTAATTATTTTTTCTAATCATTTCTTTTTCCAAAAATCTATAAAGCATTTCTTTTAATTCAATGGTAGGCATTTCAATTCCATTAATTATAAGTTCTTTTTTTAACATTGAAAACATTTTCTCATCATTTAATAATAATTCAGGTGGTCCATATTTGTCAACATACTTCATTAACAAATTTGAAACGATCTTGTATCTTTCATTTTCATTTAGCATGTCCATATTCCGATACTTTAATTCAGAATTATTTCTTTGTTCAACTCTCATTATATGCATCTCTTGCCTCAATGCTTCAAGTTGATTTAATATGTATTTCCCTTCTGGTATTTCGGTTTGCTGTATTGAAGCAGGTTTTATTGTTTTTCCGAAACTTTTTAGGAAGGGCGAAAAATTACTTTCTTCTTGAGATTTTTTATATGTAGCATTAATCTTTTTGACCAATTCATCTTGAAATCTAACAATTTGACTAAACCTCAACGAAGATGGGTAAGTAATATGTTCAATCACGCCTGTATCAAATGAATATCCAGTATTCTCATCTTTTATTATAATTGTAGGTTTATCAAAAGCGAGTCTTAACCCAAGTTCAAACATGACATTAGGATTTTTTGAACTTACGTCACAAACAATAATTTCATTATTATAAACATTTGTTACAATCCTATCATGAATTAACCCTATTGCTACATCATCACTTACCAGTTTTGGTTCAAATTCAGTTTTTACTATGGCTTCATTTAAAATCCCAAGAATATCTTTCCAGTGTTCAGTTGGATAGTCAGGGTGTGGTGCAATAGGCATTATTATTCCACAGGTCTTTTTATTTTTCTTTGGTTCTTCTTTTTTTAAATCTTGATTTGCTGTCATAGTTTTGTTTTTTTTATTATGTTGCCCAACTCGTTTATAAACCAACCAAAGGTAAGGAATAGTTCCGGTATGATCGTGCTATCCTTACCTTTTGTCCGGCTTATTTTTTTGTCGTGCTGCAGGTGCATCATGATTTTTTCTCAAATTTAAGGGTTTTGAGCATGTCTTTTAGTTCGGCGCCGGGGCGGTAAACGATCTTTGCCCCTTTGATGGTGGCAGCGGTAACGGCATCGGCGGTTTCGGCGCTGTCGCTTTTCAGGTTTACGGTGAAGGTTCCGAGCTTGCCTAGGCTCACGGTGTTGCCGTCGGCCAGCTCATCGGCCACGGTTTCGAGCAATCCCATGATTACGGCATACACATCGGTGCGGCTCACG
>JACZJI010000065.1 GCA_014860665.1 Bacteroidales bacterium | reverse complement strand
GTATATAAAGAACATTTTGATGAGTGGTTTTTAATTTTACAGCGTTAGGTTATTTTAATGCGTAAACAATTTAATTTTAATTATGGCAAAATATATCGCGTTTCTAAAAGCAATTAATGTTGGCGGACATACTGTTAAGATGGATCATCTAAAAAAACTTTTTGAAAAAATGGGATTTGAAAAAGCTGAAACATTTATTGCAAGTGGAAATGTTGTGTTTGAAACAGAATCTAAAATTGTGGATGCGATTAAAAGGAAAATTGAAACAGAGTTAGAAAAATCTCTCGGTTATAAGGTTGCAACATTTATCAGGACAACTAAAGAATTAAAAGAAATTGCTGAGCACAAACCACTTAAAGAATCGGATTTAGACAACAAACAAAATTATTTGTACATAGGTTTTCTTGAAAATCAACCGGATAAAGAGTCACAGAAAAAAGTTTTTGTCTTATCAGATGAGGCGAATGAATTTCATTTTAATGATAAAGAACTGTACTGGCTTTGCAGAAAAAATTTTAGTGATTCAGGTATCTCAGGAAAAGTTTTAGAAAAAGCACTTGGTATGGAAACAACAATTCGCAACTCAACAACAATAAGAAAAATTGTTTTAAAGATTTGTAGTTAAAAAAGGCAGTGTTAGAAGCTGCTACGTTCTATTTAATATTTTGAAATCTATTATTATAGAATCCGTTAGTGGCTTGGACTTTGTTATTTAAACTTCCCTGAGTTATTTCTTATATTGGAGAACCAAAAGTATGAAAAGCGAAATTATAAATGAACGGAATAGGCTACTCAAATCGGTAGAACGAATTCTTGAAGGGCCGATGATTCTTTTGGGATTTGTTTGGCTGATCCTGCTTGTGTTTGAGTTGGTGTGGGGAATAAACAAGATGCTTGAATATTTAAGTCTTGGCATCTGGGGAATATTTATTATTGATTTCGTGATTAAGTTTTCACTCGCCCCTGAAAAACTCATCTTCCTCAGAAAAAATTGGCTTACAGCAATTTCATTGTTTATTCCCGCATTACGTATATTCCGGATTTTCCGGTTTGTTAGACTTTTACGCGGCCT
The DNA here is from genome assembly GCA_014860665.1 of Bacteroidales bacterium. GTDB lineage: Bacteria > Bacteroidota > Bacteroidia > Bacteroidales > F082 > Sulfidibacterium. The sequence goes on along the minus strand of JACZJI010000065.1, from coordinate 7,375 downwards.
TCGTGGGATAAGGCTTGTGCGGCTCATATCGTCATTCAACAGAAGCATGCGAAGCCTGGGCAAAACAATGCAGCGCCGTGCCTTTGGCTATGTGATGATTATTACTCTGATCGTAATCTTTGCCGGAGCCGCCGGCATGTATGCTCTGGAAAATCCGACTCCTGGCTTTACCAGTTATGGACTTTCGCTTTGGTGGACAGCAATGCGGGTGATAACGGCAGGTAACGAATTTCATCCAATTACGCCTGAAGGCCGCGGGTTAGCTTTTTTAATTGCCGTTTTCGGATATAGCATTTTCGGTTATGTCACGGCGACTTTTGCCAGCTATTTCATCGGGCGTGATGCCGAGGAAAAAGATGCCCCGGTTGCCGGATCGAAGGAAATTGAAGAACTGAAATCAGAAATCATTGAACTTCGTAAGATCATCGAAAACCAAAAAAAAGTTTAAGCGTTCTGCCGAAAGATTCCCTCAGGTTTTAGAGTATTGCACCAGTTAGCAAATCTTTTCCACATTACACAGCATAACAGAAATGTTTCGTGAAGTCTGGTTGTTGCACCTAACGTTTCGCGCATATGACTTGTAGCGTTTTTCGAAGCACTTCCTTATCGGTTTGCAACGAACTTACTTAAATGCCCCAAAATTGATTTTACCACTTTCTCCACCATAAGTTATATGCGCTGTTGGTGGCAGGCGTTTTTGTCTGTTTTTGTTTTCAGCACTTAAAATATTATTTAATAAAATAGACCTTTTTGATTTTGCCATTTTCAATATGGTATATCGCAACTGCCTCTACGATAGTATCTTCAAACTGCACACGCTCCTTATCGATAACCACATTTCCTTGAACAATCCGGCCAACTAATTCACAATGTAGATTGGGTGTGTTTTCAAACATCTGCGAATAGCTTTTACGCATTGCTTCTTTTCCTTTGAATTGTAATGTGTTGGGATATTGATACACTTCCACATCATCAGCATAAGGTTCTAAAAAGGCATTGATGTTTCTTAAATTATAAGCGTTTAACTGGCGTTGCGCCAAATCTTCAGGGCTGTCTTTGAGAATTTCTTCTGGATTGAAAACAATGCCATTGTTGATGACACGATTAATTTTAGTAAGGTTTTCAAGATTTTCAATGGGGTTGGCGTCTAACAGAACAAGGTTGGCTTTTTTATTTATAGTAACGCTTCCAAATTCATTTTCTTTATCTAAAACTTTTGCACCATTTATGGTGGAAGCAGTTAATATTTGCCAATTGCTCATACCGCTTTTTTGCATGGCTTTTAATTCTGCTAAATAGGAAGATGCGTGCATAGTGCCAATGTTTCCGGCATCGGTTCCGGTTGCCAGCAGAACACCCGCATCTGATAATATTTTAGTGTTTGCTTTGGCAATGGAATCAGATTGTTTTGAACTTGAGGTTTGGGCCAGAGTTAAATTTTTGTATTTGTCAACAAGTGATGTGTCAGATAAATGTTTCAAATCTAACAACGAACCCAATTGGTAAGGGTCTGCTTTGGCTAGTTCATAAGCGCTAATATTTAAATTTTGACCAAATGTATTGTTGTAACCGGAATGCACAATCAAGGTTGGGATAAGGAGCGTTTTGTTTTTTTTCATTAATTGTACAAAATCATCTTTTAAGATTTCGTCATCTATAAAATGAACTAAAAAGTCGGCACCATTTTCCACAGCCAATTGTGCGGTGATGCGCTCTGTAGCGTGAACGGCTACTTTCAAATTATTTTTATGTGCTTCATCAATAATGGCTTTGATGATTGGCAAATTTTTTCGTGCACTTGCTTCAATACCTAAACCATCTGCTGCAGCGATATACCAAATCTTGATGAAATCGGGTTTAAATGGTAGTTGCGATTGCACAGCCTTAATCCCGTCTTCAACAGTTTGTGTTAAAATAAAAGGTCCATCATCCCCTAAATCATTATAGACTTTAGGTTGGTAGGTAGTGAGCAATGGTCCTGTGATGTAAATAGAAGGTAAAGAATCGTTATTTACATAGTTGTTGCGTTGCTTCAGATAATTTAAATTGGCTCCTACATCAATTACGTTGGTAATGCCGTTTTTTAAATATCTTAAAAGTTTTTGTTCCATATCATCTTTTGCAAGTTGAATTTCATCGGGATATGGTTTATACTTTCTCAAATCAATCACGTCTGGACGTGTATATAATCCGCCATTTTGAAAAAAGTGAATATGGGCATCGGTTAATCCTGGGATAAGGTATTTTCCGGTGCCGTCAACAACTGAAGCATTTTCAGGAATTTTTACTTTTTCGCTTGATTGAATGTTACTAATCAAATCATCAGTTATGACAACCGTTTGATCGGAAATTAGTTTGTGGTTTTCTACATCGGTTATGGTAACATTGGTAATATATGTCTGAGCGAAAAGAGAAAAAGATGAAAATAGAAAAAGTAACACTAAAAGAAATTTAATTGTCATAACTACTTTCTTTAAATTTTTATAAGTTCTGTTAATTGTCTTTAAGTTGATGGTTGTTTTGTCATCCATTACACTTGCACATAACGTTAGGCTATTTTTAGTGGCTGACCTTTTAAACAATCTCTGTCCACCGTAAACAATAGTGATAGCGAAGATAAAACTTTGATTTTAAACTTCACCAGCTACCTGCCCGTCCGGCAGGCGGGTTGCCACATACACGTTGTTAGCGGTTCGTGCTTTTATATTAATTGTCAACTTTCAGTGGTGCTCCAACAACTTTCATGTCATGATCTGCAAAAACCTTTGCGATTTCTTCTTTTGTTGGTGGCGATGTCCATTTGTCCGTAACCTTAAAAAATGCTTCCATCTTTCCTGCTGGCAAATAAGAAACTATCATCTTCCCTTTTTCTGTCAACTGTATGAAGGCATGTTGCACATTTCTTGGAAGAAAAATTATGTCGCCTGATTTCATTTGATATTTGTCTTCACCTACTTGAAACAGATATTCACCTTCAATCACATAAAACCATTCGTCTTGGAAAGGATGAATATGCAAAGGAGGTCCGCCATTTGGTGTTAATCCGGTTTGCTCAAACACAGCTAAATCATTATCAGTGTCAGTCCCGGAAATTTTTATGTCTAAGTTATTTAGGGTGATGCCTTTCATTATGTAGTGTTCACCAAACCTAGCTTCACCTGCCTTTACTTTGAATCCTTTTTCTGTTCTCATAAAAATGTTGGTTTTGAATTTAGCAAAAACACTCAATGGAAAGAGTGCAAGTGCCGATAAAATAAATATTCCTCGTTTCATTTTATTCCCTTTTAGTTATCTGTTGGTTTAATATAGTCTATTCAAGTTTGCATGGTCGCATTAGCATTACCGCTAACTTGTTTATACCGGCCTTAAAATAGCACATATACAACAAATTTTTACTGTCTATGGGGCATAAATAGCTGCGTTTATTACTTTTACAAACATAAAAAAATATAGTTCTAAACCATCAAAAGCTGATAATATCAAGAAGGTTTTGCAAAAACTTCTCAGAAAATAATTAACTTGCATTTAATAAATGAAGAAAGAGCAAATGAAACATTCAAAAGCGACACTAATCTTTACCTTCCTTTTTTCTTCTCTTCTATTTATTTGTTGTAATTCAGAACAAGACCCAACAACAAAAAATCTTCGTCATTCTATTCTGTCAGACACTTCAAGTTTTTTCTATGTTGATGTAAAAAACTATCCGGTAAAAAATAAAAAACTGCCAATTGGAATTTTTGATTCCGGTACCGGCGGATTGACTGTAATGGATGCAATCGTAAACTATGATGGCTTCAACAATCAAAACAAAAGTATTAATCCAGATGGCATTCTAGATTTTGAAAAAGAGTATTTTATTTATCTGGCTGATCAGGCAAATATGCCATACGGGAATTATCCTTCTCTAAATAAAACAGATGTTTTAAAGGAACATATTCTTAAAGATTTTCAATTTCTACTTAGTCATAAATATTATGAATCTTCCGATGATGAAGAATTTAAAATTGATAAATCTCCGGTTAAAGCAATTGTAATTGCGTGTAATACAGCAACAGCATATGGAATGGATGACATTGAGGCATTTTTAAAAAAAGCAAAGCTGGATTTAAAAGTAATTGGCGTTATTAATGCCGGGGTTAAAGGTGCTTTTGAGAATATTTCTAAGGATGAAGATTGCAGTATTGGTGTAATGGCAACCGAAGGGACAGTTTTATCAAATGGTTATGTAAATGCAATTAATAATTATAAATCCCAATTTGAATTTATTGGAGAAATTGAAATTTATCAGCAGCCCGGAATTGGATTAGCGGGTGCTGTTGATGGCGTGATAGATTATATAGATACAAAAGCAAACAAAACTAGAAAAGAATACAAAGGACCCTCTTTAACATCAAAAGAAGCAAAAATTAATGCAAACATTTTGAACCGATATAATTTTGATTGGAATAATAATAAAAATTTATTTTCGGGCACTAAAGAAAACCCTACGAAAATCCAGCTTAACTCAATTGAAAACTATATTTATTATAATGTGGTTTCGTTACTAGAACAAATTAAAAACTCAAAATCTGCAAAACCGCTTAAAACAATCATACTTGGATGCACACATTATCCATTCTATAAAAACATATTTGCTCAAAAATTAAACGAGTTGTATAACTTAAAAGAGAATGACAAGTATGTTTACCGGGATGTAATGAATAAAGAAATTATTTTGATTGATCCGGCATTAAATACTGCAAAGGAATTATATGAGTATCTTAGTAAGAATGAGCTATTTGGAGATAATGAACTGAGCAAAAGCGAGTTTTACATTTCTGTTCCAAATACTTTAAATAAAAATGTTTTGTTAGATTCTCTCGGTAATTTTACATATGAATATAAATATGGGCGTAATGCCGGATTGATCCAAGAATATGTTAAACAAGTTCCATTCAACAAAACAAATCTGCATCCTGATGTAATTATGATGCTTAAAGAAAAAACACCACTAGTTTATAAATTAATTACCGACTTTAATCAAACGAATAATAAAACAGAATTTTTAAGAATTAAAAATTTAGTAATTCTTTAAGGAGTATAAATTGAAAATAGAATTTATTGGCGGCGCACAAACAGTAACGGGCTCACAGCATCTATTACATATTAATGGTAAAAAAATTCTTCTTGAGTGCGGGCTATTTCAAGGCAGAAGAAGTGAGACTTATGATAAAAATAAAAATTTCAAATTTAATCCGGCAGAAATTGATGTAATGATATTGTCGCACGCACATATCGATCACAGCGGCAACATTCCAAATCTTGTTAGCAAAGGATTTAATGGGTTGATTTATGCAACATCTGCAACAGTTGATTTATGTCAGATCATGCTTCGTGATTCTGCACATCTTCAGGAAAAAGATATTGAGTATGTAAATAAGAAAAAGAAAAAAAAGGGAGAGACTCTTATTGAACCTCTTTATGCTTTAGAAGATGTTGATAAAGCAATGCAGCAATTTGTTGGTGTGCAATACGATAGAACAATTGATTTATTTCCGGGAATTTGTTTTACATTTAGAGATGCCGGGCACATTCTTGGTTCAGCAGGCGTGCATTTAGAAATAGAAGAGAGCAATGGAAGAAAAATTAATTTTGGATTTTCCGGAGATATTGGAAGACCGGATTCACCAGTAATAAAATCGCCGGATGTTTTACGAGATCTTGATGTGCTGATTATGGAATCAACTTATGGAAATAGATTACACTCGCCGGATGAAGAGGTTGAAGAAGACTTTTCATCTACAATAACGCAAATTATCAATGAAGGCGGAAAAGTTATCATTCCGGCTTTTGCTGTTGGAAGAACACAAACCATAGTTTACATGCTTCACAAACTTTTTGATCAAAACAGAATTCCTGAAATTCCAATTTATGTTGATTCACCAATGGCTGTTGATGCAACAGCAGTATTCCGTTCTCATCCAGAATGTTTAGATAGAGAAACTGGTCGTATCTTTTTAGAAGAAGGAACAGATCCGTTTGGCTTTGGCAGATTGAAGTACATAAAGAAAACAGAGGAATCCAAAGAGCTTAATGATAAAAAAGGACCGATGATAATTATTTCAGCTTCTGGAATGGCGGAAGGTGGAAGAATCTTACATCATCTTGCAAATAATATTGGCAATCCCAAAAATCTAATTTTATTTGTTGGATATGCGGCAGAGCACACGCTGGCAAGAAGGATTATGGATGGAAATGAAAAGGTTAACATTTTTGGCGAAGAATACGAAGTTCGGGCTAAAATAAAGAAAATGGATTATTTTTCCGGTCACGCCGATCAAAAGGAATTATTGGATTACCTGCGTCTAAATCAACAAAACAAGTTAAAAAACATATTTTTGGTGCATGGTGAAGAAGATATGGCATTGCCGTTTAGAGAAAAATTATTACAAAAAGGCTTTAAAAACGTACAATTCCCGGCCTCAGGCGAAATAATTAATATTTAGTTCGGATAGATTTTTATCTTACATTTATCTAATTAAGTGTTATATTTGCCGTTTACAAAACCAGCATTCCGGATCTTTCTATTAGAATGATCAATAATAAAATATCACAAGTTAAAATCACAATTAAGGAGATGTAAAGCTTGAAGATCACAAAGCAATTTACTAACCGAGAAAGTAAATCTCTAGACCAGTATTTACAAGAGATCGGTAAAGTTGATCTTCTTACTCCCGATGATGAGATTGAACTCGCCATCAAAATAAAAAAGGGAGATAGATTAGCCCAGGAAAGATTAATAAAAGCAAACCTCCGATTTGTAGTGAGTGTTGCAAAACAATTTCAGAACCAAGGCTTATCTCTCGGCGATCTCATCAATGAAGGAAATATTGGCTTGATAAAAGCCGCTGAAAGGTTTGATGAAACCCGTGGATTCAAATTCATCTCTTACGCTGTGTGGTGGGTTAGACAATCTATTATGCAGGCAATTGCAGATCAATCAAGAGTTGTAAGATTACCGCTTAACAGAGTTGGAAATCTTACTAAGATAAGCAAGGCTTACAGAGATCTTGAACAGGAATATGAGAGAAAGCCCACAACAGATGAGCTTGCACAGATTCTTGAAATGACCGCTGAAGAAGTTGCTTATGCACTTCAGATTGCAGGAAGACAAGTATCAATGGATGCACCCTTAAAAGAAGGTGATGATGGAAAAAATTCATTGGTAGATATACTTCCTAATGATGAACAGCCGTTGCCGGATAATAAATTGATGACCGAGTCTTTGAAAAAAGAAGTTGCAAATGTTCTCTCAACTCTCTCAGAAAGAGAAGCAGAAGTAATAAAATTATACTTCGGTATTGATGGAGATCATTCGGCTACTTTAGAAGAGATT
>JACZJI010000064.1 GCA_014860665.1 Bacteroidales bacterium | reverse complement strand
TTTCATAAAAGATTTTCCATCAGCATCTATTCCCTGAAGTACGATTGCATATTTACCAGGTGTATCAGCTGTGGTAAATGAAAAATGAATTTCGTTTTCTGAATTAAGGTCCACATCGGGATTCCAGTAAAGAGTGTTTCTTGTATCCGGTTGATTTAAGGAATCCGGTGCCGTGAAAGCACGTTGGCAATTATTATGAAGGAATCCATAATTTAGGAACATCCCTGCATTTGGGAGATCTATCCCTGCAAAATCCCCTCTTTTGGTGATTATATTGACTATGCCACCATATTTCATATCTCCAATTATATACGGTACGTTTACAACTTCAATCCTGGAAATATTGGTAGGTGAAGCGGCAAGAATTTTTTCTGCATCGTCAACTGCTACCCAATCAACGAGAACCAGTGGATCCAGGTAGGCCATATCGGGTTGATCACCTAATACTTTAATATATTTCTTACCATGACGTTTTCTAACTTTTACCTGGAACGGAAGATTATTGAGATAGTCTTCCAGTGTTGGGAGCTGCACATATTGGTCTAGTGTCAAAATGTATGAAGGTCTTCCATAAAAAGCTTTCTCCGGCTTTTTTGCTTCTTTTTCGCACAATAGACTATCATTGTTGAAAAATTCTTTAACATGACTGTTTTGTGCCATTTGGATAATAGTTGTGCGTTCGGCAGAGTCTATTTTGAAAATAGGGTCAGGCAGTTGAATTGGTGCTGCTGAAAAATCATTGTTCACCAATATTTTCGGATGAGTTCCAGGAATATTTTGTGGCCCGATAAATATGTCCCTGTTTCCTATATACGAAGGAAGTGAGAAAAAGAAATGTCCTGTACTATCGGTTTGGAAAGCCATGAAGGTTCTTCCTTTCCCTAAAATAGAGAGATTTACTATTGCTCCGGCTTCCGGTTTTCCTGTCAAACTGTCTTTCATTGTCCCTGTAAGGGAAATTCCACGGTTTTCAGGATAGAAATTTACCAGATCTACTTGTCTTGATCTTGAATATAAGTTGAGCATATTATTCGGAATAGCCAATAATGGAACCACTGAGATACTCAGTCGCTGTATTCCGTCTGTTTTGATACCTTCTGTTTTAAGAACTACATTTACTTTTTTACGGGGTAAATAGTTTTCCTGATTGGTCGATATATCAATAAGTTGACTGGACAATATATTATTGCCATTTTGTTTTTGATAAACGGTATCTGAGGAGTTTCCACTCAGAACATCAGCTTTGTAAGGGTTGATAATTTTAAAACTGACATAAGCGAATGATTTTGGTCCCAGATTTCGCATATATTTCGTATAAGCTCTCAGGTAGTACACTCCTGTGATACTCCCGGAAGGAATGGTAAGATATCCGTTAGCGGATTCATCAGACAAAAGAAACTTACCGCCCTTTATTTTGGTTCCGTCTGGTTCTATAATTTCAGCATATAAAATTTTGCTCAACTCTGGCTTATCCTGGTTTGTAACAAAAGCAGTGAAATGTATCTTTTCGCCCGTAATATACATGCCCCTGTCAATGAATACTGCCAGTTTTTCGGCTTTTGGAAATCCTTTGCTTACCTGGCCTTTCATTGTAAAAGGTAAAGCCAGCATCAGAAACACGATTGGATAATATTTACAGCTTATCTTTTTCATAATTAATTTGGCCAGAATGAGGGTTTAACATTTGTACCTCCCTGCAAAAGGCAATTAACGCATATCTGGCTCAGCCAAATTGGAAGCGGTCCGTTTTGACTTGCCATAAGTGCAGCAGGATAGGCCGATGGAGGTATCATTATATAGCCTCTTTTGAGTACAATTGTTGTGCAGGGAATAACATAATTCAGAGTAAGCCCGGGAACCTGGCTTATAAAAATCCTTTTGAAACTTGCAGATGCAGCACCGAAAAAACCTAAAACTTCTTTATCAGGATGTGTGATATCACGTAAATTCCCTTTTATAACAATAGGTTGTTTTTCATACAATCCGCCTTGTTGTGTGCTGTTAATTCTCAACTGGTCCCAATAATCATATGCTTCTTTACTTAATGCTAACTGTTCAACAAGCATACTATAGCCATTGGCAAGTTTGGGTGTTTTATTGTCTACATACTGAAGTGGGATGTTATTGTATACATTTTGAGAAAGATTTTCTGTAGAAAGAGTGAAAACTTCCGGTATCTTTCTTGTATCCCAACAAGTAAATTTGGAGTAATCAGGAGGAAAAATATGGTGAACCGTGCCATCGTAATAGTACTCCAACGGATATTCTGCGTGATATTCCCATGTTTCGTAAACATTCCATTTATAATATCGACTGTCAGAATTTGCTCCTTTAAAATCTAAATAAAATTGAATCCCCACCTTGGATTGATAAGGAACAGGGCTTACAATATCTTTCCTAAGATAATAGATGGAATCTACCGGTGGGACAACGCTTAATGTGTCATAATCTGAAACAATACTGTCTCCATCAGGCACTATCACAACTACTTTGAAAGCTTTGCCCGGAACCATATATTTTGGATCAATCATGGTGGAATAATCTCCGTTTCCCATATCTACCAAAGGAAAAGTATTGTCTTTATTATCAAGAATATGCACTGTACATCCAAGCAAAGGTATGTAGGTTGGTTTGTTTATTGAAGATGTTAAAGAAACATTAACAGTTTGCGTATCTTCACCAAGTGTAATCTGACCCGAAACCACATATTTATTCAAATCAGCACCCTCGATTTTGGGAGAATAAATTTTCACACAGGATGAAAATGCCAGCAATATGAAAAGCAGTATTATTTTATTCCGAAGCATAATTTCCTAATTTGAAGTTCCAGGTAACAGTAAAAATGGGGACCCCTATCACAGAATAAGAATATCCTGTTATTCCACCATCTGAGGTGTTGAAATATACTGAGTAGGGATTTTTCCTCCCGGTAAGATTATAGACGCTCAAAACAAAGGAGCTATGAACGAGTTTATGTCTTTTGAGATTTCCTTCAATCGACATTGACACATCTGTCCGAAAATAATCCGGTATTCTGTATGCATTACGTTTTGAATAATCCAGATAGGGTGTTCCGTCGATGTAATAAACCGAAACGGGGTAGGTGATAGGCTTCCCGGTTTGGTATGTCATGATTGTTGAAAAAGTAACACGTCTGCTTAAATGATAATCCATTACCAAATTTACCACATTGGGTATATCGTAATTGGAAGGATATGTTTCACCATTATTAATACTATTCCACGTTTGGCCTCCGTTAACCATCATAAATGAGCGTGAATATGTGTAGGAAAGCCAACCGGCAAGTCTTTTGTTTGAACGTTTTAACAGAAATTCGACACCATAACCTTTTTCTTTTCCTTGCAATACCTCAGTTTCCACGTGCGGACTATCTAAAAAAGAAGCCCCGTCCTTAAACTCCGGATAACCTGATTCTTCTTTATAATAAATTTCAACAGAGGCTTCCATACCGCTTTTTGGAAGTGTTCTGTAAACACCTAAGGAAATCTGGTTACTTTTTGATGGAGTAATATGAGAATCTGCCAGTTTCCACTGAACATTGGGTGAAATAGCAATGGTGTTATTCAACATAAACAGGTTTTGATGCATCTGATTGAAAGCCAGCTTTACAGAACCATTTTCGTCGGTCTGATATTTAACAGCTGCTCTTACATCTGGTTCTGAATACCAATGTATTGGAACATTATTTCCATATGTCACAGAGTCACTTACATAACGCGAATCGACTGGCATCCCTGGCACATAATTGTATACAGTCGAAGGGCCCAGAGGTGAATACAGTGTGTATCTCAATCCAGCTGTGATACTTAAAACGGGGGAAGGATTGTAAGTATCCGACAGATATAATGAACCAGAAAAACCTTGTTCCTTGCCTAATGCTACCGGAATGAGCAATGATTCTGTACCATAGGGTATCACATTACCTCTGTCAAGTTGACGGAGAACTGCATCTCCTCCAAAATTCAGAGTATTGTAATTACTTATGGTTTTTGTGAAATCAGCCCGTACCTCATAATGGCCCATCTTGTATGCCTGTTTATATGCGCTGGGAAGTTGTTCCTGATCAATAGTGGTAAATCCATATTGTGAAGCAATAAGTGAAAAGTCAGCTCTTAATGAATTGGTAAGATTGTGGCTTATATCCAATGATGCGCCATTGTTGGAATAGTTGTAATCGTCAAGTGTCGATAACCTGAAATGGTCGTAACTGTGATAGAAAAAAAGCGACATTTGCGTTTTTTGAGCATTATAAGATAATTCCCCTGTATAATCATAGAAATTGGCAGAACTGGAGCTAATAGTCGGATCTTTAACACGCCTTAAAATCCAGTCAGAATAAGTTGATCTTCCGCTAAAAATGAAAGAAAGTACGTCTTTTTTTATGGGACCTTCAATTTCGAGATTCGCTGCAACAGGGCTCACACCTCCATGTGCCGTAAAACGTTTCATATTTCCCTGTCGGGTCATAATATTAAATACGGATGACAGACGGCCTCCATACATTGCCGGAATGTATCCCTTATAAACAGAAAAATCTTTAATGATGTCCGAGTTAAAAGCGGGAAAGAATCCGAAAAGATGTGAAGTGTTGAAAATCGGCACTTTGTTTATATAAAATGCATTTTGGTCTGAACCTCCTCCTCGGACATTAAGCCCCGAAGATCCCTCACCTGTGCTTACAATACCAGGAAGTGTTCCCGATACCTTCAAGATATCACGTTCCCCCATCATCATAGGAAGCTGTTTTATTGAACGCATGGAGATTTTATCGATTCCCGGATCTTTTTGCGTGACATTCATCTGACGATCACCATGAACAACAAACTCCTGAATCTGGTAAACAGTTTTTCTCAGTGTTACGATAAATTTACCTCCTGATAAAATATCAAGCATATATTTTCTTGCCTGGTATCCCATGTAATTTATTGTTACTGTATAATTTCCAGGTTTTAAAACAAGAGTAAAGAATCCATTTTTCCCAGATATGGAACCTGTTTTTGTTTCCTCCACATAGCAGGTTGCGAAATTGACTGGTTCTCCGGTCTCTTCATCCATGACTCTTCCCAAGATGGAGGCTTTACCATTGGTCAGAGGCCCTCCTTCATAGCCTACTTTTATTGTATGAATAACATCCGGTTTTCTTCCTATAAGATATCTTTCTTCTGTGGCTGTCATTTTTTGAGTATTTTCCGGTATACTCCCTTCATTAGCAGTTTCAGGATGATAGGGAGGCAGGCTGGTAATAAGCCTCGTGTCGGGAAGGATGACTAGATTATTATTCCATTCAGAAACTTTGAGCCCGGTATTTTCAATGGCTATTGATACTGCCTTTTTTGCTGTAATATTGTTTGCGTTAAGATTGATTTTTAGATTTTTTACCCATTTTTCCTGATAAAAAACCCTGACTCCGGTTTCCTGAAAAACCTCATTGCAAAACTTTTCAAAAGAAACATTATTAAAGTGACAATTCATTAGCTTTTCCGCGCTCTGAGCAAACATCCATACCGAAATCAAAAGTAAGGTTATGAAAAGGAAAGCTTTTTTCATTTCGTTGGGAGGGTATTACAATAATTAATTAGTTGAAGTATTTCTTTAGACCCGGATTTCTTTACTTTAATTTTGTTTTTTCTAAGAAATTTATTAATCAGAGGTCTGTTTTCGGAACTAAATAAATCTACAAATTGTTTGTTGTTTTTATAGTGTGTCAGTTTATCTTTAAATTTTAAATAGGATTCTCTGACTGGTTTTGAAAATGCATAATTACTAGCACCATATGTATTTTGAAGATTGTAATCTTTCCGCCAGGTATAGAAAACCTGATATCGACCTTTTCCGATGACTTGATAAATTCTGGGTTTGATTTTGGGAAAAGACAGAATTTCAAAATGCCTGTCACCAAGATTAAAAGACTGAAGCCATACATCCGAAAGAATAATCTTCATCATGTTGTCCATTCGAGTCATGAATTTCAACACGACTTGCTGATTAAATACATCGTAATTCAGTAAAAGGTTGTTAAAGGTTTTTCCGTTGATTACTACCGAGCCTTTCTCAAATATAGGACCAGATAAAAACTGCGAGCCTTTCGTAGTGATAGACGGTGCATAGGAATAAATCTTCCCATTATATAACTCAGGATTAAGTCCATAGATCTGATTTGCCGACAATACAGGAGTCTGGGAATAGCTACTGGTGGCAGCTAGTATCATCGCAATAAGTAATAATATGGTAGGACGTATTTTCATTCTTCCTGGGCTTTCAATACTGAATTCATTTGAATTGTATTTGATTCTGTCTTTCTATTTCATTTAATAGATAATGGATTGTTTTGACCTGTTGATTTTCAAATGCAGATTTTAAAACATTGAGATTTGGACGGCGTAAAGTTATTAAAATATCTTAATTTTATTCTCTCTTTCGCTTATTTCTCTAAGCATTGAGACTTTTTTATAACAAGATGAAATCGTAAGACAAGACTTTAAAATTTTTATTCTGGTCAAGGCGTTGAATATTATAATGATAGAAATTTTGGTCTGAAGAAAAATCTTCTCAGATTAAGCCCTAATTTTTTTTGTTGGCATCAGTCTTGGGTTATCTACTCTAAAGTTTTTAAACAATTTCATAGGATCTCAGGTGCCTTCGACCAACAGACTCTCACTCCTAAAACGTCTGGACAAAACTTTATCCAAAAGTAAATAAAACCGTCAACTGGATGGATCAGAATCTGAATGAATTGTTGGACTCGTTTGAAAAGTAATGAATTTATGGCTTTGACTGCACTACAAAAATTTCACTTTTCATAAAAGATTTTCCATCAGCATCTATTCCCTGAAGTACGATTGCATATTTACCAGGTGTATCAGCTGTGGTAAATGAAAAATGAATTTCGTTTTCTGAATTAAGGTCCACATCGGGATTCCAGTAAAGAGTGTTTC
>JACZJI010000063.1 GCA_014860665.1 Bacteroidales bacterium | reverse complement strand
GTCAAAGATTATCATTTCGATTTAATCAAATTTATACTTATTGGTTGGTAAGTGAATTCAAATCAATTGGAAAGACTCCTTTTATTTCATACCCATTTTATCTTCATGGTGGGAAAAAAATAACAATAGGAGATAACTTTGATTGCAACCTTCGTGTCAGACTGGAGGCCTTTGAAGAGCATATGGGTCATTTATTTACTCCCGAAATTGTTATAGGTAATAACGTAAGTATAAATCCGGATTGTCATATTGGTGCCATTAATAAAATTGAGATCGGCGATAATGTACTAATGGCAAGCAAGGTATTTATAACAGATCATTACCATGGAGAGATTACAAGTGAAGCAATTAATACAGCACCTTCAAAAAGAAAATTATTTAGTAAAGGACCTGTCATAATTGAAAACAACGTATGGTTAGGCGAGGGCGTCGTTGTTTTACCGGGAGTAACCATTGGGGAAAACAGTATTATAGGAGCAAATTCAGTAGTAACCAAAAATATACCTAGAAATAGTGTAGTAGGCGGGAATCCCGCACGAATTATTAGGACATTATGAAAATGAGTGGAGCAGCATTTACAATTTGTGCTAAGAACTATTTAGCGCAGGCATTAACGCTAAAGGAATCATTTATTAATAAAAATCCGGGAATCGATTTTTTTATATTTCTATCAGATAAGGCAGATGCGGAAGATCTACCATCAGATCTAATCTTGCTTGATGATAGTTGGATTAAGGACTGGAAAAGAATGGCATTTAAATATAATGTTATTGAATTTTCAACCTCCGTGAAACCATTCTGTTTCAATAAGTTATTTAGAGAAGGATATGAAAAAGTTATATATTTAGATCCAGACATATATATAACAGATTCATTGGTAACAATTTATGGTTACCTGGATTACAAATCAATAGTTTTAAGCCCTCACTATTGTAATATTCAAACTGAATATACGGGATCAATTACTGAGGAAGAAATACTTTTTGTTGGTATTTATAACTTGGGTTTTACTGCAATTAGAAACAATACAGTAGGAATTGAAATAATTAATTGGTGGATGAATCGTCTGTCTAACAAATGTTACGCGGACAAGCATGATTCATTGCATGTAGATCAAAGATGGATTGATTTTGTTCCTGCGTTTTTTCCGGAAGATACTTTGATAACCCACCATATGGGAATAAATCCGGCAATATGGAATTTGCATGAAAGAGAACTATTAAATACCCAAAATGGTAGTTATAAAATCAGAAATTTACGAACAAATGAGACTTTTCCGCTTTTATTTTTCCACTTTTCTGGTTTTGACCCGTATAACCCAACTTTGGTAAATAGAAGGCATCCAAAATATAATACAGATAAATTTCCATCTTTTAAACCCTTGTTTACAGAATATATAGAAAAGGAATATTCCAACGGCTACGATAAATACTCAAGTTTGAATTATTCATTTAATGCATTTGAAGATGGTGAAAACGTCCTGCCATTATATAGAAGATTATTCAGAATAAATGAGAATAATATTTCGGATGTCGACCCTTTTTCTAAACATAGTCAGTTTAGGAAAATATTGTATGAAAACAGGTTACTTACTAATATTAAGACGAGTAATTTTTCAACATTTACTGTAAATCAAAAGAATAGAAGAAGCTTTTATGAAAGGCTGGTAATAAGGGGATTAAAATTCATGAAATTGGTTTTCGGCATTCGTTATTACTCAAGGTTAATAGACTTTTTACATGAAAATACCAGATTAGAGAAACAAATATTTTTTTTAAAATTTAATAATGATAATTAATAAGAATGTTGTAATTGCTGGATTAGCTAGAGATTGTGAAAAATCGTTACCGGGGAACATTTTATTAGTCGAGAAATTGAGATCTAATTTTAAATGGTCCCAGGTAGTAATTGTTGAGAACGATAGCAAGGACAATACAAAAAGAATTCTTGGTGATTGGAGTAGGGAGAAGCCTGGTGTAAAAGTTATTTCTCAGGATTTTGGGACAATAACTATTCCAATAAAAAGCAAAATGTACTCTAATCCTTCAGCTAGCATTTACCGGATAGAGAAGATGGTTAAATATAGAAATATATATATTGACTATATTAATTCCATATCGGAAGTAATCGATTATTTAATTGTCATTGACCTGGATATACAATCTTTCTCTGTCCAAGGTGTTATCAGTTCTATTTTAAACGTGAATAAAGATTGGGGCGGTATTTTTGCAAATGGAATTACAAGGAAAGGTCTCTGGGGAATGATTTTTTCAAAAATCTATTTTGATATTTACGCTATATATGAATATCCGCTACGTTCAAGATTTGGGTTTACGAAAGAAACATTACATTATACTCAAAAAACTATTAATAAAAAGATTAGAAAGTCGGGTTATTACAATGTAATTTCAGCATTTGGAGGACTGGGAATTTATAAATATGAAGCAGTTAAAAATATAAAGTATAGTCTTCTTACTAATTGTGAAAATGATAATGATGCTGTTTGTGAGCATATTCCATTTAATCTTGGGATAATAAATTCTGGGTATAAAAACTATATATCTAAAGATTTGGAGGTAATATATGGACCCCATTCATTCGGGACAATATTAGCAATGTTGTTATCCCTTAAAACATTTGATTTTATTTATAGAATTTATTGTAAAATAAGGTCTAAAAAAAATTAGGATTGCTTATATTTAAATTATAAGAAGGTATTATTTGAATGATTTTCCTCTATCTTTTTTAGTTCCCCTTAAAATCCAACCTGAATTAATTAATCGAATTTTATCTGGGTTAATCAGCTTAAAGTTATGAGGTTGCAAAATTGCAATATGAACAATCTATCCAAAATCACACTTGTGGTCATAGAGTTACACAGATATTTAAATTGTTTTTAAATGAAAATCTTATATCTGGGTTTCAATTCATTTAAACAACACAAGCGTGGTGTTGAAAATGTTATTGAATTCCAATCAAAGGCATTGGAATTTGATCGTATATATTATTTGCATTGGGGACCAAAAACAACAGCATATAAAGTTAATAATTTTGCTTGTATTTCAGTAAAACATTGCTGGTACTGGCCTTTAATATTAAACATAGTTTTATTCCGAATCAGAAAAAGAAGCAAATTCATAATTCATTCTCACAACCCGTTATTTTCCTTTTTTTCAACTTATAAAACAGATATATTAACAGTACATGATGGATTATATTATCTAACTAGTAGTAAAAAACAAAGGTTTAAGGTTGTCTTTTGGATAATTGAATACTTACTTTATTACAGATGTTCGTTGGTTCACTTTATTTCCAATTACACTAAAGAACAAACCTTATTCGGTAATCGAAAAGATTTTGTGATCATTCCTAACACTTCCCATTTTGAGAGTTTTGTCAAATTAAATGTATTTCCTCAAAACAAAATTGACAATAAAATATCTGTATTAATAGTCCGAAGTATAGAAGAAAGAGCACGTTTTGATTTGTTGTTGCAAGTCGCCGAAGAACTCTCTAATCAAGATTATTTGTTTGTTGTTGCTGGAAAGGGCCCACTTTTGGAGAATTATAAAAACGAAATTTTGAATAGAAAGATTACAAATATTCAAATGCTTGGTTTTGTGGGTGATGCTGATCTTTTAAATTTATATTCGAGTTGCGATTTGGTCTTAATGATTGCTGAATATGGTGAGGGATTCGGATTGCCGATTATTGAAGGGTACCTTTTTGATAAGCCCGTTATTGCTTCAAATAGATGTGCTATTCCGGAAGTAATAATTTCTGAAGATTTCTTGTTCGAAAATAATGTTGATAGTATCATAAAGTCTATTGATTTTACAAAAAGAAATCAATTACAGAATTTTCGTTCTTATTACGAATCAAAATATTCAAATGCAATTATTTTGTCGCAAATGAGAAAATTATATTCTTCTTTTCATTTATGATAGTTTATTTTTTCACCATCCTTGTTTTATTCTTGTTTTCAATTATCGAGATAAATTTTTCTTTAGCAGAAAATACTAAAAGGAAAATGTCTTTGATAATTTACTTGATCTTGGTTATTCAGGTTGGTTTGCGTTGGGAGACGGGAACAGATTGGAATTCTTATTTAATGCATTTCCAATCCATTAGCGATTTTGCCTCAACATCCCCATGGCGAACTGGTGAGGAATGGGGCTACAGTATTTTTGTGTGGGTTGTAAAGTTTTTTTCTTCAGATTATACTTTCTTCCTGTTGGTACATGCAATCATTTATTATTTTCTAATTTTTAAAAGCTTTAAACATTATACTTCTTATTTTTTCCTGTCGTTGTTGATGTTTTATTCCATTACCATGGGGATGATGGGTTCAAATAGACAATTGATAGCTGTCGCCATTTGCTTATATGCATTACGGTATATCGTTGAAGAAAAACCGACTCGGTTTTTTCTTCTAGTAATTTTGGCTATGATGTTTCATACCACTGCAATCCTCTTTATAATATACTATTTTTTAAATAGGCAAATAAAACCAATGACTTTGTTTCTTTTATTAACTTTCTCCATAATTATTGGATATTCTAGTTTGCCAATTTATTTATTTTCTCACGCAGGCAATCTGATTGGAGGGGTAGCAGGTGGTAAAGTTGCTATTTACATAGAACTGGCAAAGTATATGCCCCAAATAGATAAACTTACTTTGATCGGATTATTAAAAAGAATTATATTTATAAGTGTTTTTTATTATAACCGAGATAAACTTAGCGAAAAACTTCCATTTTACACAATTATGTTAAATGGATATATCGTTGGAATTGTAATTTATTTTCTCTTTGCTCATTCTCTTACAATTATGGTAAGTAGGGGAGATTTCTATTTTCATATTATGGAGCCTATTCTCCTGGCATCCCAGATGTTGTTGTTTAATAGAAGAGAAAATAAAGTAATTATACTTTTTGTCCTTTTGGTTTTTTCATTCATTCTTTTCTTCCAATCGATATCAGTATATCCTGATCTTTTTCTGCCTTATAAAGGAATTTTTATTAATACCGGCTATTCAAGGATAATGTACTAGTATAAAAAATCTAATTTTACATGACATTATATTTTCTTTACCTCAAGCTAAGGTGTTATCTATGGTTTGGTATTAGTTAATGAATAGAATATTAAGTGATTCAAAGATCAAAAAAATAAGAAAAATATCTAGGGATATCTCCCCGGATATTATTAAAATTGCCCTAATCTTATTTAACCTTTCAAATGCGTCAAATAATTGTAAATGCTTCTGCTCTCAGGTCCGGAGGTGCGTTGACAATACTTCAACAATTCATTGAAGCTATTCCGGATGATGGAATAAATTATATTGTTTTTTGTGATGATTCAATTACAATAGACCACTCAAAAAAAAATCTGCAATTAGTACCTATAAACGCTCGGTCATTTTTTAAACGCTTTGTGTGGGATGCTTTTAGAATAAAGAATTGGGTAAAGAGTTATGGAATAAAACCAATTGCCGGGATATCACTTCAAAACACAAATTTTCGAATTGGGGATTATTGCCCAAATTTCATATACTATCATCAGCCAATTCCACTATATCCAAATAATTGGAGTTTGTTAAAAAGCAGTGAACGTGCTCTGTGGTTTTATAAACACATTTACCCTTTTTTTGTTAAATTATTTCTCAATTCCCAAACTGAAATTTTTGTACAGCTTGAATTTATAAAAGTAGGATTTTCTAGAAGATTTCATTTTGATGCAAATAAAATACATGTTGTATTTCCAGATATGGAAATCCCATCCTATTCTCAAAAAGCAAAAATTTTTCTGGATTATAAAAAGCTAAACCTTTTTTATCCTGCCTCAGCACTTATATATAAAAACCATGAAGTATTATTCCGCTCTCTTTTGTTGATTGACGAGCAATTAAAGAAAGAAGTTGTGCTCTATTTAACTAATACTTCTGATGAATTTAAAGTTCTTCCCATATTCAAGAATGTTAATATTGTTTTTTTAGATAAAATAACCCATGATAATGTGATTTGGCTTTTTAATAATGTTGATGCCCTTCTTTTCCCAAGTTATATTGAAACACTTGGATTACCATTAATTGAAGCAGCCTCTTTTGGTTTACCAGTTTTGGCTGCTGATTTGCCTTATGCCAGAGAAGTACTTGACGGATACACAGGTGTCTCCTATGTAAATTATAAAGATGTTGTTGCCTGGGGACAAGCAATTATTAAACTAAGTACGGAAGAGAAAATAAGACATGAGCATTATAAGAAATTAAATACAAAATCTTGGACAGAATTTTTTGATACAATTAAAAAAAGAATATCTCATGTTTAAAAACAAAATACTCCTTATTACAGGCGGTACAGGCTCTTTTGGTAATGCCGTACTCAACCGTTTTTTAAATACTGACATCAAAGAAATCCGCATTTTCTCCCGCGATGAAAAAAAACAGCATGACATGCGGGTAGCATTAAATAATCCTAAAGTCAAGTTTTATATTGGGGATGTACGCAGTTATGATAGTGTTGAAATGGCCATGCATGGTGTGGATTACGTTTTCCAGGCTGCTGCATTAAAACAGGTTCCTTCCTGTGAATTTTTTCCTATTGAAGCAACAAGGACAAATGTGTTTGGGACAGAGAATGTAATCAAAGCCGCCATTTCCAATCAAGTGAAATCCGTAATTTGCCTGAGTACGGACAAAGCTGCCTATCCGATAAATGCCATGGGGATGAGTAAAGCATTGATGGAAAAGGTGGCTGTTGCGGCTTCCAGAAATATTCCGGAAGGTGGCACTAAAGTTTGTCTTACCCGGTATGGAAATGTTATGGCATCAAGAGGGTCCGTTATCCCTCATTTTGTTGAACAAATTAAACATGGTGAGCCAATAACAGTCACTGATCCGCAAATGACACGATACTTAATGTCCCTCGATGAAGCTGTTGATCTGGTTTTATTTGCATTTCAACATGGAGATCAGGGCGACTTGTTTGTTCAGAAAGCGCCTGCTTCAACCATTGGTGATTTGGCGCAGGCGATTAAAGAATTATTTAAAGCGGACAACCCTATAGAAATTATTGGGACAAGACATGGGGAAAAATTGTTTGAAACCTTGTGTACACGTGAAGAAATGGCAAAAGCTGAAGATTTAATGGGCTTTTATCGAATTCCTGCTGATACCAGAGATTTAAATTATGGTAAATATTTTACTAATGGAGATGTTAAAACATCTGCTTTGGAAGACTATAACTCGCATAATACTAAACTTCTCTCAGTTGAGGAGATCAAACAAAAATTGCTTGCATTAAGTTATATCCAAAATGAACTGGCTCTATGGAAAACAAAATAAAGGTAATGACTATTGTGGGCACCCGCCCGGAGATTATTAAGTTAAGCAGGGTAATAGCTGAGCTGGATCGATATACCAATCACGTATTGGTTCATACAGGTCAAAATTTTGACTTTGAGTTAAATGAAATATTTTTTGAACAGCTGGGAATCAGAAAACCTGATTT
This sequence comes from Bacteroidales bacterium, assembly GCA_014860665.1. GTDB lineage: Bacteria > Bacteroidota > Bacteroidia > Bacteroidales > F082 > Sulfidibacterium. The sequence goes on along the minus strand of JACZJI010000063.1, from coordinate 17,858 downwards.
TTTTCTGGATGCGGCTGGTGAAAATGCTGCCGAAACAATCGGAAATGTAATTTCTAAATCGGACAAAGTCTTGGAACAGGTCAACCCTGACGCAGTATTAATTTATGGCGACACAAACAGTTGCCTTTCGGTAATATCTGCTAAACGAAGAAAAATTCCTATTTTTCATATGGAAGCAGGAAATCGTTGTTTTGATCAAAGGGTACCTGAAGAAATCAACCGCAAAATCGTTGATCATTTAAGCGATATAAATCTTCCCTTGTCTGAGCATGCTCGTCGTTATCTGATTGCAGAGGGCTTGCCTCCGGAAACAATAATTAAGACAGGATCTCCGATGACCGAGGTTCTTTCTTATTACAAAGATGAAATACAGAAATCTGATGTGCTTGAGAGAGAAAAATTAAGTAAGGGCGAATATTTTATCGTGAGCACCCACCGGGAGGAGAATGTTGATTCTGAAACGAATTTTAACAACTTATTAAACTCTCTGAATGCGATTACCGATAAATATCAGAAAAAGATTATAGTTTCAACGCATCCCAGAACAAGAAAAAAACTTGAAAAAGCAGGATTTATTAATGAAAATCCGCTAATTGAGTTTATGAAACCTTTTGGTTTCTTTGATTATATTAAATTGCAAAAAAACGCTTTTTGTGTAATATCAGACAGTGGGACGATTACTGAAGAGTCATCTTTACTGCAATTTCCTGCAATTATGATTCGACAGGCTCACGAACGTCCTGAAGGTATGGATGAAACCACTGTTATTATGTCGGGGTTAAGCGGGAAAAGGATCATAGAGTCTATAGACGTTGTTACTTCCCATTTCAGAGAAAATATTGACTCAATACATCAGATATTAGATTACAAACCGGATAATGTATCGAAAAAGGTGTTGAGAATTATACTTTCATATACTGATTATATCAACCGTACTGTCTGGCACAAGGACCTTAAATAATGAAATTATGAAAAAGATTATGATACTTGGCTCAGCCGGGATGTTGGGCCATATGGTATATTTCTATCTTAAAAGTCTTAATAAATACACTATTGTTGATGCTTCCTTTCCCGGTAAACTCCATTCAGAAAGCAAACTGCTGGATGTAACAGATGATAAAGAAGTTGAACAATATATTCTTAACGAAAAACCCGATATTGTTATTAATTGTATCGGGATACTTATTCAGGGTTCAGAATCCGATCCTTCAAATGCAATAAGGTTAAATTCATATTTGCCTCATCGCTTAGCAAAAATTCTTAGACAAAGTAATGGGAAATTAATCCATATAAGTACTGATTGTGTTTTTTCAGGGAAAAAAGGCGGATATACCGAAAATGACTTTCGTGATGCTGATGATATTTATGGTAGAAGTAAGGCCTTAGGAGAAGTAATTAACCAAACTGATGTAACGTTGCGTACTTCAATCATTGGTCCGGAACTTCATGGAAAAGGGGTAGGCTTATTTCACTGGTTCATGCAACAGGAAGGTGAAATTAACGGATTTACTCAAATGATATGGGGCGGAGTAACCACACTGGAACTCGCAAAAGTTATAGATGCAACCATAGAACAAAATATTCGGGGGCTTATTCACGTCACAAATGGAAACCCAATTTCAAAATATAAAATATTATTATCTTTAAAAGACATTTTTGCTAAGAAAAATATTATTATTAATCAAGTGGAAGGAAAAGCTGTAGATAAAAGCCTGAAAACAATTCGGTCGGACCTGAATTTTAATTATCGCTCTTACAATGACATGTTTGTCGAACTATATGAGTGGATGGAAAAAAATGATAAATTATATATGCAATATTTTTAATTGCCTTTGTTGATTTGATATGCGTTTACTTTTAATTGTTGATGATTACCTGCCTCATAGTACCAAAATTGCATCCAAAATGATGCACGAACTGGCTTTGGAATTTAAGAGACAAGGTCATGATGTATCTGTTTTAACCCCTTTTTCAAATCAAAATATTTCTCTGGTTCAGAAAAATCTGGATGGAATTGAAATTTTGTATTTTAAAAGCGGTAGTATAAAAAATATCTCCAAAATCAAACGAGCTTTCAATGAAACAATTCTTGGATTAATAGCATGGGTATTTGCAGGAAAAATATTGAGAAACCAAAGTTTTGACGGAATTATATATTATTCTCCTTCTATCTTCTTTGGAAAATTGGTTGGTAAGCTCAAGAAACACTGGAATTGTAATTCTTATTTGATTTTACGGGATATTTTCCCCCAATGGGCGGCGGATAATGGGTTAATTCATAGAAATTCACCAATATACTATTTTTTTAAAATTTTTGAATGGATAAATTATAATAACGCAGATAAAATCGGAGTGATGTTGCCCTCTAACCAGGAGCTTTTTAGTAATACAAAATTTATTAATAAAGTTGAAGTCTTGTTTAACTGGTCAGAAATACCGGAAATTCATGAATCTGACGGATTTTTCAGAAAAAAACTGAATCTGGAAGATAAAATAGTTATGTTTTATGGAGGTAATATTGGACATGCCCAAAAAATGATGAACCTTGTAGAACTAGCCCACAGATTTATTGAAGATTCCAGGGTGCATTTTCTTTTTGTTGGAGAAGGTGATGAAACAGAGTTGATTAAAAAAGAAAAAGTGCAACGTAATATTTCGAATTTAACACTTTTGCCCTCCGTGGATCAACAGACTTATTTTGAAATGCTGAATGAATTTGATATCGGTTTATTTAGTCTTCATCCTGATCACAAGACAAACAACTTCCCCGGAAAACTTTTGGGGTATATGGGATATTCCAAGCCTATTCTGGGGTGTGTTAACGAAGGGAACGATTTAAAAGAAATTATTAATAGTTCAAAATCAGGTTTTGTTTCAGATTGTAAAGAATCAGAAAATCTATACAATGCGGCTAAGCTTTTAGTTGATTCAGCAGAACTAAGAAGGGAAATGGGTGAAAACGGGAGAAAGCTGTTGGCAAAAAAATTCTCTGTGAGAAGCACCAGTATTCAAATTGAAAATGCACTTAAAAAGGATTAAATCTGACAAATGGAAATACCTGAGTTGATAGAAGGCGGGTTTTTTGTTGATGAAAGGGGCGAATTGGAATACGTTAATGACTTTGATTTATCCTCCATAAAAAGGATGTACATTATCAGGCATCCGGAAAAAAAAATCATTCGGGCATGGCAGGGACACAGGGTTGAACATAAGTATTTTAAATGTATTAAGGGGAGTTTCGTTGTTGCCTGGAAAAAAGTTGATGATTTCTCAAAGCCGGACGATCAGAACAAGGTGGAATTTGTTTTACTTAAAAAAAAAATAAATCAGGTTCTTTCTATACCCCCCGGATATGTAAATGGTCTTAAAGCATTGGAAGATAACTCTGAAATATTGATATTTTCAGATCGCTACCTTAAAGAATCCGGAGACGACCAGATTAAATTTGAGAAAGACCTTTGGTTTGACTGGAACCAATTTTAGTTAGAACAGGAGCTGAATTCTATCCTGTTTCCTTTAAAATACATTTGAAATTAAAAGGTTTAATAGAATCCCTATTTCTTAATCTGCTTAATTTAATTATTTTTCCACTGTCCTTTGTTTCTATAGGCCTGGAAATTATGTACCTGATCTTCTGGCCCATGGAGTCTTTCCATTTCTATAAAAACCAGGGCAGTCCCGTCATTCCATCCGGCAGTGTCTGCCGTTCAAACCAAACTGCATTTCCTGCCAGCATTCTGGGATAGCTCACTGTCACAGGAATGGCAGGCTGGCGGAGGCTCCGCCAGTAAAGTTTACTGAACAAATACACTTGTTTCATCAGGCTTTTTACATAGTCGCCGTCGTTTAACAGTTCAGGATTGTTGCTTTTAAAACCAAGCTGTACGGGCATGGGAAGATGTGATGGAAGATTTCCGGGTATCTCATGCCGGTTTATGTAGAACACATATTGATGGTTTCCAAGATGAAAGTAGGAACCATCATAGGGAAAACCTTCTCTGCTTCCTGTATCCTGAATGATGTTATATTCCGAGAGAGAACTGTTAATGCGAACCACAATAACAGGCATCCCGGGTTGAAGCCGGTTGATCATCTCACGGATGGGCTGAAAAGCCTTGTTGCTGATCTCTTTATAGTAATGGATCACCAGCCGGTCGATGGTTTTATGTGAAGAGAGATACCTTAGTATTGCTTTTTCCAGTGAAACAGCCACCCTGTAGTTCTCGTTCTCAGGAAAAAAGTCAAATTCTTCAAAAATGCCGTCTTCTGAAAAGCAAACCGAAGAGCCCACAATTCGCAGGTTGTATTTGGAAGTGGAATACAACCCGAAACCAACTACCAGATCATGGTTCCCGGTCTTGTTCAGAACCCAGGGGACTCCTCCCAGCTTAGCGGTAATGGCCATCGCCAGGTTGGGAATCCAGTAACGAAAAGAGGCTCCCGCATCCTGCATCCTTTGTGCGTCAATAGTCTGTGGCGCAATATTCCTTTGTAACAAAGCTTCCTTTACGAGATAATAAATCCGGTGCTTTTCAGCCTGGGTCACGGTTTTATCGTAGGGACTCAGATAAATGCCCAGATAACCGCAGTCAGGCTCCAGGGTGAGGCTGGAAATGGCTGGCAATATTTCTGTTACAGGGTTTTCCATGTCCCGGAATACAATATCCATTTTAGGATCAAACAGGGTGGGCGTTTTGGTAAAACTGCTCAGCCCGGCTCCTCCCGGATTACCGTTGAGATAGGAAGCTGCTTTTTCACGCAATGCGGCATCTTTTTCATGATACATGAAAAACACCCGGATCTGTTTTTGCAGCAAGGGACGATAGGGGCCATGGGTGAGTAAGCCCGAATGAATATCTGAAGCAGGCTGTCGGTTTGCAAACAAAAAATTCTTTTCTGAGGTTTCCAGACGAAAAATATCTTTCTCGTCGAGTGGCATCCAGCCGGAAGAAAGAGAAAGTTGTCCATCCAGCATATCCGTACGAAGATAATCCGTTTTAAAGGATTCTATCATGGAAATATAGTTGCTGTGTTTTTTCATTTCCCTTCGAAAGGGATAGATGATCTTCAACGCAGAAGCCAGTCTGCGGTTCAGAATGGGATACACCTGTGAACGGTTCATTAATGCCTTCTGGGGAAGACGGCGGATGTGATAAACCTGCCGTTCAAATACAACCTGTGTAACATGTTCCACTGCCTCGGGAAAGGTTTGACCCATTTCCATCAGATGCATACCCTGAATGTAGGAAAATCCGTCGAAAGCCACCCTTAAATTAAGTCCCGGAACCCTGGAGTTTACTACTGCTTTAAGATTGTAGCGGGCCAGCGGATAAAGCCCGGTTGCATTTTTGGGCTGACGGACCCATACTTCCAAGGCCTTGATAAAGTTAGTCTTTACTACCGTTTTCTGTTCCAGGAAATAACGGAAAAGAACCGCTGTATAATATTTTTGTGCTACTTCCGGATATTCTGATAACTTTATCCGGACCTTAACCTCCGGGCCGGAAGGGTCGAATTGAAGGTAAAGATAAGGGTTGCTCTCGTGCAGATCAGGGAAGAAGCTCTTAACATAACCGGGAAGGTCACGATAATGGATACGATACCGGTCACTTGCCGGTTCCGGGCTCACCCCTACGGTGATCTCTTCCTGTTGGGAAAGAAAAGAAAGTTGATTAATCAGAAATTTGTTTTCAGACACGTTTTTGCTGACAGGTTGTTTCATAAGTTTGTATGATTAATAAAATGATAAACTTCATTTTTCAGATCTGTTTTCCCTTTTTAGAGTTTTTTCTGCTTTTCTAAGGTTCCCTCTGAATTCCTGTATTTCAGTTCTGCGGAATTTAAAAAGCTTTCCCACCCTGAAACAGGGAATTGCTCCCTGATGACACATTTGAAGCAGTTTGGTTTTTCCTATCCCCAGCAACTGCTGCACTTCCCTGGTGCCTATAATTTCGGGTTCCCTGGTATCCGGTTCGCGAAACAAGGGCTTTGATCTTATATTCTGTTTATCCCCGGATTCTTTTTGTTTCATTTCGAAAGGTTTTTCATCAGAAATATTGGACTCAGAAGAGGAAGCTTCTGAAGCAGGAGTGTCGTGTCGAATATAATGGGGGAAATAAAATTCTTCATACCATTGGTCTAGTGCCATAGCTGCATCACGATTGGGAGCCAGCGAAAGATGGTCAGACGAAAGCTTATTCAGACTATTTACCAGGGAGTCCGGCTGGCAGTAAGACTGATAAAGATGAGAAATCTCTGATTCCATGACCTTTAGAATCATCTCAGAAAAAAACAGGATGATGGCAGTAATAGTCGGTTGTTTTCCTTCAAAGAGCTGGTGTGTACGGTGTCTTAAATCCTGTAGTGTCTTCATCCATTGATTTGTCAGGAAGCGCTTTATGGGTTCTGAAGCTTTCTCCATCAGATCCATAAACAGGCTCTGACTGTATAAAAAAGACTGATACAACAGCATCTGGTAAAACAGAATCTGGGAATGGCTTACTTTCATCAAAACAAGAGATTTGTAAATGTTAAGGGGACGTTCATACAGTGGAGTCCCTGAGAAAGTTTCCCATTCTCTTTTCAGAAGCGGCGCAAGCAGTATTTTTCTTTTACTGAATATATTGAGCAGCGTTTTGAAAAAGTGACGGCTCTCTTCCGAAAGCTCGGGAAGAATTACCCGGTAGCGAAGAGGAGCACTGTTTTCAGGAAGCCAGGGCATAAGACTGTCATACAGCATATGATGAAAGGTTTGCAGGTGAACATCAAAGGTGGCGGGGGTTCCCTGTACAGGCATATCATTCCTTCGATGCTGATTTAAATCATAAGTTTCCATAATGGGATGGTTTTTAATGAGGAACACAAAAAACGTTCCAAATTGATGAGTGTCAGTCGTTGGAGGAGCAGGTTAGCAAATTCAAAAGGTCGAAAAGTCAAAGGGTCAAAGGGTCGAAAGGTCGAAAGGTCGAAGAGTCGAAAGGTTAGAAAAAGATTTAGTTATTGCGGGAGATTTGGCTCTCCATTAGGGGTTGGGGGTAAAAAAGGTTAAAGGCTAAAGTTTAAAGGAAAAAGTCAAAAGGGGTTCAAAAAGTTTAAGGGCCTGGAGCGAAGGGCGCAGGGCAAAGGGATTAGAATTGGAGCGGTATCTTATAGAAACATAGCTTCAATTTCAGTTGTCATCTTGACCGCAGTGAAAGATCTCCCGGTATAGAAACGGAATCAGGCCAAAGCCAACTGCCAAAGTCAGTTCCCCCTTTAGGGGTTAGGGGTAAAAAACCCTGAAGCATCAGGATAAGATCCCGGCTTCAGGGTCAGGGAGTCCGCAGTAAATTTTCAACCGCGGTGAGAAGGATAGTCTACATTACGGTAACCGGTCCCGCATAAACACTGGTGGAAATTGCTTTGAGTGAGGGGACTCCGGATAAAGCTTCTACCCCAAAGAATCCGACATAACAATGAACGACATCTCCACTGTAGTCTTTGGGAAGACTGATGACCGCACTGCCGGCCGAACGCGGCGCCGCATTCAGTCGTACCACAGCGGCACCTTTACCGGAATTATAGATCCCTGCGTACAGGATATCACCCTCTGCGGCACCGGCTTCCTGAGAATTATCCGACCAGGTCAGGTTCAACTTCCCTGATTCCACAGATTCCACCACCAGTCCGTCGATAGGTGGCAGGTTGCCCTTTGCCAGCGCCGCCTTACTGTAGTCAATGGAAAATCCACTTTCGAAATCACCTGTCAGTGCGTTATGGAAATTGTAAGACATGGCTGCGTTGAAAGCAGAAGACTTCTCGCTGGAGGGTTTGAAGCCAAGCCGGACGAGAGTGGCCTGAGGGCGTAAAAATTCAATCACAGTCTTGAACTTCATCCGCTGACTTTGTTGAAGAATGGTATTGGCTTGTTTCACCCCGGTAGGCACCGAACGAAGGTAATCTATTCCGTTCCAGTGTCCGCCAATAACGTTTCCGACTTTTCCGGAAAGTCCACCGAGGATTCCGTTTTTAATTCTTGCCATAAAATTTAAAATTTAAATGAATAAATAATTTAATTACCGTCAGTTTTTATAGCGCTACATTGACTGAACTACAGGACATAGTCCAAGAAACATGCAAACCCTGGAAAACGGCCCAAACGGTGGTGTTGTCGCAGAATTTTCAAACTTTGACAATCCGGCAGTATGTCGTTAGGGCTGTTTCGTCCGTTTCGTCCGCTTCTGTCATACCTTTGTCGCCCCTTTAAAACAAGGATTGAAGATCAGGGCTGCATCAGGGTCGTACCATCTGTATGCAATGTCTATGCAAAAGCACAGCCATATACAGTACTGAGCGGGGATCGGACAGCTTTTGCATATAGATGGTATAGCGTTGGTATAGCGTTGGTATGGAAAAGGTAGAGAACAACTCTTGAAAGGATGTACAAATACCTGCGATGAATGTCGTCTTTCCGCTAGACGTGTGGCATGCGCAGCCGGTTTTTTGCCGGAGCATGACAGGAAACTTTGTAAAGATAAAATTTTAACTTCCAGGATTAAAGAACCTGAAGAGTCAAAGTGTTTAGGTATAGGAAGTCCGGTTTCAATATCAATTTTAGGTTAAATGTCATTTTTGTACTTGACAAAAATAAAATATCGAGTATATTTGCTACTCAATTAGTGATTGGGACGAAAGAGTGTTCAGCAAGGAGAAACTTTTGTGATCACGGGGATTACTCATTGAAGACAATTATTAAAACCAAAAGATAACCTTTAAATGAGAGAAAATCTCAAATTTCAAAATCCGGGGAATTTATTATCCTAAACGTTCTGAGTTAAGAGCTTTACAATCTTTTGTTTATCCAGGAGAAGCTCTGAAACAAAGATTTGAAATTTGCAGAATGGAATATAAAAACATGCTAGAGGCCCTGATCACATCAAAAACAAGGATAAAATTATTGCTCAAATTCTTTTTGAACAGCAGTAATTCGGCATATCTGCGCTCCCTGGCCCCCGAACTTGATGAATCTACCAATGCCATCCGGCAAGAACTGAACCGTTTCGAAGCTGCCAATTTATTGGTTGCTGTCAATAAAGGTAACAGAAAGTATTATCAGGCCAACACCAAACATCCGTTGTTTCCCGAGATTAACAGTCTTCTCCGGAAGTATGTGGGACTGGATCAAATCATAGAAAATGTGGTGAATAAACTGGGTAACCTGGATTCGGTATACCTGGTGGGGCAACTGGCCCATGGAGCGGACAGTAAAATTATTGATTTGTGGTTTGTGGGAGATGACATCGACAGGGAATATTTGCTGAGACTGGTGGAAAAAGCAGAGTCTCTGCTGGAGAGAAAGGTGAGATATCTGATCATTAAGATGGAAGAACTTCCAGCCTTTTTGAAAACGAAATCACAGGAAGGGCTCCTTTTGCTCTGGAAAAAGGGGTCGTTCTGAGTTTATATAAATAGCTCTTTTTTCAGTTCGTCTGTCACATCGGATGGGACTTAGAAGGCGGAGCTGTAACCGGTGGAAAGAGTCGAAGGGTCGAAAGGTCAAAGAGTCTGAAGAGTCGAAAAGTCTGAAAGGTCGAAGAGTCTGAAGGGTCAGAAAAAGATTTAATTATTGAGGGAGATTTGGCTTCCCTTTAGGGGTTGGGGGTAAAAAGTTGAGTCCCCATGTCCCCCTCTTTCCCTCTTTGTTACATTAAATCTGCCTGTTCAAACACACACATTTATTAACTGTTGAAATAGTAAAGTAAAATATAAATTAACTTTTTACATTTGTTCCCCTTAATATTACCACGATTTAAATCATAAACCGAATGCGAAATATTTTCAAACCATTGTTTTTTTTCCTGATAGCAGCCCTGGCACTGAGTTCCTGCGAAAGCTATAAACAAATGGTCATTTTAAAAGATGCACCGCTGAACCAGATGATCAAACAACTGCCGCTGAAGGAAACGGAACATATTCTCAAACCCGGTGATGTGTTGTATGTGAATATTACCACCATGAACCCGGATCTGAATACCATTTTGAATCCTCAGGCAGGTACCAATGCTTCAATATCATCGCAGTTATACAACAGCCCTACCAACGCTTATCTGAACGGTTATCAGGTTGATTCTGCCGGATACATCATCCTGCCCATGCTCGGGAATGTGAAAGTGGGCGGTGTCCCGTTGCCTCAGGTTCAGTCGGTGGTGCAGCAAAGGGCTGACAAATTCATTAAAAATGCAGTGGTCAATGTGAAGATGTTGAATTTTAAGGTAACCGTCATGGGAGAAGTAAACCGACAAGGGGTCTATTACAACCCGGACAACTCCCTGACCGTGCTGCAGGCGATTGCCCTGGCAGGGGGCAGTACCAATACCTCATCTATCAGGAATGTGATGGTAATACGTAACTTTCCGGGAGGTGACAGAGCCTATAAGCTGAACCTTCTTTCGGATAAAGCTTACAGTTCCCCCGGATTTTACCTGCAACCCAACGATTATGTCATTGTACACCCCAACAAAAACAAGAACCTGCAGATCAACGGTCAGGCATTTTCCTTGTTCTTCTCGTCCGTTTCCATTTTGATCACGGTGTTGTTATTTGCAGGAGTCAAGTTGTAAGAACCGGGTTGCCTTTTGAACTATCATATAGAAAAAGAGCGTACAGATTTAAAAATTTAATAGAAACTGAATACAGTACATAATGGAGGAATTCAATCATAACCTTGATGTTGAAAACGGTGAAGAATCCGTGGATATCAAAAAGATCATTTATGTGGTTTTGCACCAATGGTACTGGTTCCTGTTGTTTGGAATTTTAGGGTTAGGCCTGGCGTTCCTTTATACGAAGGTGACTAAACAGGAGTATGAAGCCAGCACTTCCATCCTGCTCAAGGACAATACCAGCGGCATCAACGTTTCAGACCTGTTTCAGGGGGTCATCAGCCAGCCCAAAAACAAGGTAACCGACCAGATGGAGATCATCAACTCCTATGACATTGTGAACAAGGCCCTGAAAAGTCTGGACTGGAGAACCAGCTGGTATCAGAAGAATTTCTGGACCTGGGATGATCTATATAAAACAGCTCCTTTCAGGATCACAGAAGAGCCTGGTTTCCAAAACCCCACGGGGGGGAGGATTTATATTACTCCTGTTTCCCGTACCCAATACAAAATAAACGCTGACTTTAAATCCGGCCCGGGTCAAATTCCCGTTGAGTTCGATACTGTAGGCACTTTTGGAAGTCCCTTCCGTAATAAGTTCTTCCATTTTACCTTGTCCTTAAAGAATGAGCACACAGATTTTTCCGGCTCGCACTATTATTTTGTCTTTAACGATCTGGGGACTGCCACACTGAGTTACCGGAAACTGATCAATACTTCCACCCTGGACCGGAACGACCAGAGCGATGTGATCGTCTGCTCCCTGAAAGGAAAAGACCCTCAGAAAGAAGTGGATTTTCTGAACAGTCTTATCAGTACCTATATCCATGAAAAGCTGAACGTACAAAATGAAACCCAGCTGAAAACATTGAAGTTTATAAACGGGCAGCTGAAAGAGTTCTCCGATTCACTCAACCAGGCCAGCGACAATTTTGTTACCTTCAGGTCACAAAATAAGATTATTGATCTGACTCAGGAAGGAAGCATTGTGATGGATAGCCTCGCACGTATTGAATCGGACAAGGCCAGTATTCAGTTGCAACTGAACTACTATAAGAATTTACAACAATATCTCAGTCAGCCAGACAGTATAAAACAAATTGTAGCCCCTGCCGTGGTGGGAAGCAACAATGCCTTGTTTAACGCCCTGGTGTTACAGATGAATGATCTTTATAATAAGAAAACCATTCTGACTTTCAGTGCCCGCAAAGGCAATCCCGCCCTGGCATTGTTAAACAGTCAGATCTCCCAAACCCGGGGACAAATGCTGGAAAACCTGCACAATCTCATGGGTAATGCAGATCATTTTCTGGGTGTTATTAAAACAAGGGAAGCCAATGTTACCCAACAGTTGATGAAACTGCCCAAGAAGGAGCAGGAAATGATCAGCCTGCAGAACAAATATAACATCATCAACCAGATCTATACTTTCCTGTTGCAAAATAAGGCACAGACCAGCATTACTATGGCTGCCAATGTGCCGGATGTGCAGGTGATTGACGTAGCGCGGATGGAAACCACAGTTCCGGTGGGCACATCCCATAAGATTATTATCATTATTGGTTTTATTCTGGGATTGTTGGTTCCCGGATTGTTTTTACTGTTGCGTAATTTCTTTGACGACCGTATCCGCACCCAGGAAGATGTGGAAAAACATACTCAGCTTCCCATTCTGGCCAACATCATCCACAGTGACGTGCAGACAGATCTGGCCGTATTCGACAATCCGAAATCCAACCTGGCAGAGTCGTTCCGTACGTTGCGTACCAACCTTCACTTCATGCTCAACGGTTCCGGTGGAAAGGTGATTGGTATCCACTCCACCAACCCATCAGAAGGAAAAAGTTTTAACTCTATCAACCTGGCTACCATTCTGGCCATGAACAACAGGAAGGTAGTGTTGATTGGTGCTGACCTGAGGAAACCCAGACTGCATAAATCCTTTAACCTGCCCAATCATAAGGGGATCAGCACTTACCTGATTTCACAAAATACACTGGAAGAGATTATACAACCTACTCCCATCGATAATCTGTCATTTATTGCTTCAGGCCCCATCCCGCCCAATCCGGCGGAAATTCTGGGTAAACCCGAAATGAACAAACTGATGGACGAGCTCCGCAGCCGCTTCGACTTCATCGTTATCGACAACGCCCCGGTGGGTCTGGTCACCGACGGTATCATTACCGGCCAGCTGGCGGATGTCAACATCTTCATTCTGCGTTACGGTTTCTCACAGCGGCATAACATCGAATTTATCAACCAGGAAGCCGAAAGAAAGACCATGGAACATATGGCCCTTGTCGTCAACGACATCAAAGCCGGTGCTTTCGGTTATAGCTATTACAAGTATTATCGCTACGAGTATTATCAGCAAGCCTATTACAGCGAAGACGGCGAGGAGAAGAAGATGAAACGGAAACGGAAGGTTTAATGTTTAGGATGGTTCAAGATGGTTTAAGATTGTTCAAGATAGTTCAAGGTAGTTCAAGATGGTTCAAGGTAGTTCAATAAGGAACTATCAGATTAGATAAACAGTCATATTATGAAAGTTGAACGTTTTGAAGAGTTGGAAATATGGCAAATTGCAAGAGAGCTTTCAAAGAATATTAAAGTTTTGAGTACCGACAACTCCTTTGAAAAGGATTTTCGTTTCAGAGATCAGATAAGGGCTGCTGCCGGTTCTATTATGGATAATATAGCAGAGGGTTTTGAGAGGGGAGGAAATAAAGAATTTTTGCAGTTTTTATATATTGCCAAAGGCTCCTGCGGAGAAGTCAGATCACAGAATTACCGGGCATTAGATTTTGGATACGTTACCCAGGACCAGCATGAGCAAATCAATAATCAGGTAATTCAACTCAATGTCAAAATTAATAATCTCATACAATACCTAAAAAACAGCAATTTTAAAGGCGAAAAATACCATAAATAAAACTCTGAACCATTTTGAACGCGCAGCCTTGAACAACCTTGAACGCGTAGCATTGAACTATATTGAACGCGCAGCTTTGAACAACTTTGAACGCGCAGCTTTGAACCATTTTGAACGCGCAGCCTTGAACAACTTTGAACGCGTAGCATTGAACTATATTGAACGCGCAGCTTTGAACAACTTTGAACGCGCCAGTCTTGAACCACATCGAACAAATTTGAACTATAAAAATGATAATCGCTGTTGACTTCGACGGAACCATAGTAGAACACCGTTACCCTGCCATCGGGAGAGAGATCCCGTTTGCCTTTGAAACGCTGAAAGCACTTCAGAAAAAAGGACATCAGCTCATCCTCTGGACCTACCGGTCGGGAAGGGAGCTCAAAGAAGCCGTGGAGTTTTGCCGGAAAAATGGTATCGAATTTTACGCCGTCAACAAAAACTACCCTGAGGAACCCTGGAGTGAAAATGACAGCCGTAAAATAAAAGCCGACTACTACATTGATGACCGCAATATCAGCGGACTCCCATCCTGGGGCGAAATCTACAGGATCGTCTGTCCCGAAGAGGATTTTGTGACGGAGAAGAAAACCAAAGGATTTTGGAGAAGGAAGTAGGGATGGCCATTTTGATATGCCGGGTTTGAGGAAGAGGGGACGGTAAAAAATAATTGACTGTCAACGCTGAATGTCCCCCGCTGGAGGGGGGTGCGTTGGCAAGCAGGAAGCAGGGGGAGGAGTTTCGAGGAAATCCAAAGGCTAAGGGCTAAATTTTAAAGTTCAAAGGCTAAGGGCTAAAGGCTAAAGTTCAAAAAGTTTTAAGGCCGAAATTTTAGGTTTACCTTTTTTTGTCATCCTGGACGCAGTGAAGGAACTCAAAACCTGGAATAAAGAGTAAGCCAGGGAAGGAGATTGTGATTACAAGGCTAAGGGCTAAAATTCAAGGGCTAAAGTTTAGATTCCGTTCGGGAAATTGTTTCGGGCAATCCCTGAAATTTGAGGAAAGTATACAGTGAACAGAGTACGGTGAACAATGAACAATGGGGCAAATCTAAAATCTGAAATCGGTGTTCCTTGTTCTTAAATCAAAAGGTTCAGAAGCTCAGAAGTTCAATGGCTCAAAGGGAAAGAGCATAGAGCGCAGGGTTTAGATTTCGTTTCTGAAAATTGTTTCGTGTCAATCTGTGAAATTCGTGGACAAAAAAATCCTGGGAAAAAATATCGAACAAGGATTAACGATTTAAGATTTAAGAAGGTTCAGAGACGGAAATAAAGGTTTACCCAGTTAAAAAGTCAAAGCCTAATCTTGTCCCCCTTTGGAAGTGGCGTAGGGGGAGGAGCCTGGACAAATCATCATGAAACCCGCATCAAAAGAAAACAATTATTATTACAATAAAAATCTCCAGCCATACGCCAATGAGCTTAGAAAGGAGATGACCAAAGCTGAAGCGTGTCTTTGGAAATATGTTTTAAAGTCGGGAAGATTGTCAGGCTGCAAATTCAGGAGACAACGACCGGTTCTGAATTATATAGCTGATTTTATGTGTGTTGAACTAATGCTGATAATAGAAGTTGACGGCATAACCCATCAGGATGAAAAGGTTGTAAACCATGATGAAATTCGTCAAAAAGAGTTAGAAGCGGCGGGTTTTAAGGTAATCAGGTTTCATGACTCGGAAGTGTTAAGTGATATTCGGAATGTAGAGATGGAATTAGAAAGCTATATAGAAGAATTTGAATCCGGGAAGGAAAGAAATAAATGATTCCTCCCCCTACGCCCCCTCCAAAGGGGGACATGTGCAAGGTAAGCCTTTAGATACGGGTCTGAATATAATGGTATGTGAAAATATGTATTCTTCAAAGAAATTTTAGGCCAGAGCATAATTTAAGGTTTAACGAAATCAAACCCAGTACCCAGTACCCAATACCCAGTACCAAGAAAAAAGAGACAAAGAGACAAGGGGACAAGAGAAAAATCCGCAACCTTCAACACCAAAATATAAGGGTAAAAATTAAAAAAGAATGAACCACAAAGAAGAATTACTCCAAAAAATCAGGGAAAACAAAGAAACCGTAGGCATCATCGGCCTCGGATACGTAGGCCTGCCGCTGGCAGTAAACTTCGCCGAAGCAGGCGTAAAAGTAATCGGTTTTGAAAAAAGCAAAGAAAAAGCCGACAAGATCAATAAAGGAGACAATTACATCAAAGACATCCGGGATGCCGTGCTCCGGGAAGTAGTCGTGGATAAATTGATGCTGGAAGCCACCACGGATGAGAGTCGCATGAAAGAATGTGATGCCCTCATCATTGCAGTACCCACCCCTCTGGACCGCTTCCGGAAACCGGACATGAGTTATATCGAAAGCGCCTGTCTGGATATTGGTAGAAATATGAAATCCGGAACGTTTATCAGCCTGGAGAGCACCACCTACCCCACCACAACGGAAGACTTTATGTTACCCATCATCCAAAGGGAAAGCGGACTGAAACAGGGCGAGGATTTCTGGCTTGCCTATTCTCCTGAGAGGGTAGACCCCGGCAATAAACAATTTCATACCCGCAACACACCCAAGGTCATGGGGGCTATGAGTGAAGACGGGATGGAGATTGGGGAAGCTCTTTATCTGAAAGCCATTGACAAGATCCATAAGGTGAGTTCCCCGCGGGTGGCCGAAATGGTAAAAATCCTTGAAAACACCTACCGCCTGATCAACATCAGTCTCATCAATGAGCTGGCTTTGTTATCGGGTAAAATGGGTATCAACATCTGGGAAGTGATTGAAGCTGCCAAAACAAAACCTTTCGGTTTCCAGGCTTTTTATCCCGGTCCGGGAATCGGTGGACATTGCATTCCATTAGATCCCTTTTACCTGGAGCACATTGCCAAGAAATACGATTTTGATTTGAGTATGATTCACACGGCAGGCCACATCAACATGCGTATGCCGCATTATATGTATATCAAAATATCCACCGCCCTGAACCACCATAAAAAAGCAGTAAACGGAAGCAACATCCTTTTCCTTGGAGTGGCCTACAAACCCAACATCGACGATCCCCGTGAATCCCCGGCATTGGAGATTATGGACATCACGGCACACAAAGGAGGCGAAGTAACCTACCACGACCCCTACATTTCAACCGTAAAAACAAATGAAGGCAGGGTATATCAATCCGTTGAATTAACCGAAGAAACCTTAAAGTCTGCAGATGTGGTTGTCCTTACTACGAATCATAAAGATTTTGATGTGGAGTTTATTCAAAAGCATGCGAAGTTGATTGTGGATTTACGGAATATGATTAAAGAAAGTTCTGAAAACGTTTATAAGCTTTAATTGGCGATTGGCTAAAGTTGGAAAGGTTAAAAAGTTAGAAAAGTTCAAAGGTTAACAAGGCTAAAGGCTAAGGGCTAACGTATAAAGGCTAAAGTTTAGATTCCGTTCGGGAAATTGTTTCGGGCAATCCCTGAAATTTGAGGAGAGTTTACGGTGAACAGAGTAAGGTGAACAGTGAACGATCCGGAGACGGAAACAAATGCTTAACCGGTTACTAAGTCAAAGCTTCATCTTGTCCCCCTTTGGAGGGGGTGTAGGGGGAGGAGTCCGGAAAATTAAAAGGCTAAAGTTTAGATTTCGTTTCTGAAAATTGTTTCGCGTTAATTCGTGAAATCCGTGGACAAAAATGTTGGTCTTTCAATTCGTGAAAATTCGTGAAATCCGTGGACACATAAGGATTTTGATGTGGAGTTTATTCAAAAGCATGCGAAGTTGATTGTGGATTTGAGGAATATGATTCAGGATTCAGGGGAGAATGTTTATAAACTTTGATTCGAGAAAAGAAAAGTGGGTACTGTCAATATGAGTACATCCCAAAGTTTGTTGTCCTTCTGAGCACAGCGAAGAAACTGTACTGAAGTCTTCATAAAAATCGTGTAAAGTACTTCATTACAGATCCTTCATTAGCCCAGTCGCAAAGGCTGACCCTGCGTTCAGGATGACACCCCGGCGTTGGTTGTCATTTCGATGAGCAAAGCGAAGAGAAATCCCCTGAGAACAGGGTTCTTTCCTGGGGGATCTCTCCCTACGGTCGAGATGACAGGGTGATGATTTGGAATTTTCCCCCCAACCCCCTAAAGGGGGAGCTGGCGTCAACATACAGCAGCAGGGTAAAACAAAAGAAAAAAGTGAAAAATGAAGGTCAATGATCAAAGTATGACAAGATTCTCACGGCATTCCAGCCCAAAGGCCAACCCAGAGATGCCTCAGAATTAAACGCGTTCTTTT
>JACZJI010000062.1 GCA_014860665.1 Bacteroidales bacterium | reverse complement strand
CCTTTTGAAAAGTCTGTTTTTTAAGGGATCATTTTATCTGGTTAATTGATTGAAAATTAATATACTAATGGAGATAAATTTTTTTTGGACTTTTTAGTTAGGAGCAATATGTAAACTTATTTTCTGTGGATTTCCGTAAGGGTATTGCGTATTTCCGCAATCGATTACGGCAAAATGCACAATAAAAATTTGTAGAGAAAGGAGATTAGTAGAAGGAGGGTCGGGTAAATTTAGAGTAGGTTATATTTCTGAACTTTATCACGGAAGGTAGACAGTTTCATTCCAAGCAACTGGGCAGCCTTGCTTTGGTTTCCCTCAGCCTGACTAATGGCTTCGCTGAGCAACCGACTTTCTACACAACTGATGACATCGTTGTATGGCATTCCTTCTCGTGTGAAACAGAGACTGCAAGCTTTCACAATTTGGTCAATTGGGCTATAGCCCATAAGCTCATCCGGTAAATCTGAGATTCTGATTTCATTGTCAGCAAACAACGCCGCCCTTTGGATTACATTCCTTAGTTCACGAACGTTTCCGGGCCAGTGATAGTCCATCAAAAGGTTGAGAGTCCCCGAATGCATGGTGAGGTTCTTCTTAGGGGCATAATGTTTTACGAAATGATCTATCAAAAGAGGAATATCTTCTTTCCGCTCGCGGAGAGCGGGAATTCTAATTTCGACGGTGTTAATTCTGTAAAATAAATCTTGCCGGAATAGCCTTTTTTCTATAAGGGCCTTTAATTCAACTTTCGATGCACAAATTAGTCTTACATCCACAGGTATATAAGTGGAACCTCCTATATGGCGAATTTGATGTGATTCCAGCACGCGAAGCAATTTGGCCTGAATATTTAAAGGAGTATCATCAATATCATCTAAAAATAAAGTACCACCATTAGCGATTTCGAAAAGCCCCTTTTTTTCATGGTCGGCATTGGTGAAAGAGCCTTTTTCAAATCCAAACAATTCACTTTCCAATAGCTCTGCAGGCATCGCCGCAAGGCTAATCTTCACAAAAGAATTTTGACCTCTGTCACTCAAATGGTGAATGTAATCGGCAAAAATCTCTTTACCGACTCCTGTTTCTCCAATGAGCAGGATACTTGTCGCTGAATCCACAACTTTATCAATGCGGCGAATTTGACGCTGCATTTCCTCGTTTTGTGTAATCAGGGAAATAGAACCATTTAACCTGATAGCCATACTTTTCTATAAATTGAAATCTTCTTCCTTAAGCTTTTCATTTATTTCGTCGAAAGCAGCGAGGCTTTCCAGCGCACTTTGTTCGTCAAGGACAGTCAAAGCGGTACCTACATGTGCTAAAACGTAATCACCTTTTCCAGCTTCAGGAACCCATTCAATACAGACCTTTCGGATTGCCCCGCCAAAATCCACGTCAGCCATCCTGAGTCCGTCCTCGTCCAAAATATTGACAATTTTTCCGGGTACTGATAAACACATAGTGGTTGTTTTTGGAGCTAAGTTATTAAAAAATAATTCAAATGTAAAAAAGATGATACTTAAATAATTGAATATATATCCAAAACATAGTGTAGAATTGTTAATAATACAGAAGCTTTATTCCCTTCAAAAGGTAATTTAAGCCTATTTTTGCAGTTTGGAAAAATTGAAAAAGTGGAAGATTTTTTAAAGGTTTTAAACAAAGAACAACTTGCTGCGGTTGTGCATACGGAAGGTCCTGAAATGGTGATAGCAGGTGCCGGGTCAGGTAAAACACGAGTTTTGACTTATCGGATTGCATACCTCCTTCATAAGGGCGTAGACCCTTTTAACGTATTGGCGCTTACATTTACAAATAAAGCTGCACGCGAAATGAAAGAGCGTGTTATTAAACTTATCGGAGATGGGGAAGCACGCAATGTGTGGATGGGAACTTTTCACTCAATTTTCGCTAAAATTTTAAGAATTGAAGGGCATCATCTTGGTTATTCTTCCAACTTTACAATTTACGATTCCGACGATACTAAAAAACTTATCCGCCAGATTATCGTTGATTTGAAGCAGGATCCGAAGGTATATGCTCCAAATTTTGTAAGAGCGAGAATCTCTATGGCTAAATCTCATCTGATTAGTCCTGAAGAATACGCGCAAAATCCGGAAATCATTGCTGCTGATGAAAGCGGTGCGAAGCCTTTGATAAAAGATATTTATAAAGCCTATAATATGAGGCTGAAGCGGTCTGAATCCATGGATTTTGACGATTTGCTTTTCAATACATACATTCTTTTCAGGGATTTTGAAGATGTTCTTTATAAGTATCAGCAGAAGTTCCGTTACATTATGGTGGATGAGTATCAGGATACCAATCATGCACAGTATTTGATTGTTAAAAAGCTGGCAGCCAATACTGAAAATATTTGCGTGGTAGGGGATGATGCTCAGAGTATTTATGCCTTCCGTGGGGCAAACATTCAGAATATTCTGAATTTTAGGGTGGATTACCCGGATTACAAATTATTCAAACTTGAGCAGAACTATCGTTCAACAAAGATTATTGTGGAAGCCGCCAATCGTGTAATTTCTTTTAATAAGGAGCAGATAAAAAAAACAGTTTGGACTGATAAAGGCGAAGGTAGTAAGATCGGTTATATCAAGGCAACCAGTGATAACGAAGAGGGGAGGCTTGTGGGAAGTGCCATTTTTTCTGCAAAAATGAATGAACAGCGTCCGAATAGCGATTTTGCAATTTTATATCGTACCAATGCCCAGTCAAGGGCTATGGAAGAGGCGCTACGGAAACTGAACATTCCATATAGAATCTATGGAGGTCAGTCATTCTATAACAGAAAGGAGATCAAAGATCTGTTGGCTTATTTCCGCCTGGTGATTAATCACAATGATGAAGAAGCATTGGATCGATGCATTAACAATCCACCCAGGGGTATCGGTAAGACAACACTGGAAAAAATAAAAGTTACTGCTGATGAGCATAATGTTAGCATGTGGGAAGTGATTAACAATCCTCATACATATGGTGTTGATTTAAATACCGGGACAGTTACCAAGTTAGTGAACTTCACTACCATGATTCAGAGCTTTACCGTGGAGACGAAGAAAAAGGAAGCTTTTGAAGTAGCACAGTTGATTGCTCAGTCGTCAGGATTGATGAAAATGTTTCGTGAGGAAGACACTCCTGAAGGATTGAGTCGTGTTGAAAATATGGAAGAGTTGCTTAACGGAGTTAAAGAATTTAGTGAGCGAGGAGCAGAAGCAAACCAGGGCGATATGGAATTTCAGGGGAGTCTGGAAGAATTCATGCAGGAAGTAGCCTTGCTTACAGATGCTGATGAAAATGATGAAGATGGAAATGATAAAGTTTCGCTGATGACCATCCATGCTGCAAAAGGGCTTGAGTTTCCTTATGTTTTTATCGTGGGACTTGAAGAGAACTTATTTCCTTCGGTTCAATCTGTAAGCACCCGTTCCGAGTTGGAAGAAGAACGCCGGTTGTTTTATGTGGCACTAACAAGGGCACAGGTTAAAGCTACTTTATCTCATGCTGAAAGCCGGTATCGGTGGGGACAGTTTACCATAACAGAACCCAGCAGGTTCTTGGATGAAATAGATGAGAATCTTATTGATAAACCACATCGTGAACATTTCCAGCAAACTTCTTCTTCACAAATTCATGAGAAGACAACAACCCCGGCTCCCAGTCTTCAGAAAAGAAAACTAAAATCTATGGAGCAGGCAACGACAGAGGAGATAAACTTTCAAGCCGACAACCCTTTAAATTTAGTTGCTGGCATGGAAATAGAACATCCTAAATTTGGAAAAGGAAAGGTAATTTCTGTGGAGGGGATTGGTCCTAATAAAAAGGCTAAAATATTATTTCGCGTAGTAGGAGAGAAGAATTTGCTTTTACGCTTTGCTAAACTTAAAATACTGAGTTAGCAAATTATGCTTAAAGCAATTTTAACTATAAAATAAAAAAGCCCGAAATCTGTCGCTTCGGGCTTTTTCTTTATATCAGTCAAGAAAATTATTTCAGAATTTCTTTTCCAATAACCAACCGTTGAATCTGGTTGGTTCCTTCATAAATCTGACATAGCTTTGCATCACGCATCATCTTTTCAACAAGATAATCAGTAGAATAACCTTCTCCAGCCATCACCTGAACAGCATCAGTAGTAACTTTCATAGCTACATCAGAAGCATAGAGTTTTGCCATTGCAGACAACAAATTCTTTCCGCTTTGACCGGAATCGTAAGCCCATGCTGAATGCCATGTAACCAACCGGGCAGCTTCAATTTCAGTAGCCATATCTGCAAGCATAAAACTAACTCCTTGATTTACTGATACAGGTTTGCCAAATTGGATCCTGTTTTTGCTCCAATCACGTGCATTTTCAAAAGCAGCACGTGCGTTACCAACGCTTAAAGCAGCTACACCTGTACGCGTTCTTTCAAAAGTTTTCATGGCAAGCAAGAAACCTTGTCCTTCTCCACCAATGAGGTTTTCTTTCGGAACTTCCACATTTTCGAAAATGAATTCAGTTTGTACGGAAGCACGCTGTCCCATTTTTTTGAGGTTTGATACAACTTTTACGCCAGGAGAATTGGTGGGAACAACAAAGGCACTTAAACTGCGGGCCCCTCTTTCTGGATTGGTAAGTGCAAATACCGTAATAAATTCGGAAACAGATCCATTCGTGATGAAGCGTTTGTGTCCGTTTAAAAGGTATTTGTCACCGTGTAAAATAGCATTTGACTTAATACCGGCAACATCCGAACCAGCGTTAGGCTCAGTAAGTGCATAAGCAGCAACTCCTTTTGTTTCTGTAATATGTCCGAAAAACCTTTTCTTTTGCTCAGGACTTGCTCCTAACAACAATGGAGTTAAAGCCAGTGTGTTAGCATCCATACAGATTCCTATCCCTACACAACCAGCACCTAATTCTTCAGATGCCAGAGCACTTTCGAAAATATTGTGTCCTTGACCACCGAATTCAGGAGCTATAGGGCCATTCATCAGACCTTCGTTGTATGCTTTTTTTACGATATCCCACGGAAATTCTGCGGATTCATCATATTTTCTTGCGTTAGGAATCATTTCCCTTTTTGCAAAGTCCCGGACTTTTTCCTGGATTTCAATTTGCCTTGGTTCTAGAGAAAAATCAATCATGGCGTAATTTTATTTAATTAATATTCAATAATTTGAGGTAAATATGGGTTGAAACGGAAGCAAAAATACAGTTTATTGGCAATTATTCCTACTTTAGTGATAAATTTTATGAAAACAGCGAAAGGAAGGTAGGAAAGGGTTATGCAGTCGGTTATTTATCAAAAAAGTTTTAAATCTTACCTTCAATTGGAACGGGGATTATCGGAGAATACAATCGCAGCCTACCTCCATGATACAGATTTGTTTTTTAATTTTTTGGAAATAAGGCAACCCGAATTAACCATAACACAAATTTCACTTGATCATTTACGCGATTTTGTTCAATACATTAACGAAATAGGCTTAGGGTCTTATTCCCAAAGTCGTGTAATTTCAGGCATTAAAGCGTTTTTTAATTTTCTGGTTTTGGAAAAGGAAATAGAAATTAGTCCGGCTGCTCTGCTTGAATCTCCAAAATTAGGGTTTAAGTTGCCTGTTGTTTTTACGGAAGATGAGATGGAGGAGCTATTTAAGTCTATTGATTTGTCACAGCCTGAAGGTGAACGGAATAAAGCCATAATAGAAATGTTATATGGCTGTGGCCTGCGGGTATCAGAACTAATAAATCTTAAGCTTTCATACTTGCATCTAAATGAAGACATTATCAGAGTAACAGGGAAAGGTGATAAACAGCGTTTGATTCCGATTGGAAAACCAGCAAAAAAACAACTCTTGACATATATTACTCAAATCAGACCACACATTGGGCCTCTGAAAGGTGCTGAAGATGTTGTTTTCTTAAACCGCCGTGGTGGAAAATTAAGCCGTCAGATGATTTTTATTATGGTGAGAAAACAGGCAGAGCTGGCGGGTATTCGTAAAACAATCAGTCCCCATACTTTCAGGCATTCTTTTGCTACCCACCTTGTACAGCATGGAGCCGATCTCAGGGCAGTGCAGGAACTGTTAGGGCATGTTTCTATTACCACAACAGAGATTTATACCCATTTAAACGTGAATGATCTGAAAAGTAGCATCTTAAAATTTCATCCCCGAAATCAATAGCTTTTTTTCTGATGCTAAGACGGAAAAGTGGCAAGCTTTGGTTTGTGAACTTTTATCACTATTTTATTAACACCCTTAGTACTTGTAAAAAAAATAATTTACCTTTGTTGAAAAGACCTGAAAACTCAAAGGTCACGTCGCTTTCTTTATATTACATAAAGCATTTATTATAAATATAATAATGTGTTTTAGTAGGTAGAAATTGAGTTTTTGGTTCTATGATTTGGTTAGATTAAAATTTTTTGTTGAGATAATCTTTTCAAGAGTTTTTATGGAAGAATTGAAATTTCTGCTGATAGAGGAGGCTCATGAAGACGCTGAATTGATACAGCAACAGCTTAAAAAGGAATTTACTTTTTCCATTCAAATTATTACATCCAGGGAGGCATTCACAAACTCCCTTAGAAATTTCAAACCTGATGTAATCCTAAGTGGTTTATATAATAAGAATCGTGAGGATTTTTGGCCCCTTAACATTCGGAATAAGATAATTCCCGATGTTCCTTTTATTGTTATGACTCCAACATTTAAAGATGAAATTGCCATTGATTGTCTTGAAGGAGGAGCTACAAACTACCTTTCCAAGGAGCATTTGGTCAGATTAAATTTTGTTATCAAAATGGCTTTAAACCAAATTGCTCTTGCTGAACAAAATATGGCTGCTGAAAAGGATTTAGCCGAGAGTTTGGAGCATTTCAAGCGATTTGTAGACCATGATATTTCGGGGGATTATCTGGAGAACGAAAATGAGGTTCTTTATTGTAATAGGAAAGTTTTGGAAATATTTGAATTCGAGAGCCTTCAGGAACTTAATTCTTTTGGAACCTCTAATTTATATGAAAACCCAAAAGATAGAGAAAAGTTGAATCAGGACTTAAAAACTGGAAAGAAAGTTGAGAATCGCGAATTCAGAATGTTTACAAAAAATGGAAGGCCCATTGTTGTCTTGGAAAACGCCTATGCCGATTTTGATGAGGAAGGTAATATCGTTACCATGTATGGTTATCTGATTGATATTACTGAACAAAGACACTCTGAAGATTTGCTTCAGGCTTCTGAAAATCTTTTTCGTACTTTGATGGAAAGTACATCGGCTGGTATAATTATCTATGACCAAGAGCATTTTTTATTTACAAATCCTGCTGTTTCTAATTTACTTGGATATTCAAGAGAGGAGCTACTTAAGATGAACTATTGGGATGTTGTTCATCCTGATCACAGAGATATAATTAAAGAAAGGGGACATCAGAGAATTAATAAGGAATCGGTAAGTTCCCATTACCAGTTTAAGATTATCACAAAAAGCGGCGAAACGAAATGGATTGATTATACAGCCGCGCAAACGATGTATCAAGAAAAGATTGCTGCGATAGGTACACTTTATGATATCACAAAACAAAAGAATGATGCTGTTGAAATAAAGAAACTCTCAACAGTTATTGAACAAAATCCATTATCGGTTGTTATAACGGATTAGGATGGAAAAATTGAATATGTTAACCGTGCGTTTCTGGAAAAAACCGGGTATACTTACAAGGAAGTCCTTGGTAAGAATCCTCGAATTCTAAAGAGTGGACTAACTGAAGAAAAGATTTATGAGGATATGTGGAAGACATTGACTTCCAGGATGGTTTGGCGGGGATATTTAATAAATAAGAAAAAGGATGGTTCTATCTATACTGAGATAGCCTTTCTTTTCCCGGTTTTCGGAGAAGACGGTTCGGTGATTCGCTATGCGGGCATTAAAAGAGATGTTACAAAAGAAAAAGAAATTGAAGAGGAACTTTTAAATGAGAAGAGAAAGGTAGAAGAAGCTAATCGTTTGAAAACGGCCATTTTAACAAATATGAGCCACGAATTACGGACTCCTTTAAATGGTATTCTGGGTTTTTCTACTCTAATTTCTGACTCGACCGATCTGGATGAAATCAGGGAAATGACTCAATATATTCAGGAGAGTGGTCAAAGGCTTCTGAGAACGTTGAATCTTGTAATAGAAATTTCGGCTATGGAGGCCGGGAATTTCCAACCTGATTATTACGAGGTAGACCTGAATGATGTTATCCGAAAGTTGGTGAGAAATTATAAGGAGGAAGCAGAGAAAAAGAATTTGAAAATTATTTTTGATGATCCGCTGAATTCTTTCCCTTTGTTTACAGATTTGAAATTTATTCACGGAACAATTGAGAATCTTTTAGATAATGCTATTAAATTTACAAATGAAGGATGGGTAAGTGTTTCTGTCGGGAATGAAGTAGATGACAACCAAAATTATGTTGTAATAAATATTGCAGATACGGGTATCGGTATATCGGAAAAGAATCAAAAAGTCATTTTTGAGGATTTTCAACAGGAAAGCATGGGCTATAGCAGGGTATATGAAGGAACAGGACTAGGGCTTAGCCTCGCAAAAAAATACGTGGAGCTATTGGGAGGGTTTATTAAGCTGAAAAGTAAAGTAGGCGAAGGTTCCGCCTTTTTAGTTTTTATTCCGGTTAAGAAAACTAATTATTAACTAATTGAATAAATGATGATTCTCGACTCCCCCGACAAAATGAAAAACATTAAGACACAATCAGGAAGAAAACAAATCCTGTATGTCGAAGATGACAGAAACAGTCAGTTTCTTGTCGAACAAATTCTCAGAGACGATTATGATGTCGATATTGCGCCGCACGCGCGTGATGTTATGACATGGGTCAACCTAAAAAATTATAACCTTATTCTTATGGATATGAAACTGGATGAAGGTTATTATGGGCTAGACCTTGTTAAAAAAATTAAGACTCTTCCTGGTTACAAGGATGTTCCCATTTTAGCTGTGACGGCAATTGCTTTCCCAAACGATCTTGCTGATATGGTGAAACAAGGTTGTTCCGATACCATAACAAAGCCTCTTATTGATTTTAAGTTGTTTAAGTCCAAAGTTGCGGAATTGCTGATGCAATCTCAGAGTGTAAATAATCCAAATTCTTCCATATTTTTATAATCAGGGACGAATTACCTTCAGTGCCCCATTTTCATCAAATGTCACTATGGTAGAGGGTTTTACCGAGGCGACTCTTGCATGATGAATCCCTACAATATAATCTACATTTTCTTTTATCCGCTCATCAAGTTGATCGAAAGTTGTGGCAACAGGATGCCCGGAAAGATTGGCAGATGTGGATACTAATGGCTTTCCTAATCTACGGATCAGCTCAGTGCAGAAATCATCTTTTATGACTCTTATGGCAATGCTTCCGTCCGCTGCTCTTATATTTTTGAGAACGTCTTTTGCTTTGGGATAAACAATGGTGATCGGACTAACTGCGTTTTCCAGCAAATCATAGGCAATTGGAGGCACATTTTCCACATATTTTTCAAGTGATTCGGGAGAATCGAGCAGGATGATCAGACTTTTT
This sequence comes from Bacteroidales bacterium, assembly GCA_014860665.1. GTDB lineage: Bacteria > Bacteroidota > Bacteroidia > Bacteroidales > F082 > Sulfidibacterium. The sequence continues at coordinate 14,576 of JACZJI010000062.1, read as the reverse complement.
TCATCTTCCTTCTGCTTGATTTTGTAAATCTTTTTGACTGCTTTATAAATTGTTGCATCGCAACCAATGCCCCATACTGTATCCGTGGGATATAAGATAACTTTCCCTTTTTTAAGAAATTCGAGCGTTTTATCGATTTCTTTTTGTATTTCTATTTGACTCTCCATGATGTAAAATCCCGCTTTAAATATGAGCAACCAGATAAGTTAAACGGCAACATTAAAATCACGTAATGCGTCGTTAAGCGAGGTTTTCAGGTTTGTTGATGCTTTTCGTTTACCGATAATTAAGGCACAGGGAACATTAAAATCTCCTGCAGAAAAATGTTTTGTGTAGCTTCCGGGAATTACTACCGAACGAGGGGGTACATAAGATTTGTGCTCTACGGGAGTACTTCCGCTGACATCTATTATTTTAGTGCTTTTAGTAAGAACTACGTTAGCTCCCAGTACTGCTTCTGATCCTACTCTGACTCCTTCTACAACAATACATCTGGAGCCAATAAAACAGTTGTCCTCAATAATTACAGGAGCTGCCTGAACAGGTTCCAGTACACCTCCAATACCAACGCCACCACTTAAGTGCACATTTTTCCCAATCTGAGCACAGGAACCTACTGTAGCCCATGTGTCAACCATTGTACCGCTGTCTACATAGGCTCCGATATTGACATAAGAAGGCATTAAAACCACACCTGGTGCCAAATATGAGCCGTAACGTGCCAAGCCATGTGGTACTACACGCACCTGCTGTTGGGCAAATTGGTGTTTCAAAGGAATCTTATCATGAAACTCAAAAATACCGACCTCTATCGTTTCCATTTTTCTCAATGGGAAGTACAAAATGACCGCTTTTTTAACCCATTCATTCACTTTCCAACCATCACTAACAGGTTCGGCAACTCTTAATTTGCCTTTATCCATGAGCTCCACTACATCTTCTATCGCTTCTTTTACTGACTTATCTGACAGAAGTTCACGATTTTCCCAGGCTTTTTCAATTAAGATTCTGTATTCTTCCATATCTTCGAAAAATAAAAGATAAAAGTACACAAATACCCCGCATTTCATGTGCCTTATTGAAAATAATTTTAAATTAAAATTGAGGTGCCGGATACTTTTATACCTATAGGCAATTTGTTGTTGTTTGAAACATTTGCGCAAAGCGAAAAACAAAATTCCTTTATTTCGAAGTCTTCCAATTAAAATATTCCTAAATTTGCCGCCTAATTTTTTCAGTTCGTTCTAATAGAGACAATTCATGTTATACAGAAGGCATCTCCGTATTAAAGCTCTTCAGGCTCTCTACAGTTGGTATTCCGGTGGATTTGAAAGTTTACCGGTTGGAGAAAAACAACTTCTAAAAAGTATTGATAAGCTTTATGAATTGTTTGTGTATCAGCTTTCTTTTCTGGTTGAAGTAAGACGTTTTACCTTGGTAAGGATTGAGGAAAACAAAAACAAATATTTCCCCACAGAGGAAGATTTGAATCCCAATCTGAAATTTGTAAATAACCGTGTGCTGACTTTATTAGACGACAATCGTGACTTTCTGAAAAAGGAAGAAGTACTGAAAGTTAACTGGTCCCAGGAACAGGAGATGTTTCTGAAATTTTATCATTTACTGCGAAATTCTGATTTCTACGCAAAATATCTTTCCGAAACTGAAGATTCTCTTGAAGAGGATAAAAAGTTCGTCATTAAGGTAATTGATCGCCTGATGCTTGATTTCGAGATCTTGCGTTCATATTATGATGAAAAGGATATGTATTTTACCGAGGGGTATGATCTTACAAATATTTTGCTCGTGAATTTTGTTGATTCAATTACCACAAAATTTACTGTTGATAGTTCCCTTCCCGGTATTTATAAAACCTCCGGACAGAAAGTAAACGATGATGAATATTTTGCTCGTACACTTTTCCGTAAGGTGATTTTGAACGATGATGAGTATTCAAAAATCGTAGAGGGAAAGACCAAAAACTGGGACTACGACCGGATTCCTTTAATAGACGTTATTTTGTTGAAAATGGCCATAGTAGAATTACTGGAGATGAATACTATTCCGGTGAAAGTAACTATGAATGAATATATTGAGTTAGCCAAATATTTCAGCACTGCTAAGAGCAAGATTTTCATCAACGGCGTACTTGACAAGCTTATCAGCGAATTTAAAACTGATGAACGCATCAAGAAAACCGGCCGCGGGCTTATCGATTAATTTCAACAGTTTTATTGTTTTGTTTTGATTTTTCGAGGTTTTTTAACTTCATTTCCTCGACTAAAATTGCTACTTTTGCAACCGTTTGCTAAAAACAAACAACAACTGATTATTAATCACAAACTAACGTTTAAATAATTAATTATGGCATTTGATATTGAAATGGTCAAAAAGGTTTATGCCAGTTTTCCTGAACGGGTAGAAGCAGCTAAGAAACTGCTGAAAAAACCTTTAACGTTATCCGAAAAAATTCTTTATGCGCATCTCGACGAGGGAGTTCCAACCCAGGAATACAAACGCGGTGTTTCCTACGTTGATTTCCGTCCTGACAGGGTAGCTATGCAGGATGCAACAGCACAAATGGCTCTGCTTCAGTTTATGCAGGCTGGTAAGAAAACTACTGCTGTTCCTTCAAGTGTTCACTGTGATCACCTTATTCAGGCAAAAGACGGTGCGGGTGAGGATCTGGAAAAAGCAAATTTTACAAATCAGGAAGTCTATGACTTTCTTTCGACCGTTTCAAATAAATACGGAATTGGTTTCTGGAAACCCGGTGCCGGAATTATTCATCAGGTTGTACTTGAAAATTATGCATTCCCGGGTGGAATGATGATTGGTACGGACTCTCATACTCCTAATGCTGGTGGCCTTGGTATGGTTGCAATTGGTGTGGGTGGTGCCGATGCAGTTGACGTGATGGCTGACATGCCATGGGAATTGAAGTTTCCGAAACTTATTGGAGTAAAACTTACAGGAAAATTAAGTGGATGGCTTGCTCCTAAAGATGTAATCTTAAAAGTTGCTGACATTCTTACTGTTAAAGGTGGTACCGGTGCTATTGTAGAATATTTTGGCGAAGGTGCTCGTGCTTTGTCTGCAACAGGTCGTGCCACGATTTGTAACATGGGGGCTGAAATTGGTGCTACGACCTCAACATTTGGTTTTGATGAAAATGCAGCAGAATATCTCCGTCAGACAGGACGTGCTGATGTTGCTGAACTGGCTGAAAAGGTTGCTCCTTATCTGACAGGTGATGATGAGGTCTATGCTAACCCGGAAAAATATTTTGATCAGGTAATTGAAATCAACCTTTCAGAACTAGAACCTGCTTTGAATGGTCCATTCACACCTGATTTGCGTACACCGGTTTCAAAACTGGCAGAGGTAGCTAAAGAAAATGGTTGGCCATTAGAAATGGAAGCCGGTTTGATTGGCTCCTGCACCAATTCATCATACGAGGATATTACTCGCGCTGCCAGCATTGCAAGACAAGCCGTTGAAAAGAAACTTAAGATTAAATCAGAACTCTTTATTACCCCTGGGTCGGAGCAGGTAAGATACACAATCGAACGCGACGGTCTGACAGCTGAATTCGAAAACATGGGCGCTGTTGTACTGGCTAATGCCTGCGGCCCTTGTATCGGACAATGGGATCGTGAATCAGTTAAAGACGGTCACAAAAATTCTATTGTCACTTCATTCAATAGAAACTTTGCAAAACGTAACGACGGTAACCCCAATACCTATGCTTTTGTTGCTTCTCCAGAAATGGTAATGTGTTATTCATTATCTGGTCGTCTTGATTTTAATCCGCTTACAGACGCACTGGTAAATGAAGATGGAGAAAAAGTTATGTTAGACATCCCTGAAGGTTTGGTCTATCCCCCTAAAGGATTTGCCGTTGAAGATCCAGGTTTCCAGGCTCCTGCTGAAGATGGTTCAAAAGTGGAAGTAGTTGTAAAACCAAACTCAGACAGATTGCAGCTTCTTACCCCATTTAAAGAATGGAATGGAAAAGATATTGAGGGGATGAAACTGCTTATCAAAGCAAAGGGAAAATGTACTACCGATCATATCTCAATGGCTGGTCCATGGTTGCGTTTCCGTGGTCATCTTGAAAATATTTCACAGAATATGCTGATTGGTGCTGTGAATTATTTCAATGATCAAACTAATTCAGTGAAAGATCAGCTTGACGGAACTTATAAAGCTGTTCCTGAAGCAGCTAAAGACTATCGTGATTCTGGTGTTGGTTCAATTGTCGTAGGTGATGAAAACTATGGTGAAGGTTCTTCTCGTGAACATGCAGCTATGGAGCCCCGTTTCCTTGGTGTGAAAGTTGTACTTGTACGCTCATTTGCCCGTATCCACGAAACAAACCTGAAGAAACAGGGCGTTTTGGCACTCACATTTGCTAATAAAGCAGATTACGAAAAAGTGCTTGAAAGTGATACGATTGCTGTTAAAGGGCTTATGAGTTTTGCTCCAGGCAAACAACTAACTGTAGTTTTAAATCATGCAGATGGCTCAGTTGAAGAAATTCCAGCAAATCATACTTACAATGCCAACCAGATTGAATGGTTTAAGGCAGGAAGTGCCCTGAACCTCATCAGAAAGTTACATAATGCGTAATCTGATATTATCGTAATAAAAAAAGCCCGGCAAAAGCCGGGCTTTTTTTATTTCATGCAATTTGGAAAGAGTAAGACATCTGCAAAACTTCTTTTTCAACCTGGGATATAAAAATAATGGGTCTTGTTCTTGATCCTATAAGGATAACCGGTGTTAAAGAAGATTTAACCCATTCACCGGAATTTTCTATCGAAGTCTTCGTTGCAAAAGTTATGATCCGCACAAATGATTCAATTAGATATTATGATATGAAATTTCAATCGTTAAATCCCAAAATGTGGACGGAGGGGCCCTTTTCTGCAAAGTTCAGCTTCGGTGCGACTCTGGTTTAAGTCCGTACCAACGCTGATCTAATACCTGACTTCAGTCTGGTTTTCTTCTGACTTTCTTCATTGAATTGCCATTTTATCCGAAGAAGGTCAAAGGAAGATCAGAAGAAAATACGAAGTTATATCAGCTTTGCAACGGACTTGGTACAGCTTTGGGGGGGTGAATAATAATAAAAACTAGTCTCCCGGAGGTTAGGGTTCGGTGTCACCTTCCAGGATAAGGGCATCGTCAAAATTTTGTACAATAATTTCATTCGATCGACGCATCAGGAAGAAAAATTATTAAAGCTTACAATGGCTTCAGTGTTTGACTTATGATTAAAAATTTTTATGTCTGCAAAGAAATGCATAGTATATTCGACAAAGGAGTGGAAATAAATTATAATTTCGACTTTTATTTAACCAATTAATTTCCCGGTTGCCCGTGAAGCGCAAATATCTTTTCATTCTGTTTCAATTATTGCCAATTTTTTTGCTTGCACAGAATAACGGACAGTATGCTTTTACCTTTTTAGAGCAACCAGTTTCTGCGAGAACAGTAGCTTTAGGCGGTAAAATGGCAGCCATTTATGATAATGATATTACCCTTGGGTTTGTAAATCCATCACTCATCAACGATCAGATGAATAATGACATGGCGCTGTCTTATGTCAACTTCTTTGCCGGGGTCAACTATGGTTTGGCACAATATTCAAGAACTTTTAACCATGCAGGAAGCTTTCTGGCAAGTCTACAGTATATCAACTACGGAAAGTTCGTTTATGCAAACACAGATGGTACGGTGAGTGGGACTTTTGGTGCTGCAGATTATAATCTGAACATTGGTTGGGGAAGACAATTAGGACCAAATTTTTCTATTGGCGCTTCCGGAAAACTCATTTATTCATATTATGAAACTTATCAGGCTTTAGGCCTGGCTGTTGATGTTGCTGGAACTTATCGTAATGAAAATGGATGGACTTTTTCTTTAGTAGCTTCCAATATAGGCACACAGTTGAAAGGATATGTTTCGGGAGTTACCTCACCATTGCCTTTTGATATCCAGGCGGCAGTTTCTAAACGGCTGGAACATGTCCCTTTAAGGCTATGTATAGGTATTGATCATATGGAAAAATGGAACTTAAGTATGGCCGACTCATTGAATCCTGCCGGGGGAATTGACCCGTTAACCGGAAATCCTGTGCATCTAACAGGTGTTGCGAATCTTGGAGACAAACTCATGAGGCATTTTATTTTTGGTGGCGAATTGTATCTTGGAAAAAATCTTACACTGAGAGCCGGATACAATTACCTGCGACGTAAAGAGCTGACCATAAGTGAAAGGCAGGGGTTGGTAGGCTTTAGTTGGGGGATAGGAATACGAATCTCTCATTTTCAGATCAATTATGCACGGACGACTTACCATATGGCAGGTTCTCCGAATTATTTCACACTTGCTACTTCACTGGATTCATTTGGGCGTGGAAGATTTTGATCAGGTGTAGTTCAAAGCCTTATTTCTTTATCTCCAGATCTTCCATCTTAAATTTTCTAAGTGCTTTTGTGATGTCAGTTTCAGGTAGTATAATGTTGTCATTTTGCCAAAAAGTGGTTTCACTACCGGAAATCATATCTGAAAATATACGGTTGGGCTTGATTGTCTGTGATGCTACAAATCTGATAGGGCTTTTGTTTTCTATATCGGTTCCCACCATCTCAAAAGTAACGTTATAATGAGACGGTAACCATTTCTTTTTACGTTTGACTTTCAGACCAATATTGCCTAAAATATGATGAACATAATATTTTCCGTCGAAACTCTGGTAAGAAACTTCATAACTGTTTTCGATGGGATATGATTTGATGTTTTTGCCCGTTTTTACGATGAACAAATCTTTAAGTTTTTTAAGCGATTTCCGGGAATATCCAAATCGTATTTGTAAAATTGCCATTGTTTCGGAATCAATGAACATTTCACCCTCAAATTCAGGTTCATCGCTTTCTTCCTTTGGGGTAAAACTGATTACATATACCAGCCTGCCACCTAAGAATTCCATATTTATCATATTGTATTGATAATCGGAATTATTTGATTGAATGAACCCTAAAGGATTTCTGATTATATCCAGATTTAAAATCGCTTCAATACCACCTTTTAGCTTAAAGGCCACAGTATCTTTGGGACGTATTTCTGTATACTTCCTTTCTTTTACCAACTTTACCTCATCATGAAAGAGGGTAGGGCGCATAGGGCGTTTATAAATGTCGAGAATGGCCTCTGTATAAGACATATATTTATTGTCGCGTTTCACTATTTCCCTATAAAACGAACGCATCATATAGGGACCGCTAAAGTAATTCTCTGGAATTTTTGAAATAGCACGCTTTACCAATTCTGATGCTGATGTGTTTCGGATAAGGATCTCAGGAAGCGAAACTGACCTTACGTTCATTTTATAGATTTTAAAATCCTTAATTTTGGGAACCGGTACTGTGTATAGAAAATATCCTAAGTGGCTTATAACCAGTGTATCATTAAAATATTTGGATGGAATTTTAAACATAAAAATTCCATCCTCATTACTGATTACCCCAATGTTTTTGTGTAAAATGCTGATGGAACTGTAAGGTAGAGTCTTATTCGTAACTCTATCAACAATTTTTCCAACTACTGTTTTTGCGTTATGAATTTTTGTCGTTGACAGGGATGTAGTATCGCTTTTCTCATAAAAGATTAGTTGGTTGTCTAAGATGCGGTACTGTATTAATGGTCGCTGTAAAAGACTATCCAGTATAATAGAAAGCGGGATAGAGTCAAAATTTGCGGTAATTGTTTTATTTTGAGGAACAAGATTTGAATTGTAAGTAAGATCAAGATGAATTTTGTTTTCAAGAATTCTGAGTGCCGAATCAACCGAAATATTTCTGAATCTGATAGAAATATGTTGGTAAAGAGCATTTTGCTGTGCCAACAAACTACCTTCCATCAGAAAAATAAATATTACGGAAGCCAGAAGTTTTTTAACAAAACTCATAAAACAGTTTAGTTTACAGCACTTAATATTATTTCATCACCATTCTGGTTAGATTTTAAATGAAATGTCAAACATAATGATTTTATAATAGTCTCAAGACTAACCTGATTATAGGTGGATGTAAGACGAAGTTGTTCCAGAGAATCTGATTCCAGCAAAATGTGAGTGGCATAAGCATGACTTAAGACTTCGGTTACATTTTTTAGATTCTCATTTTTGAATTGGAACTTTTTAGTCTGCCATGAGAGGTAATTTTCGCCTGGATCTATAGCCCTCTGAGTCTTTCCTGCTTCCATTAGGCCAAATTCTCCTTTTTTCAGGTATAGCTTGTCTTTTTGGTTATGAATTGGAGAAAGACTCACTATTCCTGTCTTGACAAGAACTTCAACCCGGTTGGCTCCCAATGGTGCCAAAACGTTAAATGAGGTGCCTAACACTCTGATTCGTGCAGACTGAGTCTCGACTATAAAAGGTTTAACCGGATTTTTTGTCACTTTGAAAAAAGCCTCGCCGCTTAGCTTGACAATTCTATTTGTAGGATTGAATTTTTTTGGATATGTCAGCTCGCTATTCCCGTTTAAATATGCTACAGAACCGTCAGGTAGTACTACTTGCTTTTGGAATGAAGCGGTTTCTATTTTTTCTGTCTTTGTGTTTATCATTTGCTGAATTCCCCAGGCAAGTCCCAGAAGAACCACCAAAACAGCAGCCACCCTGAAAGCCCAGGAAGAAAAGAATGATGGCTTCAATTCAGGGGCTTCTTCATGCTCCATTTTGTTTAGCAAATCCGACCATGCTTCGTCAGTCTTTTTGCTGTACAAGTATCCTGTTTTTTTCAGAAAGTCGTTTTGTGCTTTCATTTTAGTTGTTCTTTATCTATTCTGTTGTAGATGTTAGTTAAAAGTGTAATCTTCAAGATTTTCCCTGAAATATTGAAGTGCCAGTGTCATGTTCTTTTCTACTGTTTTCAAAGAAATCGAAAGTTCGTCCGCAATCTCTTGATATTTTAATCCTTGTATACGATTCATCTTAAAAATAAGTCTTCTTTTTTCAGGTAGCTCTTCCATTAGCTGAAAGAAAGCACGGTTAAGTTCTTCGTATTTCAATATTTCTACCGGATCTATATCCTGGTGGGGCTGATTTAATGAGTATTGGATGTATTTCTCATTTAGTTTTCCCCGTTTCAAAACCTGAAGGCTGTTATGAAAAACTGACTGGTACAAGTAGGAAGAAATGGAGTGCTTTATATTTAGATTTTTCCTGTCCTTCCAAATTTTATAAAACAAATCCTGTATCACTTCTTCCGAATCTGCTTCCGATTTAGTAATCGTAATTGAATAGCTAAGCAGGGGTTCATAATGTAGCCTGAATAAGAACTCATAGGATTTTATGTCCCCCCGCTTGATGCTTTTCAACAGATGTTTTTCAAACGCTTTCAATGGTCGAAATTTTGATTCAAGATACGAAATAATTTCATGCTAATTTCGCTGAAAATGAAGATACTATTTCCCTTCTCTTTTCAGAATTCTCTTGAATTTACTGATAGCTGATTCAATGGACTCATTAGGTTGAATGATATTGTATTTTCCCCAGTAGTCTTTATTTTGAAATGCTTCCATAGATTCAGTGAATATTTCGTTAGGTCTGAAACGGTCTCTTGGCTTGAATTTCACTACGTCTTTGTCAAACCGGTCTGTAACGGCCATTTCAAATGTTGTAGTATAGTGCGATGAGAACAGTTTTTTCTTCCATTTCACCTTAAAGGAAGCTTCGCCTTTGGCATAGTTGAAGTACCACTTACCATTTTGCTCTTTATATTTTACAATATAATCAGCATATGTAGGTGTTACTTTAACACCGGCAGGTTTTTTCTGGATAAACAACTCGGCAGCTTCCTCAGGATTATTCAAATCCAACCTGAATTCAGCATAAGCCAATGCATATGATCCAACTTCTACATAGTATTTCCCGAAATACTGCGGTATACCAACTTTACTGATCGGACTGAAGGCAATAACATAAAACAGATTGTTATCGATCTTTACTTCGTTTTCCAGACTGAAGTTGTACTTATAAATCATGTCAGGATTCAGTAATACATAAGGATTTTTAATAATGTCCAGCAAGAGGGCAGTGTTAGGGCCACCCTGAAGTTTGAAGAGCAGAGTATCCATTCTTTTGACATTATTTCCCATTCTTCCGATAACAACTCTTACCTGGTCTTCAGAAAGACCTTTGTAAGGTGCTTTGTAGATATTCACAACAGCTTCAGCCAAAGAAACATAAGAACTTCTTTTTTGGATAGATTCACGGTAGAAGCCGGTCATCTGATTTGCCTCAAGAGAATAATTCTTGTCTTCGTTTTCAATTACTTTCTGAATAATCTGATCTACCGGACCTGGTCTCACATAGACCTGGTTCAAAGCAACCGAAATTGGTTCCATATAAAGGGTATTCATTCTGTGTTTCATTTCATTCAATGAAACAACAAGATTCTTGTACCCTAAATGTGAAATAACAAGGTTCTTTGCATCACTGTTTTTTTCTATTTTAATAACGAATTCACCTTGACTGTTGGAGATAGAGGAGACGTTTTGTCCCTGGACAAAAATACTTGCATAAGAAATTTTCTCGTGCGTAGTATTGTCAAGTAAACGTCCCTGGTAAACTGCGTAAGTCATCGTATCTTCTTCAGATTGAGCTTGACGCAATGAGGAGGCATTGAGAGGAGTCGAAAAAGCAACTCCTGAAAGGATTATGCCTGCGAGGATAAAGGCAAGTACCCTGGAAATTTTCTTTTTCATAGCGTTTTATTTTTAAAGTGGATAAAACATTTTTGCTTTCACTAATAAGATGATTAAAAGAAGTTTTACCCTACCTTCCCTTTAACGAAAATGAAAATCTTATGGTTTTCCTGGAATTATTATAAACCAAATTCTTTAGACAGTCGCGACTTTCCTCTCACATATTTTGTATTTTTATTTCCTGAAAGTTAATAGAGAATATGAACCTTTCCCATCTCATTTTAAGCAATTTCAAGAATTATTCGGAAGCTGATCTGAATTTCAGTGATAAAATCAATTGTTTGGTAGGAGGTAATGGTGCAGGAAAAACGAATGTTATGGATGCAATCTATTATCTTTCATTTTGCAAAAGCTATTTCAATCCCATCGATTCTCAGAATATTAATCACGATGCAGATTTCTTCGCTCTTCACGGGTTCTATCATATCCAGAATGACCAGGATGATAAAATCAGCTGTATACAAAAAAGAAATCAAAAAAAACAGTTTCGTTATAATTCAAAGGATTATGAACGCCTTGCCGATCATATAGGCAAGATTCCTTTGGTGATGATTTCTCCTTATGATCGTGATTTGATAAATGAGGGTAGCGAAACCAGACGTAAATATATTGACGGCGTGATTTCGCAATTTGATAAGGTTTACCTTAACGATTTGCTTGAATACAATAAAGCATTGCTGCAGAGGAATATTCTGCTGAAGAACTTTGCCGAACAGCATTATTTTGATGAGCTTTCGCTCACCATCTGGGATGAAAAACTAATTGAACTTGGAGAAAGTCTTCATGAGAAAAGGAAAGATTTTCTACGGGATTTTAACCCCTTGTTTGAAGAGTATTATCGCTATTTATCAGGAGGCAGCGAACAGGTAGAAGTGGTTTATTCATCACAAATGGGGAACGAAAGTCTAAAACAGCTTTTGGAGAATTCACTCCAACGTGATCGTATTGCCAGATATACCACGCAAGGTATTCATAAGGATGATTTGATTTTCCTTATAGATGGTTTCCCGGTCAAGAAATTTGGTTCTCAGGGGCAGCAAAAGTCCTTTGTGGTAGCAATTAAACTGGCTCAGTTTGAATATACCCGGTTGAAAAAGGGATTTAAACCAATCCTTTTGTTCGACGATATTTTTGATAAGTTAGATGATGACAGGGTTTCTCAGATTGTAGAGCTGGTAAGTCAGGAAAATTTTGGTCAGGTTTTTATAACTGACACACAACACCAGAGGATTAAATCCATATTTGAAAAAATAAAAATTGACCACAAAATATTTTTTGTGGAAAAAGGCACTGTAAGAGAAATAGATGATTAAAAGAAAAAACGAATATACGCTGAAAGAGGTTCTTGATGAATTAATAAACGCTTACAGGCTAGGTGGAAAGCTTCAGGAAACACGTGTTATTAACTCATGGGAGAAAGTCGTAGGTGGCATCTTTGCCAGACATACAACTCATCTCTCCATAAAGAGCGGTATCCTTTACGTAAAACTGGATTCTTCTGTTCTACGCAGTGAACTGTCTATGGCTCGTTCCAAGCTGGTCGACATGCTTAACAAAGAGGTGGGCGCAAAAGTAATAGAGGACATCATCTTTCGATAACATCCTCTATTAATTATTTGTAATTTACTGATTTCAGTCTTCCGACTTCTTACTATTTAGCGTAGCTAATTGACCGTGTTTCCCTGATTACAGTAATTTTAATCTGACCAGGATAAGTCATTTCTTCCTGAATCTTTCTGGAAAGGTCAAAAGATAAGCCGTTAGCTTCATCATCAGAAATTTTATCTGCAGCTACGATAACACGGAGTTCACGTCCAGCCTGGATGGCATAGGTTTTGACAACTCCAGGATATGTAAGAGCCAGCTCCTCAAGCTTTTTAAGGCGTTGGATGTAAGCTTCAACTACTTCACGACGTGCACCCGGACGAGCTCCTGAAATGGCATCACAGACCTGAACAAGAGGTGCGATCAATGTTTCCATTTCAATTTCATCATGGTGAGCTCCGATGGCATTGCATACATCCGGCATTTCTTTATATTTCTCTGCCAGCTTCATGCCAAGTAAAGCGTGGGGCAATTCTGCTTCATTCTCTGCAACTTTACCAATGTCATGCAACAAACCGGCACGTTTGGCTTTTTTTGGATTAAGTCCCAACTCGGCAGCCATTGTAGCGCAAAGATTGGCCACTTCGATAGAGTGGGAGAGCAGATTCTGTCCATAGGATGAACGGTAACGCATCCGACCAACCAAACGGACCAACTCATGATTGAGGTTGTGAATACCAAGGTCGATAACGGTTCTTTTACCAGTTTCCATAATTTCCTGATCCACTTCCTTAATTGTTTTTGCAACAACTTCCTCAATACGGGCGGGATGTATCCGTCCATCTGAAACCAGTTTCTGAAGCGAAAGTCTGGCAACCTCACGTCGAATGGGGTCAAATCCTGAGAGCAAAATAGCGTCGGGACTATCGTCAATGATAATTTCAACGCCTGTAAGGGCTTCCAGCGCCCTGATGTTGCGGCCTTCTCGGCCTATGATCCGTCCTTTGATGTCTTCACTGGCAATATTGAAAACTGTAACGGTGTTTTCTATAGCATGTTCAGCTGCAGTTCGCTGAATGGTTTCAATAACGATTTTCTTTGCTGTTCTTTCTGCAGTAAGCCTCGCTTCTTCTGTAATTTCCCGGATCATCACCATGGCTTCCATTTTTGCTTCGCCCTTCATATTCTCAATCAGCTGTTCCTTAGCTTCTGAAGCAGAAAGTCTGCTGATGTTTTCCAACTGGCTGATTTGATCGGTCCGTAATTTTTCTATCTCTTCTTCTTTCTTTTCAAGGGCTGTAAATTGGCTGGTGATGGTTGCTTTCTGTTTTTCTAATTCGTTACCTTTACGTTGAAGTTCCTGAAGTTTTTGAGATACGCTGGCTTCTTTTTGAAGTGCTCGGTTTTCCAGCTTTTGAATGTTTTTGTTTTTTTCGTCAATAACTTTTTGATGCTCGGATTTTAATTGTAAGAATTTTTCTTTGGCCTGGAGGATCTTTTCTTTTTTAATCACCTCCGACTTTTCCTCTGCTTCGACCAGTATCGCCTCGCTTTTTTTGAGCAATGCCTTCTTCAAAAAGAAGTAGGTCACGGCGATACCGAGCCCGAAGGCAACCAGTATAAATAAACTGGCTAGTATGATGTTTTCCATAGATAAATTGTTTTGTGCCGGCAAGCACTTGGAAAAGAAAAACCCGCATAACCGTGGAGTTACAGTAAACTCCTAAATAACATTGAATAGGGCAGCCGTAATTTTCGAACTTCCAGTGTCTGCCACAATGGCAAATTCCACGAGGGTAAACAGGCCTGTTCTAGAATTCGCTAAGCCAACCCCAAAGTTTGTAGTGTTGAGTTTACAAACATAAGATTATGCGGGTATATCTTTGTATAAGAACGTTTTATTCAATAGATAATTGTGCACTTAATACTTCATCTATTTCCTTCAGTTTTTTCTCCATCTCTTTGTCTCTGAAGTTTTTCTCCCTTTCAAGTTCAATTTTCCCTACAGCATTTTGCAAGGCAACCATTGCCAGTAAATCTTGCTGATCCTTATATTCAAACGAGTGTGCAAACTCCTTTATTGTATCGTTTATCAATTGTGCTGCTTTTCTTGCGGCTTCCTCCTGTTCTGCAACAATACTCATTTTGTAAGGTCTTCCTGCGATGATTACTTTGATATTTAATAAATCTTTACTCAATTTATGATTTATTGACTAATTACATCAATGCTCCGGTCTATCTCTTCAATCAAC
>JACZJI010000061.1 GCA_014860665.1 Bacteroidales bacterium | reverse complement strand
ATAGTAAATTATTTTAAAATCAAAAATTATGAAAAACATTTTAGGACTGGATTTAGGTACAACTTCTATTGGATGGGCATTCGTAAATGAGGCTGAAACGAATCAGGAAACATCTTCAATTGTAAAGATAGGAGTTAGAGTGATCCCTTTAACCACTGATGAAGAATCAGACTTTCAAAAAGGGAAAGCCATTTCATTAAATGCTGATAGGACATTGAAAAGGGGAGCAAGAAGAAATTTGGATAGGTATCAATTGAGACGTAAGGAATTAATTGAAATTTTAATTGAAAATAAAATAATTTCTAAAACTACTTTACTAAATGAAGATGGCAAAAAAACAACTTTTTCAACCTATAAATTGAGAGCCAGGGCTGCAGATGAAAAAATTAGTTTAAATGATTTTGGCAAAGTTCTGCTGATGATTAATAAAAAGCGAGGTTACAAAAGTAGTAGAAAAGCTAAAACTGAAGATGAAGGAACGGCAATTGATGGGATGGAAATAGCAAAATATCTTTATGAAAACAATTTTACTCCCGGACAATATGGTTTCAAAATTCTGGAGAGTGGTAAGAAATATATCCCTGATTTTTATCGCTCTGACTTACAAAAGGAATTCCATGAAATATGGGATTTTCAGCAGAAGTTTTATCCGACAATTTTAACAGTGGAGTTGTGGGAAAATTTGAAAAATAAAAATAAGACACAGACCTGGGCAATTTGCAGGGATCCGTTCAAAATTGTTGGGGTCAAACAATCCGGGGGAGCTCAAGAAAAAAAACGGGAATTATATTTATGGAGGGTAAATGGACTAAATGAACAATTGAATTTAGAACAACTTGCGATCGTATTTTCTGAAATTAACAATCAAATCAGCAATTCAAGTGGCTATCTCGGTGCGATAAGTGACCGAAGTAAAGAGCTGTATTTCTATAAACAAACAGTGGGTCAATTTCTCTTTAAACAACTCGAACAGAATCGTCATTCAAGATTGAAAAATCAAGTCTTCTATAGGCAGGATTACCTGGATGAGTTCAATATTTTATGGGAAAAACAAAAAGAATTTTATCCGGAGTTGACCGATGAACTCAAAAAAGAGATTAGAGATGTCATTATCTTTTACCAACGTAGGCTCAAATCTCAAAAACATTTAATCAGCAATTGTGAATTTGAAAAATATCACAAAGTCATTCCTAAATCGTCTCCTTTATTTCAGGAGTTTAAAATATGGCAGATTTTAAATAATCTTGAATTGACAAACTTGATCTCTCATGAAAAATTTTGTCCGAGCCTAGATGCAAAAGAATTGCTTTTTAATGAGTTGAACATTAAGGAAAAGTTGTCAAATAGTGATGTTCTGAAAGTATTGGTAAAAAATCCAAAAGAATTCGACCTTAATTATAAGGATATTGAAGGCAATAGGACAAACGCGGCTCTATATTCTATTTATGAGAAAATTCTAGAATTCGAAGGAGAAGAATGTACCTTCTCAAAAATGAAATCTGATGAAATTAATGAGATAGTGAGTACAAAATTTTTAGAATTGGGTTTTAATACAGAAATATTGTTTTTTGATGCTGATGCTCATGGAAACGAGTTTGATAAACAACCACTAATGAAACTATGGCATCTTCTTTATTCAGCGGAAGATGATAAAAACCTTGCTAAAATAATCTCGGAAAAGTTTGGATTCAATATAGAATATGCTAAACTTTTTGTCAATATTCCTTTACAAGGCGATTACGGAAACCTTTCAGCCAAAGCCATTCGGAAAATACTGCCTTATTTAAAAAAGGAAAATACTTATGATTTAGCATGTAGTTATGCCGGCTACAATCATTCTTCTTTTCTAACAAAAGAAGAATTAACAAAACGCGAGCTTAAAGGTAAATTGGATCTATTACCAAAAAATTCATTAAGAAATCCGGTAGTTGAAAAGATTCTAAATCAAATGATAAATGTTGTTAATGCAATCATTAATGATAAAAATTTAGGGAAACCGGATGAGATAAGAATCGAATTAGCCCGAGAATTGAAGAAAAGTGCAAAGGAAAGAGAAATCATGACAAAAAACATCAATGCCGGAGCTGTTGAGCATGACATGATCAGAAATCTTCTTCGAACTGATTTTGGAATATCTAAAGTCACGAAAAATGATATTACCAGATATAAATTATGGAAGGAGCTTGAAACGAATGGGTTTAAAACCTTGTACACCAACACGTATATTTCAAAGGAAAAACTATTTTCAAAAGAATTTGATATTGAACATATCATACCTCAGGCAAGGTTATTCGATGATTCATTTTCAAATAAAACTCTTTCAGTTAGGAGTGTAAATATTGAAAAGGGAAATTACACTGCTTATGATTACTTAATAGAAAAATATAATGAGTCAGAATTTAATCAATATCTGACCCGTGTTGAAAAAATGTACAAGACAAAAGTCATCAGTAAGGCTAAGTACAATAAATTATTAATGAAGGGTTCCAACATTCCGGATGATTTTATCGAGCGCGATTTGCGCAATAGTCAATACATCGCAAAAAAAGCTAAGCAAATGCTGGAAGAAGTAGTACGAACTGTAAATTCTACGTCGGGAAGTATTACCGATCGTTTAAGAAGCGATTGGCAACTGATTAATGTATTGAAGGAATTAAATTTACCCAAGTACGAAAAACTGGGAATGGTAGAAAGCATAGAAGGGAAAAATGGACAAAATGAAAACCGCATTATTGACTGGACGAAACGTAACGATCATCGCCATCATGCCATGGATGCTTTAACGGTTGCATTCACTAAGCCTGCATTCATTCAATATTTGAATAATTTGAATGCCAGGAGCGATAAATCTGGTTCCATATATGGTATAGAGCAGAAGTATTTAAAGAGAGATAATAATAACAAGCTAATTTTTGTTTCGCCCTTACCTATATCTGTTTTCAGAGCTGAATCCAAAAAGCATTTGGAAAGCATATTAGTTTCGTTTAAGTCTAAAAATAAAGTGGTTACTAGAAACAAAAACAAAATAAAAGTTAAGGGAATGGGCAATTATGTTGAAAAAATTCAATCAACACCCCGGGGGCAATTGCATAAAGAAACAATATACGGGAATATAAAAAGATATGTTTCAAAGGATGAAAGAATCGGGACTAAGTTTGATTTGGACAGAATCAAATTGGTTGCAAACCTAAAGCACAGAGAGGCTCTTTTAAAAAGACTGGCAGAATTTGAAAATGATCCAAAAAAAGCCTTTGGTGGTAAAAACTCACTAATTAAAAATCCAATTTTTCTGGATGAAGGGAGTACTGTAAAATTACCTGAGAAAGTCAAGTTGGTATGGGAAGAAAATTTTCTGACCACAAGGAAAGATATTTCTTCGGATTTGGTATTGGATAAGATTATTGACAGTGGTGTCAAAAGGATTCTTAAAGACCGACTTCATTCTTTTAATGATGATCCTAAAAAGGCATTCTCAAATCTTGAGGAAAACCCAATTTGGTTGAATCAGAAAAAAGGAATTAGCATAAAACGGGTGACGATTTCAGGGGTCAATAATGCCATCCCAATTCATTCCAAAAAAGACCATTTTGGTAATTATATTTTAGACGAAAAGGGTAATAAACAACCAGTTGATTTTGTGAGTACGGGAAATAATCATCATGTTGCAATATATAGGGATGAGAAAGGAAATTTACAGGAAGATGTTGTGTCATTTTTCGAGGCAGTTGAAAGAAAAAATCAAGACCTTCCAGTGATCAACAAAACCTTTAAACAAGAATTGGGCTGGGAATTTTTATACACAATGAAGCAAAACGAATACTTTGTTTTTCCTTCCGATGGTTTTGACCCAGGCGAAATTGATTTGCTCAATCCTGATAATGCAAGTTTAATTAGCCCCAATTTATATAGGGTACAGAAGATTGGGTCTCTGTTATCAGGTTTTTGGTTTAGACATCATTTAGAAACAAATGTTGAAGTAAATAACAATTTAAAAGGTATTACATATAAAGTAATTCAAAGTTCTTCAAATCTTGAAAAAATAATTAAAGTCCGTATTAATCACGTTGGGAAAATTGTAACCATCGGTGAATATTAAAAAACTTGATTTTGAAGTACTACTCAAGTAATTAAAACTAAAATAAATGATCAAACGAACCCTTTATTTTGGAAATTCCTGCTATTTGTCTAAAAGTAAGAACCAGTTATCCATTGAGTTAGGCGATGATACCAAAAAGACGGTACCCATTGAAGACATCGGAATGATTATTCTGGATCATTATCAGATCAGGATTACCAATGCCGTCCTGCAATCGCTGGTAGAGAATAATGTGGCGGTTCTTACCAACGACAGCAGCCACCTTCCTGTGGGATTAATGCTTCCGCTGGCAACGCATAGCACCTACACAGAAAAACTTAAATACCAGATTGATGCAAGCCTGCCCCTAAAAAAGAACCTGTGGCAGCAGACCATTAAAAAGAAAATTTTAAACCAGGCAGCCCTGCTCAGCCAGCTTGACATAGACACAGATCGGATGGAATACTGGGCATCTCAGGTTAAAAGTGGCGATCCTGATAATTACGAGGCCCGGGCTGCCGCCTATTACTGGAATTCCTTATTCGATAATGAATTTCGAAGAAGTCGTTTTGGCGGGCCGCCCAACAATTTGCTAAATTACGGGTATGCCATCTTGCGTGCGGTGGTAGCACGGTCGCTCGTGGCCAGTGGCATGTTGCCTGCCCTGGGCATTCATCATCGCAACAAATACAATGCGTATTGCCTGGCCGATGATATTATGGAACCTTATCGCCCTTATGTCGATTTGAAAGTATTGACCATCCTGGAACCGGATGGCTTCGACGGAGAACTGACCACTGACGTGAAACGCCAACTGCTGGAGATTCCCGCTACCGATATTATAATTAATGGAAACGACAGTCCCCTGATGGTTGGAATTCAGCAAACCACGGCTTCGCTTATGCGCTGCTTTGAAGGGGAGAGCCGGAAAATTACTTATCCTGATTTCAATTAAAAAAGATGGGCTCTTTTGAAAGGTTAAATCAATACCGGATTATGTGGGTTTTTGTATTTTACGACTTACCAACAGACACCAAAAGGGACAGGAAAAACATTGCTATGTTTCGAAAGAAACTTCAGAAAGATGGCTTTTCCATGTTGCAATATTCCATATACATCAGGCATTGCAACAGCAGGGAAAACGCGGAAGTCCATATAAAAAGAACAAAGTTATCACTGCCTCCCAAGGGGGAAGTCATTCTGTTTACCTTGACCGATAAACAATTTGGTATGATGGAGTTTTTCAGAGGGCCAAAAGAAACCGAAAAACCGGCTACTCCACAACAATTGGAGCTTTTCTAAAAAAAAATCAGGCAAAATTAATTGCATAATTTTGCCTGATTTGAAATCAAAAAAGGAAACACTTTCCTTTCCGAAGCTCTGTTAAGCACAACTTTTTTATTTGCAAAAAAACAGCATAACAGGTTGTGATTCAGATCAATTAAGCACGGTCTGTTGTGCTCAATATTTCAAAGATACAAATCGAAAGCAATTCACAACCCGAAAACATCTCTCCCACGGCATTCGCCAGTTGTGCTCAATATTTCAAAGATACAAATCGAAAGCAATTCACAACAATTCAAGAAATGTACTACGCTGTAGAACAGTTGTGCTC
>JACZJI010000060.1 GCA_014860665.1 Bacteroidales bacterium | reverse complement strand
GTGATATTATATGGTATGTAAACCCACAGGATGTTCTTACAATCGGGCGTTTATTCCTGACAGGAAAATATGATGCTTCCAAAATGGTTGCATTGACGGGTTCGGAAGTAAAACGTCCGAAATATTATAAGACATATAAGGGAGCTTCGATAAAAGGAATGCTGGAAAAAAATACTAATGACGGTGAAATTCGTTATATCAGTGGAAATGTTCTTACCGGGACTGCCATTGAAAAAGATGGTTTTATAGGGTATTATGACAATCAGATAACACTGATCCCGGAAGGAAATTATTCAGAATTTCTGGGATGGATTACTCCTGGTTTTGGAAAATTCAGTATCTCAAAAACTTTCCCTACTTTCCTTTCTCCAAATAAAAAATTCAGGCTCAACACTAATATGCACGGTGGTAAAAGGGCTTATGTTATGACCTCGGTGTATGAGAAAGTTTTCCCATTTGATATTTTCCCTATTCAGCTTATTAAAGCAATTCTGGTTGAAGACATCGATTCTATGGAAAATCTCGGTATTTATGAAATAGACGAGGAAGACTTTGCATTGTGTGAAGTTATTGATGTATCGAAAACTAATATCCAGCAAACTGTTCGCAATGGTTTGGATTTGGTACGTAAAGAAATGAGTTAGTAATAAACGGAAATTGAAATATACGCATGAAAGCGCTTAGAAATTACTTAGATAAACAAAGACCGAAATTTAGAGAAGGCGGAAAGTTTGCAAAACTTGAGTCGACTTTCGATGCTTTTGATACTTTTCTTTTTGTTCCGAATACAGTAACAAAGAGTGGAGCACACATCAGAGATGCCGTAGATATGAAGCGGACCATGATGTTCGTGATTTTTGCTCTGATTCCGGCCCTTTTGTTTGGTACATGGAACATAGGATACGAACACTATCTTTCTTACGGCCAAACAGCCGGTTTTTGGCCAAACTTTGTTTACGGTCTTGGAAAAATCGTTCCGCTGATTATAGTTTCTTATGTGGTTGGTTTGGGAATAGAATTCATATTTGCCCAGATTCGCCATGAAGAAGTAAACGAAGGTTATCTGGTAACCGGGTTGTTAATCCCGTTGATTGTTCCACCGGATCTTCCGCTGTGGGAGCTTGCCGTTGGCGTTGCTTTTGCCGTACTATTTGGTAAGGAAGTTTTTGGAGGTACAGGTATGAATGTGTTTAACCCGGCTTTGATAGCCAGAGCATTTATTTTCTTCGCTTATCCATCAAGCATGTCCGGAAGCAAGGTCTGGATTGCAGATAAGCTGGATAGTTTTTCAGGTGCCACCCCGTTGGGAAAACTTTTGACCAATACTGCTCCAACTTTAAATCATCTGGGTTTACCTTCCGTACACGATATGTTTTTTGGATATATGCCAGGTTCTATAGGGGAAACATCCACATTCTGGATTTTAATTGGAGGTTTATTCCTGCTGATCACAGGTGTCGCTAACTGGAGAACTATGCTTTCTGTTTTTGCTGGTGGTTACCTTATGGGGTTAATATTTAATCTCTGGGGAGCAAATGCATATATGAGCCTTCCTGCCTGGCAGCATTTCATCATGGGTGGTTTTGCTTTTGGTGCTGTATTTATGGCTACAGACCCTGTTACTTCTGCTCAGACTAAAAAAGGAAAATACATTTACGGCTTTTTCATAGGAATGATGGCAATTCTGATAAGAGTCATCAATCCTGCTTATCCCGAAGGGGTGATGTTGGCCATTCTGCTTGCCAATGTCTTTGCACCTTTGATCGATTATTTTGTAGTGAAAGCAAATGTCAAGAAGCGTTTAAAACGTGTGGAATTAGCTGTTAATCAAAAGTAAATTAAGTATTATGTACTCGAACGGATATATTTTCAGATATGCAAGTATCATTGTGATTCTGGCAGCTGCTTTTCTTTCTGCGGCATCTGTTTTACTAAAACCATTCCAGGAAAGAAATATCGAAATCGACAATATGCAGGGAATTCTTTCAGCCGTTAAAATTCCAGGAGTAACTGCACTAAATGCTATTCCTCAATTTAACAAATATATTGTTGAGGAACAGGTAATTGATCCAAAAACTGGTGATGTTCTGAATGATTATACAAAAAGTCCCAAAGAAGATGCTCCTGCTTTTAAAATCGACCTGAAAGCAGAACTCTATAATAAAGCACACAACAAACCTTACAAGCTCCCAATATACATTGCTGAAGTGAATGATCAGAAGATTTATGTCATTCCGATGTATGGACAGGGATTGTGGGGTCCCATTTGGGGTAATGTGGCTTTGAATTCAGATTTTAAAACTGTTGTCGGAGTTTATTTTGATGATGAAGAAGAAACTCCCGGTTTAGGCGGTGAAATTAAATCAGCTCATTTTAAAGATCAGTTTGTAGGAAAGACCATTTTTGACAATCATGGTAATTTCACTTCTATTAAAGTTGTGAAAGGTGGTATTGGAAAACTGGCACCTGATGACAGGATCCACGGTGTTGATGCACTTTCAGGAGCAACTCTTACCAGTAATGGGGTGAACGATATGTTCGAAAATGTGTTGAAGAGTTATTTACCTTATATTAAGAAACATAGTTAAGACATAAGAATATGAGTACTAAAAATCAGGAACGCGAGCCCATATTTTCTGCGGCAAATCTAAAACTACTTACCGGTCCGTTGAACCTGAACAACCCGATTACAGTTCAGGTGTTGGGGATCTGTTCGGCCCTGGCTGTGACAGCAAAAATGAAGCCTGCATTTGTGATGGCGTTGTCTGTGACAGTGGTTACCGGTTTTTCAAACCTGGTTATTTCCTGGCTCAGAAATGGAATTCCTCCTCGCATTAGAATTATTGTCCAGTTGGTTGTTGTAGCTGCATTGGTAATTTTAGTTGACCAATTACTGAAAGCGTTTGTGTTCGATGTAAGTAAACAACTTTCAGTGTTTGTGGGATTGATTATCACAAACTGTATTATCATGGGCCGTCTGGAAGCTTTTGCTATGGCTAATAAACCATGGCCTTCGTTTTTGGATGGGATTGGGAATGGATTAGGATACGGAATGATATTACTTATTGTGGCTTTTTTCAGAGAACTGTTTGGTTCAGGAACTCTTTTTGGATTTCAAATTGTTCCTGAAAGCCTTTATCATATGGGATATCAAAATAATGGTATGATGATCCTGCCTCCTATGGCTTTAATAACCATTGGTACTATCATCTGGGTGCAACGTACCTTTAAACGTTCATTAATAGAAAAGTAGTAAACTTCAAAGAATAATATTATGCAGGAAGTATTTAACATATTTGTAAGGTCGATCTTTATAAACAACATGGTGTTTGCATATTTTTTAGGCATGTGCTCATTTTTGGCAGTGTCGAAAAGTGTAAGCACATCTGTTGGATTAGGGGCGGCTGTAACTTTTGTTCTGGGTATTACTGTTCCGGTAAACTACCTTCTGAACGTTTATATTTTAAAATCAGGTGCATTGGCATGGATTTCACCGGCTTTTGGGAAACTCGACCTTGACTTTTTGAGTTTCATTATTTTCATCGCTGTTATTGCAGCTATGACTCAGCTGGTTGAAATGGTTGTTGAGAAATTCTCACCAAGCCTGTACAATTCACTTGGAATCTTTCTTCCCCTTATTGCTGTAAACTGTGCTATTCTTGGAGGTTCTTTGTTTATGCAGCAGAGAGATTATCAAAGCCTTGCTCAAGCCACTGCTTTTGGTTTTGGCTCCGGATTCGGCTGGTTCCTGGCAATTGTGTCTATAGCCGCTATCCGTGAGAAGATCAGGTATTCAAATGTTCCAGCCGGTTTGAAAGGAATCGGGATAACATTTATATTGACCGGGCTTATGGCTATTGCTTTTATGAGCTTTTTGGGGATTAAAATCTAAAAAATTATTAGCAAAATGATGATATTAGATCTAGGAATTAGCACCATTCTACCTATTAGTGTTGCGATTTTTCTTGTTATTATTTTGCTTTTGGTAGCTATTCTGATGTTTGCTCAGGCAAAACTGGTGCCAAAAGGAAAAGTTAGGATCAAGATAAACGAGGAGGATGAACTGGAAGTAAACCCAGGTTCATCACTGTTGTCAACGCTCGCAGCTGAAAAAGTATTTCTTCCATCAGCTTGTGGTGGTGGTGGAACCTGTGGAATGTGTCGTGTTCAGGTAAACGAAGGTGGTGGTAGTATATTACCAACAGAAACAGGATTTTTCTCGAGAAGAGAGCAACAGGAACACTGGCGTTTAGGCTGTCAGGTCAAAGTGAGAGAAAATCTCGGAATCGCAGTGCCGAAGGAAGTTTTCGGTATCAAGAAATGGGAATGCGAAGTAGTTTCAAACCGCAATGTGGCAACCTTTATTAAAGAATTTGTAGTAAGACTACCTGAAGGTGAGAATCTGGATTTTCGTTCCGGTGGATATATTCAGATCGATGTTCCAAAAACAGAGATTGAATACAAAAACATGGATATTGATGAAAGATTCCGTGACGAATGGGATAAGTTCAAAATGTGGGATTTGACCATGAAAAATTCTGAGCCTATTTACCGTGCTTATTCTATGGCTAATCACCCGGCTGAGGGGAATCTGATTATGCTGAATATTCGTATTGCTACTCCACCCTGGGATAGAAAGAAAAATGGCTTTATGAAGGTAAATCCTGGTATTTGTTCGTCGTATATTTTCTCAAGAAAGCCAGGTGATAAAGTAACTATTTCTGGCCCTTACGGGGAATTCTTTATCAAGGATACTAAACGTGAAATGATGTTTATTGGTGGTGGTGCTGGAATGGCTCCTATGCGTTCGCATATCTTCCACCTTTTCAAGACAGCTCATACTGATCGTAAAGCTACTTTCTGGTATGGTGGTCGTTCCTTAAAGGAGTTATTCTATATGGATCAGTTTGGTGAAATTCAGAAAGAAAATGATAATTTCAATTTTGAAGTTGCTTTGTCTGAACCACTTCCTGAAGATAACTGGAAAGGAAAAACAGGATTTATTCACCAGGTGGTTTATGATTCTTATCTGAAGAATCATCCTGAACCTGAGGAAATTGAATACTATCTATGTGGACCACCCATGATGATCAGCGCTGTCATGAAAATGCTGGATGACTTAGGCGTACCACCTGAGATGATTAGCTTTGACGACTTCGGAAGCTGATACTCTTTAATAGAAAAACAAACATGGGTTCTTCAGAAGGGAATCCATGTTTTTTTTTCATATACATTTGTCTGTTTTTTTGATAACAATTTTCAACGGAAAAAGGAAGTTATATAATGAAAATGAGAAATTTGTTGATTGTCTCATTGTCCCTGCTTTTAATAGGAATGATGAGCTCTTGCGCTCCTAAAGACGAGGAGCAGCCCGTTCATTTGCAAGGAGCGGCACAAGGTACCTATTATTCAATGCTTTATTTCGATCCGCAACACCGGAATCTCACACAAGAGGTTGATTCCATTCTGAATGCTTTTAACAAGTCGGTTTCTTTATGGGATTCCACTTCAATTATTTCGGGGGTAAACAGGAATGATCCCAACGTGGTTTTGGATTCAAATTTTATCGGGAACTTCAATTACTCACAGCAGGTTTCTGACTCTACTGACGGGGCATTTGATGCGACGGTAGGTCCACTCTCAGAAGTCTGGGGTTTTGAGTTTAAAAACATCGAGGACGTCACCCCGCATATGGTGGACAGCATTTTGCCGTTTGTGGGCTATAAGAAAATTAAGATTGTGAACGGAAAAGTTGTGAAACAGGATCCCCGGATGCAGCTCGATTTCAACGGCATTGCACAAGGTTATTCCGATATGGTAGTAGGTAAATTTTTCGATTCGAAAGGAATTCATAATTATTTGATCGACATAGGCGGCGAAGTGCTGGGCAAAGGGCAGAAACCCAACGGTGATCCCTGGAATGTCGGGATTGAAAAACCGGCTCCGAACGCAGATGCCCCCCGAACACTGAAAGCCGTTGTTGCGTTAAGGAATATGTCGCTAGCAACTTCTGGAAATTACAGAAAATATTATGTGGTGGATGGTAAGCGGTACGGTCACACTCTAGACCCACACACAGGTTACCCCATACAACACAGGTTACTGAGCGTTTCTGTTCTCACAAAAAATACTGCGCTGGCGGATGCGTATGCTACAGCTTTTATGGAGATGGGATACGAGAAGTCAAGAAAATTTGTGGAAAGCCACCCGTCACTGGATGCTTTCTTTATCTGGATTGACAAAGAAGGCCGGTTCCGTACCTATGCTACAGCCGGGGTTAAGAAAATTATCATCAAGGACTTTAATTAGGCGTAAACAATAACCCATTGATTGATATTCGATTAATTTATTTTTCATACATTTGAACCGCCAAACCAAAACATCATGAAAAATATTGTGTTAATTCTCGTTTTATTTTTGTCAGGAAGCATGTTGAAGGCTCAGGAGGTAATGACTGATCTTCAGATTGCCAACCAGCTGGTGAAGTCTGATATTTCTTCAGTGAGCGATGCTTTCAATAGGATGGGTTTAACATTCCAGGTTATAAAAAGTAACAGACATAAAACTTCACTTTTCGTTGAGGGTAGCAAGAATAATATGAAGAAATGGGAAATTGAAACGAAAAGGGGAGCTAATCGTATGCTGCGTAGGGTCACACTCATCGTGGTAGATTACCATATGGATAACGGGGGTGATTTTTTTGATTTGAAAAGATATAATAAACCTCCGCGAAAGGCATTTATTACCGGAAGAAAAATAAAATATAAACTTTCTACAGGGAGAAAGTTAAGTACATTGACGGTTACAGCCGAATAAACATAGATAATAAAAGCAAAAAAGTCAGGCCATGATGCCTGACTTTTTTGTTAGAATAAATTCAGATCAATGTCTTCTTCAGTCTCAGGTTCCTTAAACATGTCAAGTTGGTTTGCCGTGACATAAAATTTTGGCGGAACCATTTCTGAGAAGTTTTCTGTATAATACCGAATGCTTTTTTTGATGAGCTTAGTCGGGGTAGTTTTTCTGGCTTCACAATAATTCTGCAGAGAGATGAACTGTTTCTTCGAAAGCTTGAACTTTACCTGCTTATAAACCTGCTTTCTCTTTTTGGATTTAGCCATTCCCATCAGATTGATTGGGTAAATATACAAAAATCTGAAGTCTTTTTCCTTATACCATCAGTTACTTAAATAAATAAACTCCTACGAAATCAATGCGATAACCTCGTCGGCATATTTTTGTGCTTTTTCAGTTGTTGTTGATTCAGCATAAATCCTTAGAATAGCTTCAGTATTGGAACCTCTTAAATGCACCCATCCGTCCGGAAAATCAACTTTTACTCCGTCAATATCTGTAATTGGAAACCGGGAATAATGTTGTTTTACTTTGTCGAATATAACTTTTACGGTGTTTTTGTCCGGACCTGTTTCTAGCTTATTTTTCGAAATGAAGTATTTGGGATAAGATTCTCTGAGTTGAGAAACTTTCATTTTCTTTTGAGCCAGATAGGTGAGGAAAAGAGCTGTTCCTACTAAAGCATCACGACCGTAGTGCAGCTCAGGATAAATCACACCTCCGTTTCCTTCTCCTCCAATAATGGCATTTGTTTCCTTCATCTTGGCCACTACATTAACTTCTCCCACTGCTGATGCAGCATAACTGCCTCTGGCATTTTCCGTAACATCGCGAAGCGCCCTGGAAGAAGACAGATTCGAAACCGTATTCCCTTTTTGGTGTTGCAAAACATAATCTGCAACAGCAACAAGTGTGTATTCCTCTCCGAACATTTCACCATTTTCCATTACGAAAGCCAGCCTGTCAACATCAGGATCGACCACAATCCCAAGGTCAGCCTTTTCTTCAACGACCTTTTGAGAAATTTCCTTCAGGTTTTCGGGAAGAGGCTCAGGATTATGAGGAAAATGTCCGTTTGGTTCACAATTTATTTCAATAACTTCTTTAACACCTAATGACTTTAATAGTCCAGGGATGGCAATTCCGCCAGTCGAATTTACAGCATCAACAACTATTTTAAATCCGGCAGCAGCAATAAGATCCTTTTTTACCAGGGAGAGTTTTATTACATCTTCAATGTGCTGATCAATGGAAGTGTCATTTTCCACAACCGTTCCTAAATAGTCAACTTCAGCAAAGTCGAAATCCAATGTCTCTGAGAGGTTTAAAACTTCTTTCCCTTCCGCATCTGAGAGAAATTCGCCTCTTTCGTTCAGCAGTTTCAATGCATTCCACTGTTTTGGGTTGTGACTTGCTGTAATAATAATTCCACCATCTGCTTTGCTCTTAATGACAGCCATTTCCACCGTAGGCGTCGTAGACAAACCGACATTGATGACATTTGCTCCCATTCCGGAAGCGGTAGAAATAACAAGCTGTTCTACCATTTTCCCGGAAATACGTGCATCACGTCCTACCACAATCTGTATTGCTTTCCTGTTTTTTCCGTTTTGATGGAATTTTACAAATGCCGCTGTGAATTTTACGACGTCGATTGGTGTAAGATTTTCAGCTGATTTCCCGCCAATAGTCCCGCGAATTCCGGAAATCGATTTTATTAATGTCATGAGTTATTGTTTATCAGGTTTATAAAGAAAAATTTATCAATTCGGTAAAATTAAAGATTTATTTACGACTTCACCGCTGAGGTACGACATTACTTCTTAACGAAAAAGTTTGAATCAAATTATTGAAGGGAAATCATGATAAATTTGGTAGGAGTTGTCTTTTTTGTTATAATTGCCTCAGAAGAAGGATCATCTATAAAGGAGTGAACAAAACAGAATGAACTTTTTAAAAATCTTTTGACCTTCAGAAAGGTATTAATCTTAATTTTGCTCAAGAATTAGAATCTATGAATGAAGATTTTGAATGGCTGTCGGACAAGGATGTTACTGAACTTATAGAACACTTCGAAGAGCTGGTGAAGAATGGGGAAGGGCATTTCTTCGATGTGGAAGAGTTTGAAGCCATAATCGATTATTATCTTGACAGGCACAAAAAAAGTATGTCGCGGACAGCGATTGCCTTAGCTAAGGAGCAACACCCAAGTTGCAATTCCTTCAAGATAAGAGAGGTGCGCCTGTTGTCGATGGAATCGAAATATGATAAGGCACTGCGCCTTTTGGATGAATTAGAATTACTTGAGCCTGGTGATGAAGATATTTATCTGACCCGTGGTGAAATTTACGGTTTGATGGATCGTCACGAAGAGGCTATCGAAGCATATAAAAAGATTCTCGAGTCTGATTCCGATCGTATTCCTGAAGTACTGTCGAGCATTGCTTATGAATATGAAAGTATGGATGATATTGAGAATGCAATGATTTATCTTGAAAAATCACTCGTGCTTCAGCCTTATTCTGAAGAGGTTATTCAGGATATTTCTTTCTTTTTTGATACTGTTGGCCGTGAGGAAGATGCTGCTGAATTTTACGCCTCTTTCCTAAATAAATACCCTTATTCCAAACATGCATGGTTCCATCTTGGGTATTTTTACAGTATGCTTGATTTGTATGAAAAAGCTGTTGAAGCATATGAATTTGCTATCGCAATTGACGATCAATATGCGTCTGCTTTTCTGAATATGGCGAATGCATATAGCAATATGGGCCAGTATAAAAAAGCAATCAGTATTTATAAGGAAACTTTTAAACTAGAAGATCCAGACCCTTTAACATATTGTTATATAGGAGAGTGCTACGAAAATCTTGATGAATTATCTCTGGCTCTGGAAAATTTCAACATGGCCATTGATTTGGACAAAGGTATAGTAGATGCATGGTCTGGGATAGCAAGAATTTTAGTCCGGCAGGGAAAAGAAAAGGCTGCGATCAAATATTATCAGGATGCTATTAAAATGTTTCCCAGGGAAGAAAATCTAAAATACGAACTGGGGGCTCTTTATTTGCAAACTAATGAACTTAAAAAGGCTGCTGAGATATTTGAACCTATTCTGAAAAATAACCCTGGTCACATTGAAGCGTGGATGAACTATTCTCTTATTTATGCTTTAGATGCAGATTTTCAAAAAGCCATTGAAGTTTTGGAGAAAGGTATCAAAAGCAATCCTGAAGAAGCTACTCTTTGGTACAGATTGGCTGGTTATCTTTATCGGGCGGGTAAAATAGAGGAAGCATATTATAAGATGGAACAGGCTTTTAAACTGGATTTTGAAAAGCATGATGAACTGCTGGAGTATCTTCCGGAACTAATTGATGAGCCCAGATTTATTGAAATAGTTGAGATTTATAAAGACACAAATAACTAATGCCAGATAAAATGAAAATGGATATTCAGTTAAATTTTATTCCTAAAAGACCAGAAAGGCCCAGGGTTGAAGGAATTACTATGGTTATGGATAAGGGCGTGGGGATGCATGAAGCAGAGGATGTGGTGGAGACTGCGGGACATCTTATCGACTTTATGAAATTGGGCTTTGGTACTTCTTACGTTAACCAAAACATCAAAAAGAAAATCTCCCTGTATCAAAAAAGTGGCATTAAAGTTTATCCGGGAGGAACATTGTTTGAGGCATTTTGCATTAGAAACCAGTTTGATGATTATCGCCGGTATGTTGAGAAGCTTGGTTTTGATGCTGTTGAAATTTCAGATGGATCAATGACCCTTCCACACGATCAAAAGTGTGAATATATCAATATCCTGTCGCGTGATTATACGGTAGTTTCTGAAGTAGGTTCTAAAATTGCCGGATTGGAAATCCCGATTCCACAATGGATTAGTCAGATGAAATCAGAGTTGGAAGCTGGCTCTTTTAAGACTATTGCTGAAGCCAGAGAAAGTGGTACAGTTGGAATTTATGATTTAAACGGAAAAGCAAACTTTGAGCTTATCAGTGAAATTTCCAAACATCTTCCGTTTGAAAGTATTATATGGGAAGCTCCTCAGAAATCGCAACAGGCTTGGTTTATAGAGCATTTTGGTGCTAATGTAAACCTTGGAAATATTGCACCTGTGGAAATTATTCCGCTTGAAACTTTGAGACTCGGACTGCGTGGAGATACTTTCATGCATTTTTTGCCTGAAGAACTAAAACAATAGTTTTTGGTCCTTTCTTAAAATATCTGTTAAACAATCTATTAATTATGGAGGCAAATCCATTTGAGGAACTTTTTGAACGTCAACAAAAATTTTTTTTGACGGGAAGGACCTTGGATTTTGCTTTCAGAAAGGATGTATTACGAAAACTGAAATCAACTATTCTGGAACATGAAAATGATTTCTATGATACGTTATTTCAGGATTTGCATAAATCAAAATTTGAATCTTATGCTACTGAAATTGGGTTTGTTTTAGAAGAGCTCAGTTTTAATCTCAAGAAACTCAAAAAATGGATGAGACCCAAAAAGGTCTCATCCGGGATTGTAAGCTTTCCTGCAAAGAGTCGGATTACTCATGAACCTGTTGGTACGGTACTTATTATTGCTCCCTGGAATTATCCGTTTCAATTAATGATAGCACCTCTCATAGGTGCAATTGCTGCCGGAAATACGGTTATTCTTAAGCCTTCTGAAATTTCAGAACATACAGGACTTGCAATTAAGAGAATTATCAATGCTGCGTTTGATGAAGATTATATTCATGTGGTAACAGGGGGCTCCGAAGTTTCGCAGCAGCTTTTAACACTGAATTTTAATCATATCTTTTTTACGGGAAGTCCAAGAGTTGGAAAAGTTGTCATGCAGGCAGCAGCTAAGAACCTGATTCCTGTGACCCTTGAGTTAGGCGGCAAAAGCCCTTGTATTGTAAATAAAGATGTAAATTTAAAACTTGCTGCCAGGAGAATTGCCTGGGGTAAATTTCTTAATGCAGGTCAAACCTGTATTGCTCCTGATTATTTGTTGGTTCATGAGGATATTAAAGATGCACTTATAAAGGAACTAGAAAGTTCGGTTCATCAATTCTTTGGAAAGGATATCAGACAGAGTCCTGATTATCCAAGGATAATTTCTAGACCAAATATGGAGCGATTAGCTACCTTGCTTGAAGGTGTTAATGTCGTTTTAGGTGGAAATTATGATATCTGTGAACGTTATTTCGAACCAACGCTTCTTGATGATGTTGATTTTGAAAAACCAGTTATGCAGCAGGAGATTTTTGGCCCCATTTTACCAATTATTACATTCAATAACATCGAGGAAGCCATAAGTATGGTAAACAACAGACCAAGACCTTTGGCATTGTACGTTTTTGCGAAGAGTAAAAAATTTCAGGATAAAATTATATTGGCGATTCCGGCTGGAGGAGTCACTGTAAACGATACATTAATGCATATTGCCAGCAACACTTTGCCTTTTGGAGGGGTTGGAAACAGTGGTATAGGAAAATATCACGGGTTTGAAAGCTTCAGGACGTTTTCCAACATAAAACCTGTCGTGTATCGGGGCCGTTGGATTGATGTTCCCATACGATATGCACCTTATGGCTCAAAATTAAAAATCATAAAATATTTGATGCATTAAAAAAGCAGAAATTAAAAACCAAAATTAGAAATCGAAATTTAAACAATGAGGAAATATCTTGTAAATGTCATTCAGGGAATTGCAGTGGGAGTGGCTAATATTATCCCCGGAGTATCAGGAGGTACAATAGCCTTGATTATAGGAATTTTTGAACGTCTTATAAATTCCATTAAATCAATTAATTTGAATGCGGTTCGTTTGCTTTTTAAAGGTCAATGGAAGGCATTTGCAGAAACAACTGATTTTTACTTTCTGCTTTCGATTTTTATTGGAATTGGTGTTGCTATAATTTCTCTGGCCCGGCTTTTTGATTTTCTTTTCACAAATTATCCAGTTTATATATGGTCGTACTTTTTCGGTTTGGTACTGGCAAGTATTTATTTTGTTGGAAAAACGATCGATAGATGGATATTTAGTGTGGTGTTTTTTTTAATTCTGGGAACAGCTATTGCTGCAATGATAACTTTTATTCATCCGGCGACTGAAAATTCACACCCTGGATATTTATTTATGGCTGGTGTTATTTCAATTTGCAGTATGATTCTTCCCGGATTGTCCGGTTCGTTTGTGCTGATCTTATTAGGCGATTATCATTTGGTGGCTATTCATGCTATCAATACATTAGATTTCACTATTCTGGCTCCCTTTGCCTTAGGCGCTATTTTAGGTTTGATGGCGTTTTCTCATCTGTTATCCTGGGTTCTCAAAAGATATAAAGATCAGACTATCGCCATGCTTACAGGTTTTATCCTGGGTTCTATGAACGTTCTATGGCCATGGAAGACTACTGAATATTTGAAAGATTCGCTTGGCAATTATGTGCTGAAACATGGTGATAAAATAGTTACACATTATGCCAGTGCATTGCCTTCTCATTTTGGAGTTGAAGTGTTGTGGACATTCATTATAATGATAATAGGTATTGTTTCTTTGACAAGCGTGGAATGGCTGGCTGGAAAAAAATCAAAAGAAGCGCCCAGGTAGTTATTAAAATGATTACTGTATCACAGTGACTTACTTGTTGGAGACATTGTTTTTAAATAACGTATTTTTGTTCAGTTAAGCCTCAAATAGTAGGACGATATATGGAGTTGTATGGTCTTTTAGGAAAAACATTAAAACATTCTTTTTCGGGAGATTATTTTGGAAAGAAGTTTGCGAAAAAGGGTATCAAAGCTGAATACCATTTGTTTGAATTTGATGAAGTTCCTGATTTACACGCTTTTGCGAAAGATAATCCCTCTCTTAAAGGTTTTAATGTTACGATTCCCTATAAAAGAACAGTTGTTGCCCAACTTGATGAGATGAGCAATCTTGTCAGAATGACCGGAAATGCTAATGTTGTTAAGGTAGTCAGGAAAAATGGTAATATAAAACTTGTTGGTTATAATACTGATGCTACCGGATTCGAAAAATCTCTTGAGCCTCTGGTAAAAAAAAGAAATAATTTACGGGCATTGATACTTGGAACGGGCGGCGCAGCTCATACAGTGGCTTTTGTGTTGAGAAAAATGGGAATTTATTTTTATTTCGTCACGCGAAATCCATATAAAGTTGAAATGATTGGCTATTCATTTATCACTCCTGAAATTATAAATGAATGTCAGCTAATCGTTAATACAACACCTGTCGGGATGTTTCCGGAAATGGATGCGTGTCCAAACATCCCCTATGAAAACTTGGACTCTTCACATATTTTGTACGATTTAGTTTACAATCCTCCGGAGACTCTTTTCCTTAAAAAGGGGAAGGAGAAAGGTGCAACTATAAAAAATGGACAGGAGATGCTTCAAATACAAGCTGAAGAGTCTTGGAAAATTTGGAATAATAAATCAGGTTTTTAATTATGAAAGTTGTTATTTCTGGATATGGCAAAATGGGTAAGACAATCGAATCCATTTGCCGCGAAAGGGGACATGAAATTATAGCGGTTCTGGACAATGAAAAAGATTGGAAACAGTTAAAAGATTGTTCAGCTTCAGATACTGTTGTAATTGATTTTTCTATGCCGGCTGTTGCCGTAGATAATCTTTTTAGAAGTTTTAGTCTGGGCCTGAATGTTGTTACAGGAACCACAGGATGGTACGATAGGCTTGAGGAAGTGAAATCGGTTTGTAATGAAAATGGAACAGCATTGATGTACTCTCCTAATTTTAGTCTTGGAGTAAATGTCTTGTTTTATGTAAATAAAATACTTGCCAATGTAATGTCAAAAATTGGTAGTTATCGAGGTAAGCTCAATGAAATACATCATATTCACAAGCTGGATGCTCCCAGTGGAACGGCACTTCGTTTAGTTCAGGATATTCTGAAAGAAAACAAGGCTCTTTCAAGATGGGTTGAAAGTGAAAGTAATAATGCAGATGAGTTTCCTGTTTTGTCTTTCCGGGAAGGCGAGGTCCCTGGAATTCATGAGATTGTATATGAGTCAGAAGCTGATGTTTTGACACTGAAACATGAAGCAAAAAATAGGAAAGGATTTGCCCTTGGAGCAGTTCTTGCCGCAGAATTTTTGAATGGAAGACAAGGAATTTATACTATGGAGGATTATCTTAAAACGCTTGGAATGGAATTGTAATTATTCTTTAGGATAACTTCTCGCGATATTTTCTTTTACCTTTGGTGATATTCTTTTAATAAAATTTAACTAGTTGAAAATGTTGAATTTGCTAATT
This sequence comes from Bacteroidales bacterium, assembly GCA_014860665.1. GTDB lineage: Bacteria > Bacteroidota > Bacteroidia > Bacteroidales > F082 > Sulfidibacterium. The sequence continues at coordinate 104,474 of JACZJI010000060.1, read as the reverse complement.
TGCAAATCTTAAAAAAATAACCAGATGATTGAATTATTAATCTTTTTGCCCTTCTCATTTACTGTTCCGACCATCTTTATGTGGGACCAATTTCGAAAAGCCGGGCGTAAATCATGGGAGACATTGGTACCATTTTATAACCTTTATGTCTTTCTGAAAATTATAGAGAAACCCTGGTGGTGGTATTTATTGTTGCTTTTCCCATTTATCAATGTTTTTGTGTATATGCTGATGCTGGTGGAAATGGCAAAATGTTTCGGGAAATTCGGATTGGGAGAACAATTCCTGGCAGTGGTTTTCCCGTTTATATATTTTCCTTATCTGGCGACACGTCCTGAAAATAAATTTTTGGATCCTGCCACAAGGATAGAGCCTCCAAAAAGTGCCACCCGAGAATGGATTGATGCTATTGTTTTTGCTGTAGTTGCAGCGATGATTATCAGGACTTTTTTAATTGAAGCTTATACAATTCCAACGTCATCGATGGAAAAATCGTTATTGGTTGGTGATTATCTGTTTGTGAGCAAAATTGCTTATGGTCCAAAAATTCCCAATACGCCATTATCTTTCCCATTTGTGCACAATACATTACCGTTTAGCAAAACTATAAGCTCTTATCTTGATTGGATTGAATTACCATACCTCAGACTCCCCGGTTTGGAAAAAGTACACCGTAATGATGCAGTGGTCTTTAATTATCCGGAGGGAGATACTGTTTCAACCCGTTATCAAAGTAATATTAGTTATTATTCTCTTGTTCGGCAATATGGACGTAAACTTGTTTGGTCCGATAAAGGAGAGTTTGGGAACATCATTTACAGACCTGTTGACAAGGAAGAAGATTTTGTAAAAAGGTGTATTGGCCTTCCCGGAGACACTTTGCAGATTATTAACCGGAAAGTGTTTATCGATGGTAAAGAAAATCATGATCCAGGTAAAAAAGAATTTGAATATTATGTAGTTACCGACGGTGAGGCTATCAATCCATTGGTATTGCAAAAGCTGAATGTTACAGAAGGATGGGCGACCAACGTGCCAGGGCGTTTTGTTTACATGCTTACTGATGCTGCACGTGATTATATAGCCAAACTTCCCATCGTAAAAAAAGTGGTTGTATTTAATACTCCTGCCGGTGAAGCTGACCCTGAACTTTTTCCGCACGATACCACAGATTATAAATGGAACAGAGATAATTACGGTCCTATTTACATTCCGAAGAAAGGGGCAACTATCGCATTGAATTTGAAAAACCTTCCGCTTTACAGGCGTGTTATCCGTGTTTATGAACATAACAAGCTAGAGGTAAAAGACGGACAGATCTATATAAACGGCAAACCAGCAGAAGATTACACTTTTAAGATGGATTATTATTGGATGATGGGTGACAACCGTGATAATTCTGCAGACTCGCGCTACTGGGGCTTCGTACCTGAGAATCATATCGAAGGTAAAGCCGTGTTTATCTGGATGTCTCTCGATCCAAATAAATCATTGTTGGATGGTAAAATTCGCTGGAATAGAATTTTTACGCTGGTGAAGTAGAAATAGAGTCTGAGCTCAAAAAATTCAGTGATTGGTGTTCTACTGTAATTTATAGCCTTTGAAATCCTTTAAGAGGATTCTGACTGGGTACCAGCTTGCCAGAAAGCCGATTATCTGGACTGTGAAAAAGACATAAATAAAGTCTAGAAGTTCCATTTTTACTGGATAGGCATTTATGATGTAATCTCCGGTTCCGTCTCCAAGCTTCACAAAGCCATATCTTTGTTGGAGCCATAAAACGACGAATCCTGTCATCAAACCAAAGATGGCACTTATAAGGCTTATAAGAATTCCCTGTCTAAGAAAGATCTGTCTGACGGATTTTTTATCTGCCCCCATGCTTTTTAGTACGGCAATGTCTTTTACTTTTTCCACAATGAGCAGGGAGATAGAGCCTATCATATTGAAGGAAGCAAGAATTAAAATGAAAACCAGTATCAGGAAAACAGCCATTTTCTCCGATTTCATTATCTTATAAAGCGTCTCGTTTTGCTGGAAACGGTTCTTTACTGAAAAATTCTTACCAACAATTTGTTCTACTTTTTGTTTTAATTCTTCAGATGGATTGTGGTTTTTTACATAAACTTCAACTGATGTGACTTCATCTTTGTAATTCATCAATTGGCGCGCAAGCCGGAGTGGTATCAATACATATTTCTGATCGAAATCCTGTTGAACGGAAAAAACTCCGGCTACAGGAACATCTGTTTCATTGAACGCATTTTGAAAACTCAGCATCGAACTTGCTCCTCGCCTGGGGACAAAGATCCCTAAAGGGTCACTTCTGTCACCAGGGTTTAATCCCAAAGACCATGCAACTCCGGCTCCTACAACGGCATAATTTATATTTCCGGATTCCAACACGAAAGAACCAGTCTGCATCAGACTGTCCAATTTGCTGACCTTCATAAAATCATGTCCATAGCCTTTTATTTTTCCAATGTATTGTTTGTCTCCATATTTAAATAAAGCGTCTTCTTCTACTACCGGTACCAGGTAGGAGATCTCATGAAATTTTTTCAGTTTATCGACTGGAAACTCTTGATAATGGAATGTTTTACCCTCCCTTGCGGTGATGAGTAAATCAGGGTTGATGGATCGGTAAAGTGATTTAATAACCCCTTCAAAGCCATTAAAAACAGAAAGTACAATAATGAGCGCAGCAGTCCCTATGCCCAAACCAAGCATAGAAATTGCAGATATTATGTTTATAAGATTATGCGATTTCTTTGAAAAAAGATATCGCCTGGCCATAAACGAAGGAAAATTCATAAGACTAGCGCTCTTTTGCATACAAATATCCGATATTTCCATGAACTTACTTTGAAATATTTTAGTTTGATGTTATCTCATTGATAATGTTTTAAATATGTGTTGAAAATGAAAGGAATAATTAATAGTTTAACCGTCAGCTCGGTGATTATTTATAATTTTGCCGGCAATATATATTTTGGGTATAAATGGTTTTTGAACGGGCGAAATGAAGTTGTTTTATAGAAAATACGGTGATTCAGGGGCACAACCACTGTTAATTTTACATGGATTATTTGGGACATCGGATAACTGGGTAAGCTATTCCCGCAGAATAGCCGATGAGGGTTTTGAAGTTTTTGCATTGGACCAGCGTAATCATGGACAATCGCCAAAAAGCCCTGCCTTTAATTATTTGGCACTCACTGATGATCTTTATGATTTTATTGAAGAACACAAGATAGAAAATCCCATTTTGTTGGGGCATTCATTGGGTGGGAAAGTAGCGATGCGTTTCACTCTTGAAAACCCGGAAATGATAAAAAGACTTGTTGTGGTCGATATCAGTTTGAAGTCATATCCTCCCAGACGTGAACATTTACAAATTGTAAAGGCCATTCAGGCTGTTGATCCTTCTCAAATTCAAGATCGGCAAGAAGCCGAAGAAAAAATAGCAGGTTTATTACCTGAAATGCGGCTCAGACAGTTTGTTTTGAAAAGCCTTCACAGGACTTCACAAAATGGTTTCGAATGGCGTTTAAATATTGATGGGATTGCTCCTAATCTAAACGAAATGTTTGACGGTATTGAACTTGATGAGACATTCGAAAAACCCACTTTATTTATAAAAGGGGGATTATCAAATTATATTTTGCTTGAAGATTTCCCACGTATCAGAAAAAATTTCCCGCATGCAGAAATCATAACTATCGACGGGACATCTCACTGGGTGCAGGTAGAAGCCCCAGAGCGTTTCTTTCAGCTTACGTCAGGATTTATGAATGGAAATCCTTCCTGGTTTAAAGCGGGAAAACAAGGAGTAATTCGAAATTGAGTTTTTATTATTATCAATAATTTCTTGTAAATTATTGATAATAAAATATATACATCTGAATCATTTTGTAGTGAGGAAGATGATTTTATTAAGTTTCTGTTAAAATTTATTTAAAAACGTTCTATATAGATAAAAATATCTATTTTTGTCCATAGAAAAGTAAAGGAAAAATAAATGATCACTTTTAGCTTTAACGGTTGTTGTTGTAAACTCAAAAATTGCTTGAGAGACTTCTGTTGTTGCTAGAAGAGGATACAATAAATGTATATCAACCCTCAATGAGCCGGTAAGTCTCATTGGGGGTTTTTTTATTATCAAATTAACAATCATCAAATTATAAAATCATGGAAAACATAAATAAACCTTTGGAGCTTGTGGGTAAAACTCCTTTAATTTCATTGAATAAAATCAGCACAGATACAAATGCTAAAATCATGGCCAAAGCTGAATTTATGAATAATGGAGGGTCTGTGAAGGACCGTATTGCCAAAGCTATGATTGAAAAAGCAGAGAAGGATGGTGTTTTACGGTCCGGAGGAACCATTGTGGAAGCAACGAGTGGTAATACAGGCATTGGTCTTGCCTGGATTGGAAAAGCCAAGGGCTACAAAGTAATTTTGACTATGCCCGAATCCATGAGTCTTGAACGCAGAAATCTTTTGAAAGCTTACGGGGCAACGCTTGTTTTGACCCCTGCAGCGGAAGGAATGGGTGGGGCTATAGCAAAATCACAGGAAATAGCAAAAACTACTGAAAATTCATTCATGCCTTTGCAATTTGAAAATGGTGCTAATCCTTTGGCTCATTATAAAACTACTGGCCCCGAAATCTGGGAGCAAACTGGCGGCAAGATTGATGTCTTCATTGCAGGAGTTGGAACAGGAGGAACGATTTCGGGAGTAGGAAAATATCTTAAAGAAAAGAATCCAAATATTAGGATAATTGCGGTTGAGCCGGAAAATTCACCAGTATTATCCGGAGGACAAAAGGGACCACATAAAATTCAGGGTATTGGGGCAGGTTTTGTTCCTAAGATATTGGACACGAATATTTATGATGAGATTATCAAAGTAAAAGATGAGGAAGCCATGCAAATGGCAAGAAGTGTGGCCGTTGAGGAAGGACTGATGATAGGAATATCTTCTGGAGCTAATATTTTTGCTTCCCACGAGTATGCAAAAAGGAATGGTCATGAAAAGCTCAATATCGTAACTGTCCTTTGCGATACTGGTGAACGTTATTTAAGTTCAGAACTATTTAAATAAATAGATTATGTTTTTATCAACAATAAAAGCTGCATACGAAAAGGACCCTGCTTTGAAGAAAGGAATCAATTTCCTGGAGGTCCTTCTTTATCAGGGAGTGTGGGCAATATGGTTGTACAGAATTGCTCATTTCCTTTATATTTTAAAGATCCCCTTTATTCCGAGGTTAATCTCTCAGATTACCCGTATTCTCACTTTGATCGAAATTCATCCCGGAGCAAAAATTGGGAAGAGTTTTTTCATTGATCATGGTATAGGTGTTGTTATAGGAGAAACGGCTGTAATTGGTGATAACGTAATGATGCATCACGGAGTCACGCTTGGTGGACCAGGTTGGTGGGCAGTCAGTAAGAAAAATAAAAAAAGACACCCTACCATCGAAGATAATGTAATTCTGGGAGTAGGGGCTACAATTTTGGGAGATGTGACAGTCGGGAAGAATTCAAAAATTGGTGCCAACGCCTTGGTCGTAAAAGATGTTCCGCCGAATTCGGTTATTGTTGCTGAGTTGGGAAAATACATGTATTATAATGGTGAAAAAGTTGGTAAATCAAGTCTTGAAATGATGCCCGGTATGTGGGTTATTTAGAAATTTATCCAAACCCAAAGGTCGAAAGATGGATTAGATATATTGTTTAGAGGGATTTCTAAATTAGATGATAGGATGTTGTCCTTTCTGAAGAAAACAGAAGTTGGCGTAACTTTGCACATTCATGGAAACGAGTTTTATAAATATCAACTTCGTAAATTGGAAACAGAATCTTAATAAGGGATTGTGGTTAGTGGATTTCTGGGCTGATTGGTGTACAGCTTGTAAAGCTCAGGACATAATTTATGAAGAGATATCCATCCTGTTTGGTGATAGAGTTTCAATCGGAAAAATTGATGTTAGTGATAACCGATTATTATCGGATCAGTTTGGAGTTCGGAACATTCCTTTTCTGATTGTCATGATGGATGGTGAAATTAAAGCTCAAATGCCTGGTATACAAAGTAAAGAATATTTAATTAATCAAATAAAACAACAAATTTTATGAACGGATATGTTTGGATTCTGGTAGCATTACTTGCAATTTGGCTGGCTTATTCTTTTTACAAACGGTATAAGTTAATTAGTTCGGGATCAGGGAAACCTGAAAGTGAAAAACTGACAATTCTTACTGATGCTACTTTTAAGAAGCAAATTAGTAAAGGGGTGAGTCTTGTAGATTTCTGGGCTGACTGGTGCACGCCTTGTAAGATTCAAGGACCTGTGGTGAGTGAACTGGCAGATGAAATGAACGACAAAGCAAAAATTTGCAAACTTGATGTGCAACACAATCAACGTATTCCTGGAGAACTGGGTATAAGAAATATTCCGACCATCATGATTTTCAAAGATGGGAAAATGGTCAATAAATTTGTAGGTGTAAAAACTAAAAGTGTCCTGCTGAAAGGACTAAAAGCAGCATTGGAATCCTAAAAGAAAAGGGATTCATTCTCTGTTTTTTGTATCGATAATTATAGTTACCGGTCCGTCATTGATCAACGAAATCTGCATTTCCGCTCCAAAGATTCCTGTCTTGGAAGGCTTTCCAAGAATTAAATCCATCGTTTTAATAAAGGATTCGTAGAGCGGAATTGCTGTTTCCGGTCTGGCAGCTTTTATGTAGGATGGCCGGTTTCCTTTTTTAGTACTTGCATGCAAGGTAAACTGGCTAATAATTAGAACATCGCCTCCGGATTCCTGAATGGAAAGATTCATTATCCCGTTTTCGTCATCAAAAACACGCAGGCGCGAGATTTTGCCAGATAACCATTCGATGTCTTCCTGATTATCAGCTTCTTCAATGCCTAGTAAAATAAGTAAACCGATTTCAATTTTTGAATTAGTTATCCCATCGATGGTTACTGAAGCATTTAAAACACGCTGTATTACTGCTCTCATTGATTTTGAAATTGATTTATTTTAATTTTTTTCTGCCAGTATTTGTTTCTGAAGTTTGTTCTGACTTTTCAGACAACAGGCTAATTTAGTACTTTTGACAAAAATAAAACAATGATAAAATTAAGCGTCAACATTAATAAAATAGCCACCTTGAGAAATGCGCGTGGCGGCAACATACCGGATGTGCAAAAAGTAGCTGTAGATTGTCAGAGATTTGGTGCACAAGGAATTACAGTTCATCCACGTCCTGATGAAAGGCATATTCGTTATAAAGATGTTGAGCTTCTGAGACCGTTAGTCACTACTGAATTTAACATTGAAGGCAATCCAGTTCCATCGTTTATTGACTTGGTTTTGAAGTTTAAACCAGACCAGGTAACTTTAGTCCCCGATGACCCAACTCAGCTTACTTCTGACCATGGTTGGGATACTATAAAACATCAGTCATTTTTGCAGGATGTGATTGGGCGTTTCAAGGAAGTCGGAATCCGTACATCAATTTTTGTGGATCCTGATGTTAAAATGGTGGAGCATGCAAAATTAACCGGTACTGACCGTGTAGAATTATATACTGAAGGTTATGCTTCTGGTTATTTAAAAGATCCTGAAAAAACAATTGCCCCTTTTGTAGAAGCTGCAAAAGCTGCACGTGAAGTCGGACTGGAACTGAATGCCGGCCATGATCTGAACCTGGATAATCTTCATTTTTTTGCTGAAAATATTCCCTGGGTTAAGGAAGTCAGCATTGGGCATGCTTTAATTACAGACGCTCTTTACCTGGGGCTTCAAAATACGATTCAGTTGTATTTGAGGGCATTGCGTTTAGATTAATATCCAATAACATCTAGATTTGCCTGTTTACAAAGAAAAAAAGAGGGCGCCTTTCTAGACACCCTCAAAATACTTTGTATATAATCTATCTTTTATTTAGATTTCAAAACGAAATTTTGATAATAGAAATTTCCTTTAAGGATTGATACCTGAGTTGAATCTGACACGTAACCGTCTTTTTCAGCATATGCAGTGTAAGTTCCTGCCGGTATCCCCGGTATCCAGTATTGACCGGGATAATACACAACGCCGAGTGGATCCACATAAGGCTGACTAAAAGTGTATGTGGGATACATATTTCCATCAATATTTACATAAACAAGTGCATTTAGAACAGGATTTCCTGATTGATCATACACCCATCCGGAAAGACTTCCGCTCGTAGTAACATTCTGTACCTGTACAACTGGTTTAAATATATAAGCACTTCTACCTTTTACTGGTACAAATGAATGACTTACGTCTATATTAAAAACAAGATCGGGCGATAATTGTTCACCGACTATGACTGCTGGGTCAAAATGAAGGATCATCCTGTTTTCTGGAAATATTACAGGATATACCTTCCCGTCTTTGGCTGCCCATCCGTCAGAAACATCCACAATAACATAGTCATATGTACCGGGAGGTACCGGAAGAATCACAAGGTCTGCCATCATCCCGATTCCCATGTAAAGCAAGTCGTCGAATTGCTCAGGTGTGGTCCAGATAACAACACGTTTTTCCTTGATTCCCAGTCGTACGTTTCCCTTCCTTACAGCTGTTATTTTAGTGAGTAAACCACCGGCTGAATCAAATACAGTGGTGCTTAAATGCCTAGCTTCGTCGTACTTCAAATTGTTTATGCTCCTGAATTGAAATGTCATATGACTTGAATCAGCAAGAGCTGACGATTTTAGGGCAGCGTTTTGCACAGGTTTCGCATTTTCTAAAACCCCTGAATTGCGAGAACATGCAAATAGACCCAAGAAAAGGCCCATTATTACTAGGGTTGATTTTACTTTCATAACAATAGTTTTTGTTAATAATGAGCCAAATGTAATAAAAGTTCAGAATTAACGGGCTTTTTATGAAAAAGTTTGCCAAAATTATAAAATCACTATGAAATTTTGACAGCTTTTTCTCTGGGAATGATTTTTGAGTCTTCTCCTAAAAAGGAAAAAATATGAGCAAATTCAATGAAATAATTAATGCGGATCAGCCGGTTTTGATTGATTTTTCAGCCGAATGGTGCCAGCCTTGCAAGATGATGCCTCCTATCTTAAAACATGTGAAACAACAGTTTGGTGATAAGATTCGCATTTTGAAAGTTGATGTAGATAAAAATCCTGAAATTTCAAGGAAATGGGCAATTCAGAATGTGCCTACTCTGATGATTTTTAGAAAAGGGGAGATGAAATTCCGACAAGCCGGTGTTATCCCTGCACAACAATTGTCGGATGTCGTTAAGAGATTTTTGTAGTAAATTGCAAATTTAAGTACACAGTGATGATACAAAGACAAATTGTACTTCAGCCAATCGGTATTATTCATACAGATTTTACAACCAAAGAAAATATTCCGAGGCAAGGAAGGCTTGGAACAAACAATAATGGCTGGGTTGAAATAAATCCGGAGTTCGTAGAAGGCTTGGATAGGTTGACTGAATATAGTCATATTTTTTTGATCTTTGACTTTAATCAATCGGAAGGTTTTAATCTCACACAAATAACGCCTAATCATCACCAGCAAAAAGGTGTTTTTGCCACACGCAGCCCATATCGTCCTAACCCGATTGGATTGACCATAGTTAGTTTGGAAAGAATTGAAGGGAACAAGATCTATTTTTCAGGAGCTGATATGCTTGACGGAACCCCTTTGCTGGATATAAAGCCATATTCTCCGGAGCTGGATGTCTATACAGAAGCAAAAGGAAATGGGAACTCCCATTTTCGAAATTAATAGTTGCTTTTGTTTATTACATTCTCAGTTTTTCCAAAAAATAAAATATTATTTTTGCACACTCAAACGGTGATGGAGTTCGCCTTTAACTGTTTACTGAATCTTCAGGACTAATGACTCCTACATATTTAATCATTTAATAGGAGTAGTAATTATGCAAAATTATTTTCTTGTTGCTGTTGGAGCTGCATTTGGAGGGACACTCAGGTACTGGGTAGGAGGTGTTACTCAGAAAATATTGCCTTTTGGATTTCCTTACGGGACACTTGTGGTAAATGTCCTGGGAAGTTTTATTTTAGGATTTTTGATTTATTATTTTGACGCAAAACGATTATTGTCTCCAGAATTGAGAGTGATGCTTGCCGTTGGGTTCTGTGGAGGTTTTACGACATTCTCCTCATTTTCTTTCGAAACGATGAATTTATTGCGTGATTCGGAATATTTCCTGGCTGCCTTGAATGTTGGCCTTAACATTTTCCTAACTTTACTAGCAGTTTTTTTATCTTATATCTTAGCTAAAACATTAAATGCAGGTTGATATGAAAATGAAGAGAGAATCCAAGCTGGTGAGAATTTTTATTGGAGACTCTGATAAGATTTCTTCTATACCGGTTTACGAGAAAATTGTTATTGAAGCCAAGAAAGAAGGTTTGGCTGGAGCTACGGTTTTCAAAGGAATTATGGGCTTTGGCGGAACAAGTAGAATACATACATCTAAGATACTGAGACTTTCAGAAGACCTTCCATTGATTATTGAAATAGTAGATGAGGAAGAGAAGATTGAGAAATTTTTGAAAATTCTTGAACAGATTTTCGAAGAGGCAAATTGCGGAGGCTTAATTACAATCGAAAAAGCTGAGGTTATTCATTATAAGGCTGTAGAAAAAAAATAATAGCGAGCGTGCTCTAAAAATAAATCCCGGTCTTTTCTAATGATGATGTGACCGGGATTTCTGTATTTATGATTTTAATGTAATGGTTGAGACGTTGGGCTGGATTTTAAATAAATCCTTCTTTCTTCAACCATTCTCTGGGTTCTGCCATTGTCTTTTCTACATCGGCAATAGTCTTTGGAATAGGTTTTCCCAGAACGCGACAGCCATTTTCTGTAACAAGAATGTCATCCTCAATACGGATTCCTCCAAAATCTCTGTAAGATTCCAATTTTGAATAATTCACAAATTCAGTGAATTTTCCTTCGGATTTAAACTTATCAATCAAATCCGGAATGAAATAGATTCCGGGTTCATCAGTTAAGACAAATCCTGGTTTTAAAGGCTTTGCCAACCTAAGATATGCGGTTCCGAATTGGTCCGAACGCTTAAGAGTATCATTATAACCTACAAAATTTTCTCCCAGACCTTCCATATCATGAACGTCAAGTCCCATCATATGCCCTAGTCCGTGAGGCAAGAAAAGTGTATGAGCTCCTGTCTGAACAGCGTCTTCAGTGTCTCCCTTCATAATTCCAAGGTTTTTCAAACCATTTACAATGGTACGACAAGCCAGGAAGTGCACATCTTTATAAAGAACACCCGGCTTGATGGCTTCAATGGCAGCCATGTTGGCATCCAAAACAATCTGATAAACTTCGGCCTGACGGGTATCGAATTTTCCACCTACAGGAACCGTACGGGTTATATCGCTGGCATAATGCAAACTGCTTTCTGAACCTGCATCAGTTACCATCATACGTCCTTTTTCCAATATGTTTCCATGTGCATGGTTGTGCAGAGTTTGTCCGTTAATACTCAAAATAACGGGGAAAGAAACCGGTCCCCCCATTGCAAGCGAGATACCTTCAATAGTCCCGGCAATATCCTGTTCAAGTACTCCGGGCTGTGCCATTTTCATGGCTGTGGTATGCATATAGTAAGCCGTAAGCATGGCCTTTTCAATTTCTGCAATCTCATGCGCATCTTTAATTTCCCTGAGTTTTACAACGGCTTTGATCAGATCGACAGAAGCATTTTGCTTTACTGCTCCCGTATGAATTTCCAAAAGATTGGCAAGTTCTATGATCGTTTCTCCTCTGTAAGGTGGTACGAAATGAATTTTTCTTCCTTGTTCTGAAGCTTTCTTGATAAACTTTGCCAGTTCATTATATGGAGCAGTGTTGGAGACTCCAACTTCAGCAGCAAGATCCTTAACAAAAGGTTGTTTTCCCATCCAGATAATATCATCAATATCAACATCGTTTCCAAAAATGAATTCCTGATTATTGTCAACATCGATTATGCCGGTAAACCCTGGCATGTCAAGACCAAAGAAGTAAAGAAAATTACTGTCCTGCCTAAAGTGATATTCATTGGAAGGATAGTTGAAAGCTGCATTGACGTTGCCTGGAAACAGAGCAATCCCCGATCCCAGTTCTTTTTTTAGCCGATTTCTTCTGTCGGTATAAATGGTTTTATGAAACATAGCAGATTATTTTATGATTTTAATGGGTAAAATTAAGGAAATTTCCCGCTTTAATTTCTTAAATATTCCGAAAATGAAGGCTTTCCGTCTATCGTAGTCTTAGTTTTGTTCCTATTGGAGGCTGATATTTTTTGGGAAGATTGTTTTTGGCTCTTAATTTTTTTAATCTTATTCCATAGAGCTGGGAAATTTGCCAAAGTGTTTCACCTTCTTTTACAATATGATATGGATACTGCCTTGCTGCACGGCCTGCTTTTCTCTGGAGATAAATAATGTCTCCTGGATGAAGAACGAACCTGCGGGTTACATCATTAAATCTTCTTAATTTACCCCACCTGATTTCAAAGTCAAAAGCCAACTGTTTAAATGTATCTCCGGGTTTAACGATTACCAGTTTTCTACCATTATTCACGTAAAATGGTCTGTTGTTTACATTTGTACCTTTAATCTCGAAATTTTCCGGTAAAGGTTCAATATAAGGCCCCGAAAATTCTCTGCTACTTCCTATTTCTATCGGTTCTTTCTGGTCGTATTGGTACAATTTGTAACGTTGAATCAGATTGATAAGTAGTTGAGGATACATCGGATTTGTTGCATATCCTGCCCTTTTGAGGCCGTAAGCCCAACTCCTGTAGTCTGTTATAGGGTAATTGAAAAGGAAGGCATAACGTTCTCCTTTTCTTAAAAACTTAGAGTGATCTTTAAAAGAAGCCTCCGGATTTTTATATTTTCTAAAACACTCATGCTTTGTATCATCATTCATTCTGATACTTTTGCCTGTCCATCCGTGGCATTTTATACCGAAGTGATTATTTGCTCTTCGGGCTAGTTTCCCTTCGCCACTACCTGACTCCAGGATCGCTTGTGCCAATGTTATAGATGCTGGAATCTTGTATGATTTCATTTCTTTGATAGCAATGTCTTTGTACTTGTGAATGTATTCTTTGGTGATACGATTCATAGACTGACCTGATGCCGACAATGCTGCAATCAGAAGAAAAAGAGTAAGATATCCCTGTCGAATTAGATTTTTGATTCTGGTCATTAACAACAAATGTATAGTATTCGATTAGGTTATAATTTTAGAGATAATTTTTTTTGTTCACAAAAGAAAGTTACTAATAAATCTAAAAATTTATGGAGCCAAATCTGAATTTTGATTCATCTTTTTTAAATAATTTTTATCAGGGAAAATCCAAAAAAGCGGTTGCCATCTTACATTTCCTGATGCGTCTGTTATTCTGGCGACTGGTGAGATTCCAACCACCTTTTTTCTAAATGACAAATCTTTTTGATCGATATCCCATTCTTCCATAAAGCGCAGTTTTTCAATATTTTTCCATGTAATTTGGTTGATAATTATTGTGTCTTTCAGTTCATATGGAGGAGTTTTATCTGTGATTTCACGGTGTATGGTGTCAAACAGAATTTGTGAGACCTTTTCTTTTGTAATAGGTTTGTAAAAATAGTCGTAAGCCTGATACTTACCGTCTAATGCACCTTTGAGAATCATCTGCACAAGATTCTCACGCTGGGGACCAGAGATGTTCTCTATCCACCAATCGTAGTCTGAGTTAGGGCTTTTTATGGGAACGTCGTATTGTATTTTTTTTGTAATTACCTTTTCCTGACGGTTTTGGCATGATGTGAGCAAAATACCAAACACTAGAATGAGGGAGAAAAAAGATTTTTTCATACGCAATATATTCCAGAAACTAAAGATAGCAATTTCCATCTTTATTGTCCTGAAAATAGTAACGCAGGAATAAAAAAACTAGTATTTATAATTTTTAGGAACTATAACAAATAGTAATAACTATTAATGAGAGTTTTTGGGTTTAACCACGATACCAAGATTCTTCTTCCCATCAATTTTGATGACCAATGATTCGGGAAATTGTACATGTCTGATGATTTCATTTTCAAAAACAGCAGGTTTCTTGTCAAGATAATTCAAATCAAATACTCCATCATTCAAGTAAGGATTTACCGTAAAATATCCCACTCTGAATGAAGTCAAATTTTGGAAGAAATGGGTCCCCTGACTTGGGTCGATTCTATAGTTTTTTAATCCAGACTCAACGATTAAACGTGCACATGAAATTTGTGACCACTTTACAGGTATGCCTAAAGATGGATCGGTAGAACCCCAGCGGCCGGGACCAATGAGGATATAATTCTTGTTTTCTTCTCCGAATTTCTTGTTTAGTTTGCCTATCAACGCTGCCGTTTCTGTGTTTCGCATTGCATTAAAAGTCTGAGGCCTGACATAAACTACATCCCTGATGTCTTCAATTGTTCCATTTCCAAGTGCGGAATTTGAAAGAATTATGCAGTTATTCACCTCAATGTTTTTCGTGCTCAGATGAACCGTTTCGCCTTTGCTGGCTATAGGTCTTACCTGCAAGAGATATAAGATAATTTTCTGGTTCTTTTTTACATTTAAATCTGCCACAAATTCCATTTCGACAGGTTTGTCCATCTCTTTTGCTCCAAGGTAGAGTATCTTCTGCAGAATTTCAGCTAATGGAAAAGTGTTGTGTTTTAATATGGATGAAAACGTGATTATTTTTTTGCCTTCATAATTATAACCGTCTCGGATAACGTTGTTTTGCAAATCGTAGGTACTTGCAATTTTTTTGATAGAACCATCTGTTTCAGCCTGTTTAATGCTGAGTTTAACAAGGTTGGCACTGTCATTGGTATTTGGAGTAAACTTATCTGAAGACAAGTCCAAAGCATAGAAGAATTTCTGGGTATCTCGCAAAGTTGTTAATGGAGTTGCTGTTTGAATGATTTTATTTGGATATTTTGGTGAGAAACGTAGCGAGGATCCTCCACCATCTACGATGAATTTGCCGAGACCCAACGCGATATTGGCGGTACCATCTTCCGGTTTTTCAGGCGGTATGGGGTAGAAATCCAGCGAACGGGCTACTCCTGAAAGAGTTGGATAAAAATAATTTCCATACCTCGTTCCACATACTTCCTGCAATACAACAGCCATCTTCTCTTCATCAATCACATTGGCAGTTGCTTTCATGTAGGCTTTACTATCGGCAAAAAAAGCCGAAGCATAAACGCTTTTGATAGCCAGATTTATCATCTCAGCTTTTTTATTCAGATCCAGATCAACCGTGGGAATCATATAAGTATTGTAGATTCCTGCAAATGGCTGATAGTGAGAATCTTCCAGAAGACTCGATGACCTGACTGCCAATGGATTATTTACCCGGGATGCAATTGTGAAAAGGTCTTCCTGAACATTTTCAGGCAAACTGGCATCAATGAAGAAACGCAAAATTTCACTGTCACTATGTTTATTGGACAAAGCAATAGGGTAAAGTTTATTGGTCTCCATAAATTCATCGAACACGTCCGTTCCTAATACCACGGTTTTTGGGATTGATATATCCACTTCAGGATATATTCTGTAAAGCTGGTTCCGGTTGATTAGAGAATCGAGGAAAGCAAGACCTCTTGCCTTTCCTCCAATTGAACCTTCTCCAATACGTGCAATGGTAAAATATTGGTCGAATGTTTCCCGGTCAAACTGGGAAATGACACCTCTGGACTTTGTAATCCTAAAACTGCTAATGGCATTAAATATGAAGTATCGTACTTCTCGGATGTTCTCAAAATCAGCAGCTGTGAAACTTTGGAAAATTTGTGCTAACGAAAAAAGAGCACGGGCGCGCAGCCATTTTGAAAAATGCTCTTTTTCAATGTGATACTGTAGCGATTCCTGCGGAATTTGAAAGATTTTCTCCTGCATGTCTTTCAAATTATGCGCACGGGCAACTTCTGCCCCGGTATTAGGATCTTTGAAAACAAAGTCTCCAAATGCGAAATAGGTTTTGATGAATTCCCGTAAGTCATAAGTCAGACTTGGTGAATTTTTTACCAAAAATCCTACTTCCATTTCCTTGGCTTTTGTCACGTTTTCGGGATCGGAAGACTGCAAAAGCATCGGAAGAAAAGGATTCTCCTTTTTTATCCGTTTGAATAGACGAATTCCCGCTTCCGGATCTTTTTTTCCTCGCCGGGGATAACTGATATCGGAAATAATCCCGAGAAGGTTATTCATGTATTTTTTGTAAAGCGAAACACCATCTTCGTAATTGGTAGCCAGCAATATTTTCGGGCGTCCCCTGGCACGTAACATTTTCTGGTGTTCGTTGAGACCTTCTGTAACAAAAGCTTGAGATTGTTTAAATAAAATTTTGTAGATGATAGGCAGATAGCTGGAATAAAACCGAACGTTATCTTCAATCAAAAGAATGGCTTGAACACCCACCTCTCTGACATCCTGTTCTACGTTCATTTTATCTTCAATCAGCTTGATGATAGCCATCAGCAAATCATTGTTTCCCAGCCAGCTAAATACATAATCAATATGACTCAAGTCCAGCCTTTCAATGTTCAGCCTTGTTTCCCTTGAAAAAGGAGACAGCGCTACAAAAGGAATGTTAGGATAATCTGCCTTGACATCTTTGGCCAATTTAAAGGTGCCTTTGGTATTAAAGCTAAGCATTGAAATCACCAGGTCGATAGATTCTTCTTTGAGCAGTTTCAACGCTTCTTTTTGCGATGTAGCCTTGATAATCCGTGGAGGATAACGAAGATTCAGCGTCATGTATTCATTAAAAATCTGCTCTTCTATTCGTCCGTCTTCTTCCAAAACAAATGCATCATAAACGCTGGTTACTAGCAATACATGATAAATCCGTTTTCTGATTAACTTACTGAACGAAATTTCATTGAAGAAGAAATCTGCAGATGTAAAATCTTTTTTGCCTGGAATCATAACTTAACTTTAAACAACAAAGATAGCTGAGTTTGTTTTAAACTGTACCCGAAAACCTTTTAAGATGTAACTTTCCAGAAGAATTTTATCTGGTACCAACCTCAATAAAAGATTTGTTTGCCGGATTGATTTACCACAAATATTCTCTCCTTCTTTGGTAATTTATTATCGGTTAATAAAAAGAGTCCGTTTAAAGGCACATTTGTTTTTAAGGCCTTTTTATCTCCAGTGAAGGAAAACAAAGGTTTCCATTTTCCTTCCCAAACATATAGGGTGTAATAAGTTCCTTGTAAGATTTTCTGATAAGAATTTGTTTTTGAAAGAAATACATTTTGTTTTTTAGAAAAATCCGGAGCTAGCGAATGTTGTATGCCTTTTTCATCAAAAATAAAAGGATCTCCCAATAGGAACAAATGGTGTTTTTGGAGGCTGACTGGTAAATAGACGATATGCGTTCCCATGTGTCTAAAAGTTGCAATGGAATCTTTTTCAGGAATAGCCCAACTGACCGGATGCCAGTTTCCATCGTTAAAAACGGCGAGATATGCATAACGGACTTTCTCGTTGCATCGAATTCTAACGGTTTTTGATGTTAGACTGTCGGTTATATCCTGGTAATAATAGTCACCTAAAAATGGAGGTGTCGCTTCATCGATATTTTTTCGTGCAAACAGGCCGGTTTTGATTTTTTCAAAAGTACGCCTGTAAACTTTAGCAAGACGTCCGGGTTTATCCAGATTCCTGACCCTGGAAGGGAATTCTAGTCTGAGTTCTGATGAGTCCGGTAGAAAAACGGTAGTCCAGGCATACCCGAAAGAGGTATCGGCCAGAAAGGGTGTATAGTCAAGAATGGCGGCTATTCCAAAACTTCGCATGACTTTTACCTTGTAAATATTGACATCATAAAAATTTCCATATCCTGATTTTTCAAGTTGTTCGATAGTTTGAACGTTGGAATCTTTATTATAGCTGTCCATATAATGAATCTTTTGATTTACAAGTTTGTTTAAAAGATTCGCTATTTCAATAATATTTGTATCAGGACTGTTTTTAACGTAGGAACCATATTCTTCTAAAAAGTGTCTCCGAAAAGGTTCCACGGGTTCATTATCACATCGGTAGGGGAGAATCCATTTGCAAAATTGGCTGAAATTGTATGCTTTGTCCCATGGAAATGTTTTGTAGGCTTTATAAGCTTCATCGATGTTGTTGATTAGAAACGACGATTTGATCTGCTTTTGATCCATCCAGAAGCTATCAGCATGAAACGAAAGTTGCCCGACAATGTCTTCTGTGGAATCCCAAGCATGTTCCAGTGCATCGTAATTCATGTATTTTGACGGCGGAAAACGATATTTGTTACCTGTTGAATCTTCAACACTGTATTGTACTGAATAGTTTCCATCCATATTTCCAAGAAGCCAGTAAAGCGCTTTCAGCTGATCTGAATCGGCAGGAGTAGTGTAATGAACGATGGTTTTCATGAGTTCCGGGCTGTTAATGCCTGAACTGGAAATAGTTTTTCTGACCGCTTGAGGTATCCCAGGATGTGTGGATTTTAAACATTGCCAGTTGAAAAGGCCGAACAATGCAATGGTGATTAACAGATATATGGAATTGCTTTTCAGCTTCATACCGTGGAAATCAATTTTTCAGAAATAATATTTCCTATAACTGAGTAACGGCATTAAATTTAATCAATTATTCCACATTGAAAACTCATCAGATTTTCTGTAAAGAAGCTTCAGGAAGCCAACCAATGCTTCCGTTTTGGATTTTGATTTTTATCCAACCGTCTACATGGTCTCTGATCTGCACTTTAGTTCCGGCATGAAGCACAAACAAATCTACCGAACTGGGCGAAGGAGAGCTTTTTACTGTAACGGCAGGTGTAAAAATAATGGCTTCGTTATGATTTTTAGTGTAATAGGTTCTTTGAGACGCTAACCCAAACGTGGCAATACTGATTAGAAGAAAAATAAATCCAAAAAAGAATGACCATTTTCGGTTACGGCGCTCGCGAGCCAGAATGAAAACTCCAACAAAGAAAATCAGTATGACAAATGACAAGATGAAAAGTGTGGTCCAGGTATCTGCATTAAATAGGTTATAAAAATAATTCCACCATCTTTTTACGAAGAATTCTGGTACGGGCTCAATCTTGTCTACAATCATGCTGTTTGCGATGCCCAGATTATACTGGATGTTTGCATTGTTAGGATCAAGTTTTTTGGCCTTTTCGAAATAAAGAATGGCTTCAGGAATGTTCTTCTTCCTAAAATACGTGTCGCCCAAATTGTAATATAATTTCGGGGAAACGTATCCTTCTTTAATGATTTGGTTGTAGATTGCCAATGCTGTATCGTATTGCTGATGGTCGTAAGCATTGTTTGCTTTTGTCATCAAAGAATCCAGATTGGAAGCAGAAAGGTTCAGTGCCAAACTGCCAAAAATCAGAAGGATGATATATTTTAAATGCTTTTTCATTTTCAAACAACTTGCATATAATCAAATGATTCCTCTTGTTATTTTAACGACTTTTCAGCCTGCATAATGGCATCCATAGCCTCCGAATAAATGTTTTCCATCTTATCTTTAGTATTTCCTGGAGCAAATCGGGCGAATTCAATACTGTTTAGTGTTGAGATGAATCCTGAAATAGTGGCTTCGGAAACCTTTTTCTGTTCAAGTTTTTCCTTTACGGAATCCATTGAAAGGTCAGATTGTTTCAGGTTAAATTTATCAGCAATATAACCCCACAACGCAATAGCAATCTCATCATAGAAAACTTTGTCATCACCACCTTTCTTTAGCTTTTGAGCCTTCAGCAACCGGGTCCTTGCTACTTTATTGGCTTTCCGGTTTTTGAGTAGTGACAAGTTGGCTCTTCTCTTTTCATTCATCTTCCATAAGAAAATCACCAGAAGTAATAAAAGGACAATAGCTCCCAAAATCGCATAGAACAAAGTAGAACCGAACAAATAATCATTTGCTTTGATGAAATCGTACGGGGCGCTTTCAATGTGATGAATGTCTTTTCCAAGGAATTTGATATCCTCCTGAGCATTGCCTGTGTAAACCACACTGCCGCCACCTTTACCTTGAACAACTTTGATCTTAATAGTGTCTGAATGTTCTGTATGGTATTTTTTGTCTGCTGGACTGAAATAGGTAAATGTAACCGGAGAAATGACTACGTTGGCTGGATTTCTTGGAATAGCGATATAATCAAATTCCATACTTCCGGAGATGCCATCATTAGTTTTGATAATGTTTGGGATCACTTTTGGGTCATATGTTTCAAAATCTGACGGGAAGTTCACTTTTGGTGGTGAAATCAGCTCAAGATTTCCTTTTCCGGTAATCGTAACTTTAAGTGTTAAAGCGTCGTTTGTACTTAATTCAGGTTTATTGACACTAGTTTCAAGACGGAAATCTCCTACTGCTCCTGAAAAATCAGCCGGCTGTCCTTTTTCAGGAAGCGGTTTTACGTCTAAGACAACCGGATTTGAAGTGAGCGTAGTATTAATATTTCTTACGTTTTGATTAAAGAAAGGATCGTTGAAAAAGTCCTGAAATGGATCGTTACCACTCGGGCGTTGTCGTTGGACCCTGACCTGAATACTGCATTGCAATTGTAACGGATCGATTGTCAATTTGCCTGTTTGTTGCGGTATCAGGGCAAGCTTTCTGATCACAGCTACGACATATTGTTTACCGTGAATTGTTTCATGCTCCTGAGACAGAGTTGTATTGTTGCCTAACAAATCCTGTGACCAAAGTCCTTTAAAAGAAGCAACTTTATCTATAGCAAGATTTGAAACAGGTAAGCGTGTATAAATCTTATATGTTACCACAACCTGTTGTCCAAGATAAGGATGTGTGTTATTAATTGATGCTTTAATGAAAACATCATCTTTACTATAGGTCCCATTACTCCCCGTTCCCTGAGGTTGCCCTCCCTGTGAGCCAGACATATTTCCTGAACCAGAATTAGAAGATTGTGTGTTTGGATTTCCTTTAACAACACTAATTTGTAATTCGTTGGAAGTATAACTTTTTCCCTGGTATGAAATGGTAGCAGTTCCCACATGAATGGTTCCGGGATTCTCAGCCATCACAATGTAGGAATATGAAACATTGTAAGACTGGCTGGTTTGTCCGTTAATAAATTGTATACTGGAACTTGTTGAGGTATTAGGCCCCGACAAGACTTGTAAACCTTTAAAATCAGGGGGTGTAAAATTTTCCCCATTAACATTGACCTCGTATGTAATCTGAAACTCCTGCCCCACAACAACTTGATGAGGTCCCCGGGCTATGAGGTGTACTTCTCCTGCTGCTGAAGCGAAATGCCAGCTGAACAAAAACAGAAGCATGATATAAATCCCGGTTTTTTTCATAGATGCACCATTATTTTATTCAAAAATATGATTAATTTTAAATCGTCAGGCCCTATATTTTATTGTCCTTTTTAAAAAACTTTTTCTTTTTGGGAATGTCACCAATCAATTCCATTTGGCTCTGTTTTAACCGCTTTTTTCTTTTCCAGATTCTTCAGCGTATTCTTTTCGTTATTTCTTAAAGCGTCCAACATTCGCTGGGCATCGGCTTTTGACATTTGAGGTGGCTGATTTGGTTGATTTTGGGGATTGTTCTTCCCGTTTTGATTCTGATTGTTCTGATTCTGTTTATTATTTTGGTTTTTATTATTGTTCTGATCCTTATTATTCTTACCGTTTTTATTATCTTTTTTGTTTTTGTCGTCGTTCTTCTTATTCTGATTTTTATTCTGGTTTTTCTTGTTTTGGTCCTTATTGTTCTTGTTGTTTTTATTTTGATCCTGCTTCTTTAGCATTTTGCGTGCATATTCAAGATTGTATTTGGCATCGTAATCATTAGGATTCAGTCGCAATGAGTTGATGTAGGCATTAATGCTACTTTCATAATTTTTTTGCGACATCATGGTATTACCCAGATTGTACAATGAATTAGCTTTTAATGCATTATTTTTTGAATTTTTGATCAATTTGCTAAATAGAGGATCTGCTTCTTTGAAGTTCTTCTCCTGATAAATAGCATCTCCAAGATTAAATTGTGCTTTTTCGTATTTTGGATTCTTTTCCAATGCTTTTCTGTACTCAACTTCGGCATCTGAGAATTTACCCTTTTTGAAAAGCTCATTCCCCTTCCTAACCAAGGGCCTGACATCGTTTTGGGCATGAGCTTGTAAAGTCATCAGCCCAAAGACCACAGAAATAATCCAATATAGAATATTATGCTTTCTCATTTTCCAAAAAAATCAAATTTTGAAGCCCACTCAGGTTTTCTTTCCAATGTAATTAATTCCAGAATTAGTAGTAATATGGCAGGAATCAGAAAATACTGGAACCGATGAACATAGTCAGTGAACTGTTTTTCTTCAATCTCCTGCTTTTGTATTTTGTTAATGTTTTTCAGAATTGTATCTAGTCCGACACTGGCATTATTAGCACGGGAATATGTTCCCTTTCCGGCAGCTGCAATATCCTCAAGCATTTGCTGATTGAGTTTTGTTACAACAACGTTTCCTTGTTTGTCTTTTAAATAGGTCTCTGAACCATTATTATCTGAGATTGGAATAGGCGCTCCATCCGGTAATCCCATTCCAATGGTAAACACCCGAATTCCCTTCGCAGCAGCTTCTTTTGCAGCAGCAATAGGATCGTCACTATGATTTTCCCCGTCCGAAATAACAATAATTGCCTTATTGTGTTTATCATCTTCAAAAGACTGTGTTGCCAGGTTAATGGCAGCTCCGATGGCAGTTCCCTGAACAGGAACAATTTTAGTGCTTACTGCCGATAAAAACAGTTGTGCTGCAGAGTAATCTGTTGTCAGTGGAAGCTGTTTGTATGCTTGCCCTGCAAAAACTATCAGTCCGACACGGTCGCCATTAAGTTCGTTAATAAGGTTTGAAATAGCCATTTTAGCGCGATCAAGCCGATCTGGTTTGATGTCCTGTGCCAACATGGAATTTGAAACGTCAAGAGCGATATAAAGATCAATTCCTTTTCGTTTCACTTTTTCAAGACGGGATCCAACTTTCGGATCAATAATCCCTGTTACGAGGAAAAACAGTGCCAGTGTTAGCAAGAGGAACTTAACAAATGAACGGGCATTGGATTTCTGTATAATTAACCGATTTGTCAAAGCCCCATCTCCAAATCGTTTCCAGGCTTTTCTCTTCCACCCGTTAAAATATACAAACAGCAGTAGAAAAACAGCAATCAGCAAAAATGCCCAGAAAAACTCTTTATGTTCAAATTGAATCATCTTTGATTTCCTTTTCTAAATCATGGTAATTTTCTAAATACCAGGTATCGTAAACCTACTTCAGTAACAAAAAGTATTAGAGCCAGCAATGCAAACGGGAAAAATTTTTCAGTCTTTTTCTGGAACTGTTTTACTTCGATTTTAGACTTTTCCAGTTTGTTGATTTCTCCAAAAATTTTCTTCAGCGAAGGGGTATCTGTTGCCCGGAAATATTCACCCCCGGTAGTTTGAGCAATTTTTTGCAACAATGCTTCGTCAATCTGAACTTTCATTTGTTGCATCTGCACACCGTAAGGGGTCTGCACCGGATATGGAGCATAGCCCTGAGTTCCAATCCCGATTGTGTAAACACGGATTCCGTATAATTTTGCCATTTCTGCAGCGGAAAGCGGGTCAATGGAGCCCATATTGTTCACGCCGTCAGTCATCAAAATAATGACTTTGGATTTTGCTTTGGAATCCTGCAAACGAGCTACTGCTGTTGCAAGTCCGTCGCCAATGGCTGTCCCGTCTTCCACCATCCCGCTATGAACTTGTTTTAGCAATTGCAAAAGCATGCCATGATCCAATGTTAAAGGGGCTTGAGTGAATGCCACACCACTAAAAATTACTAGTCCGATTCTGTCATTGGGTCGGTGTTCGATAAAATCAGCAGCAATATTTTTAGCAGCACCAATACGGTCAGGAGTAAAATCACGTGACAGCATACTTCCTGAAACATCCATCGCCAGCACAATGTCAATTCCCTCTACGTTGATGTTCTGTTTAGAAGAAGTTGATTGTGGTCTTGCAATAGCAATAATCAAAAGGCTGATAACAAGAATTCTGAGAATAAAAAGAAGGTGACGTAACCTTGCTTTTATATTTTTCGGCGCTCCCTTGAAAGACTGTAACCCTGAGAATCTGACTTCACCTGTACTGTTTTTCTCACGAAACCAGTACCACACAATCAGTAGTGGAATCAGCAGGAGTAAATAAAGAAACCCCGGGTTTTGCCATGTGTCTATTACAAACATTTATTCTCCTCCTTCTTTTTCTTTATTTTCAACAGTTTTGTCCCCGGATTTCTTTTTATCCTTCTCTTCATCTTCATCAACATCTTTTTCCTCGGCTTCTTCCTCCAATTGTGGTGGATTCTTGGACTCATTTACAAAATCAACGCAGTAATTTAGCGTAATTTCGTTTTCTAAAGGTGAAGGAACGGCTTTGGCAAATTTCACCAGATCAGATAACTCCAAAGCGTCTTTTAATTTACCCACTGCCTGGGAATTAAGATTTTCCTGTTTCAGACAATTCAGGATTTCGTCAGATGTCATTTCCCACGCTTCAAATCCAAACCGATCAGTGAAGTATTCCTTCATGATATCCGTGATGTCAGTATAATAAACCTTAAGTTTTCCAGACTGCCACATCCTTGCCAACCTAAGTTCTTCAAGCTTTTTGATGGCCTGCTCATAAGGTGGTAACTTAGGCTTGGCCTTTTTGGCAAACATGGGTTTGTTTTTCTTTCTGTTCCGGATAAAAAGCGTTAGGAAAATAATAGCTGCAATACCTATCAACACCAGCAAAACCCATGGAAATATTTCTCCGAAAGTATAAGGTTCGCTTTCTATTCCTTTAATTTCTTTAAAAGCTTTACTTGTATCCACCATTGGAGTGTAAACATGCAAATAAAGCATTTGAGTATTCAGCGTATCTATTTTACCAGTCCCGGTGTGGATTAGACCAAATTGGAGCGGTGGAACCGTGAAATATCCCGAATCAAAAGAGGTTATGGTAATATGACGTGTAAACTGGGTAAATCCATTGCTTGATGCGGAATCGATTTTTCCGCTTTTAATCATTTCAATATGCGGTGCAATGGTGTCATTTAAGATTGGCCATTGCAAGAGGAATCCCTTTGGTATATTTGCTTTTAGATTGAGACCTATTTGGTCACCAATCATTATAGCATTGGTATCCAGTGTGGCAGTCACGGAAGTCATCTGTGCCTGAGCAACATTCATAAAAAGAATGGTAATCAGACCAGCAAGGGACGCTTTTAATATTGACTTCATTCTTCTCATTTTAACTTCTTGCCTCCCGTTTTTTAAACAGCTTGATTAATGGTTTTACGTAATCTTCGCCTGTATTGATTTTTACAACATCAACACCTAACTTAGAAAACATGATATCCAGTTCTTGGGTTTTTTGTTGTGCCCAGTGATTGTATCTTCTTCTTACAGTTTTATTTCCGGTATTAATCCACATTTTTTCACCTGTTTCTGCATCTACAACCCTTACCAGTCCAATATCAGGTAAAGCCACTTCCCGTTGGTCGGTAATGCGAATGGCTATTAAATCATGTTTGTGGTTGGCTATACGGACTGCTTTTTGGAAATCATTTCCCATAAAATCGGAAATCAGGAATACAGTAGCTCTTTTTTTAATGACATTCGTGAGAAAACGCAGTGATTCAGAAATATTAGTGCCTCTGTTTTCTGCCTTAAAATCTATAAGTTCCCTGATAATCCTAAGGATATGCGAAGAACCTTTTTTAGGAGGAATAAATTTCTCTATTTGATCTGAAAAGAAAATGACCCCCACCTTATCATTATTCTGAATCGCTGAAAAAGAAAGAACTGCAGCAATTTCCGCAATCAGTTCCTGTTTAAGTTGTCCCTGTGTGCCGAAATTGTTGGACCCAGAAACGTCGATCAGAAGCATAACGGTCAGCTCACGTTCCTCTTCAAAAACTTTGACGAAAGGGTGGTTATAGCGTGCCGTAACGTTCCAGTCAATGCGGCGGATTTCGTCACCATACTGGTACTCACGTACTTCGCTGAATGCCATTCCACGGCCTTTGAAGACACTGTGATATTCACCCGAAAAGATTTGTCTGGACAATCCCCGGGTTTTGATTTCTATTTTTCTGACTTTTTTAAATATATCCTGTGCTTCCAATGTAACAAACTTTAGATAATTAGCTCAGATTAAACCTGACATAAACCATATTTCTATTATGGGTTAAGGAACTTCTACTGTGTTAAGGATTTCGTTGATGATATCTTCGCTGGTGATATTTTCAGCTTCTGCTTCATAAGTGAGGCCGATTCTGTGGCGCAAAACGTCATGAGCCACAGCGCGAATATCTTCGGGAATTACATAACCTCTTCCTTTTATAAAAGCAAGCGCTTTAGCTGCCAAAGCAAGGTAAATACTTGCCCTCGGGGAGGCGCCATAGGAAATTAAACCTGAATATTTGTTTAGGTGAAAATCTTCCGGGAAACGGGATGCAAAGACAATATCTGTAATATAGTTTTCGATTTTCTCATCGAGGTATACCTGTCTTACCAACTCCCTTGCATGAATAATATCCTCGGTTTTAATGATGGTATTTGCTTGAGCAAATGAATTGGTGATATTTTGACGCAGAATTTGTTTTTCTTCTTCCTTTTTAGGATAGTTGATAATCACCTTAAGCATGAAACGGTCAACCTGTGCTTCCGGTAACGGATATGTTCCTTCCTGCTCAATAGGGTTTTGGGTAGCCATAACCAAAAATGGCTCTTCCAGCTTAAAGGTTTGTTCGCCGATGGTGACTTGACGTTCCTGCATGGCTTCCAGCAAAGCACTTTGTACTTTGGCAGGAGAACGGTTGATTTCATCAGCCAAAATGAAGTTGGCAAAAATGGGCCCCTTTTTCACTTCAAATTGTTCCTTTTTGATACTATATATTAAAGTACCCAGCAAGTCGGCAGGAAGTAAATCAGGTGTAAACTGGATCCTGCTGAATTTTGCATCGACAATTTTTGATAATGTATTAATAGAAAGTGTTTTGGCTAACCCTGGAACGCCTTCCAGCAATATATGTCCGTTAGCCAGTAAACCGATCAGCAATCTTTCAGTCATGTGGTTTTGCCCAACGATGACTTTGTTCATCTCGAGTTTAATCAAATCGATGAACTGCCTCTCTTTTTGAATTTTCTCGTTTAGTTCGCGAATGTCTGTTTCTAACATTTTTACTACTTTTTGATTGTGTCATGCAAATATAACATGTACCATTTTTTCAAACCTGTTAATCTATGTTAAAGTGATTTATAATTTATTAAACTGGATTTTTGTTTAAAAATCACATTAATTTTTTGAAAAAAAGATACCCTTAAATAACCTGATAATACCTTAAAAGTATTTTTTGTGGTTTCCTGACAAAGATAGGGAATTTTGGATGTTAAATCTTTCAAAATTTAAAGCATACATTCAAAACTTTTTACCTTTGCCCAATGATATACACTGAAGAAACAGCCAAACTTGTTGCGCTTCATTTACTAGAGGTAAAAGCCATCAAATTAAACATAAAACAGCCCTTTACATGGGCATCAGGTTTGCATTCTCCGATATACTGTGATAATAGAATTGCTCTTTCATACCCTGTTATTAGAACTTATATCAGACAGCAACTGGCTGCTGCAGCCAATGAATATTTTGAAGATATTCAAATGGTTTCAGGAGTAGCTACTGCCGGAATTCCACAGGGTGTTCTGTTGGCACAGGAACTAGGATTGCCTTTTTCTTATGTTCGTTCCTCAAAAAAGGAACATGGAATGACAAACCAGATTGAAGGTGTTGTAAAGCAAGGTCAAAATACACTTGTGGTTGAGGATTTAGTCTCCACCGGGAAAAGCAGCCTGATAGCTGTGGATGCTTTACGGAGTGTCGGTGCGGATGTAAAAGGGATGCTGGCGATATTTAGTTATGACCTGCCAATTGCCCAAAGTAATTTTAAAAAAGCATCTTGCAAGCTCATGACTCTTTCCGATTTTCCTCATTTGATAAAAGTGGCTGAAGAGGAAAATTATATTCAGGAAAAAGAACTTAAGTCGTTGGAAGAATGGCGAAAAGATCCCGAGAAATGGAGCGCTGAACATTCTTAAAAAGACCAAATTATAAAGAAAACACCGAATGAAAATAGAAGGAAATAAAGCAACACTGGCTGCCGTACCACAAAAAGTTTTCAATTTTTTAAGCGATTTTGATAATTATGAACAACTGATGCCAGATCAAATTGTCAACTGGAAGTCAGATAAAGAAACCTGCTCATTTACTGTGAAAGGGATGGCTGATCTAAGTCTGAAGTTTGCAAAAAAAGAATCTCCCAGATTGTTGGAGTTAGTTCCAAATGGAAAAACACCGGTAAGTTTTTCTCTCACTGTTTTTCTCGAACCTGATGCTCTGGATGAGCAAAAAACAGTTGCTCATGTGGATGTTGATGCAGATCTTAACCCAATGCTTGCTATGTTCGCGAAAAAACCTTTGGAAAACCTGGCGAATACCATCACAAGCGAGCTGGAAAGGGTTTTTAAATAAAAACTATTAGGACATAAAAATTTTGATTGCTAGTAAATTGCTAACATTTGATTTTATAAGCGGATTTTTTAAAAATTCCAAAAATTGGACGTATAAAGTATTCTATTAACGAGATAAATTTCCTGGGAAGTGAAAATTGTAATAAGCTTCTTAATTTTCATATTGATAAGTAGTCTGGCAAGTCTGGTCGGACTGGGAGGAGGAGTTTTCTACGTTCCGGCACTTATTTTTTTAGGATATTCTTTTAATGAAGCTTCAACATTGAGCTTATTTCTGATTGTGGTGACTGGCGTTTCTGCATCATTACGGTTTAGAAAGGGAGGTCTTATTGACTGGAAAATGGCGCTTGTTATGGAGTTTTTTACGGGCTTAGGAGCTTTTGTAGGTGGAATAACTGCAGTAAGCTTTAATGAAACCTTTCTGAAAATTTTGTTTTCAGTGGTACTGCTTGTCATTGCTGTATTTATTTTGGTGAAAAGGGGTGGAGAAAACGGTATTCAGAAACCTCTTAAAACAGGCTTTGGTCACTGGGTAAGAAATTTTAATGGGATGACGTATAGTATCCCTGTTTTGCTGATGGTCATTGTTACGTTTAGCGCGGGATATTTATCTTCGATCTTGGGAATTTCCGGAGGTGCTATCAAGGTTGCTGCGATGATTTTATTATTCGGAATCCCTTCGAAAGTAGCTGTGGCCACTTCATCGTTAATGGTTGGTTTCACAGGTTTGACAGGCCTCCTCGGCCATTTGGTTCACACCAATATTGACTGGAAAATTGGACTTGTGCTGATTGTGGCTGTTTTTATTGGCGGAAAGCTTGGATCAAAAGTTTCAATGGGATTTTCAGAGAAAACTGTAAATAACGTTGCCGGATTAATCTATATTGGATTGGCCCTGCTTATGATTGCAGAAATCCTTTTTATGCATTAAAACTCTAAAATTATTGCTCCAGTTTTACTTCTTTAAAACCAAACGCTCTGTGATTTCCATCGCGTTCTTCGATAATTAGTTGCCCATAGTCATTAATGCCCTTAATCTTACCGGAGAAAGTTCCCGACTCGTCACTGAAATTTGCCCATTGGTCTTTCAGGTATAAATGTTCCAGATATTTTTCGTGCATTTTAACTCTTTTTTGCGGGTCTTGCAGCAGCTCGTAATATTTTTTGAAGGTTTGTAATAGTTCATTCAGTATGGATCGGATGTCATTTTCTTTACCTGTGAATTGGATCAGTGATGCCGGATTTGGGGCATCCGAAAGGAAAATATTTTGGTTTACATTCAGTCCTACCCCAATTACAGCAAAATTAATCTGTGGACCTTTTACATAATTTTGAATAAGGACGCCTGCAATTTTTTTGTTCTCATAATATAAGTCGTTAGGCCATTTTATAGAAAGATTTTCTGGTGACAATATCTTTTTGAGTGTGTCATAGAGTGCTACGGAAATCAACTGGGTAATAAAAAATTGTTCAGCAGGATGAAGGAAATGCGGTTCAATAACTAAGCTGAAGGTCAGATTTTTACCTTTTTCACTTTCCCATTGATTGGTTCCGTTTCCTCTGCCTTGAGTTTGATCCTCGGTCCAGATTACAATGCCATGACGGGCAGTTCCTTCTTGAATATCTTTTACAGCCTTCAGATTAGTGGATGGTAGCGATTTATAATATTGCAGGTCAAATTCCATAACGTCTATGTTTTTACAGAGGTTCCTCAGCAAGCAATTCAAATTTACAAACAGACTCTATAATGATCGTAATTTTTGAACAAAAATCCTGAAATAAAATGACTTTCCCGAAAAATTCCCATTATTGAAATGTAAAGATAATGGAAATGAGAATGCACGATTTGACAGACAATAGAATTTGTTTAAAATCTTGCTTAAGAGACGTCAAAAGTCAGCCATTGCTTAGCTGTTTTCAGCCATAATGACATGAAAACTTAAAAATAAATAAATTAATGATGACATTTCATGTTGTTATTGAGTACTGTAATCTAAAATAGAAGAATTCAGGGGCTTATAAATACTAAAAATAGCTACTTTTGTAGCACTAAAACATTATTATGGGCCGAAAGGTTATTCAAGACGACACAGAAAGTATTTTAACCCAAATAGTATTAGCCATGCAAGAGAAAAAGGCGCGGAATATTATAAGCCTTGATTTTCAGAATATTCCTGATGCTGTGGCTAAGTATTTTGTAATTTGTCATGGTGGGTCTAAAACACAGACAAGGGCCATTTTTGACAATGTCATTGAAAAAGTTAAGCTAAATTGCAAAATTCCTCCATTTCATAGGGAAGGATATGTAAATTCGGAATGGCTTTTGATAGATTATGCTGATGTAGTAGTCCATGTTTTTGTGGAAGAGGCACGAAATTTTTATGATATCGAATCTCTTTGGGCTGATGCAAGGATGAAAGAGTATGACAGCGAAAATTAGTTTGAATTTTTATTGAAAAGACATAATGGAAGAAGATCAGAAAAATCAAAATTCTCCGAATAAAAATCCGTTTGACAAGTTCTCCAAAGGTCAGATTAAAAAGCCTAAGTTCAGTTTTTACTGGATTTATGCAATTCTTGCTTTGGTATTTTTGGGGCTGCAGTTTATGAATTTTGGGGCTCAGACAAAAAAAACAGACTGGAAAACTGTAAAGGAGATGCTTCAGAACAAAGATGTTCAGAAGATCATGCTTGTGAACAAGGAAGTCGCTGAAATTTATATAAAACCTGATAAGTTAAAAGAAGATCCTAAATACAAAGATTTACCTCAGACATCCACTTTCGGGCAAAACGAACCGCAGTATTATTACAATGTTGCTTCTCCCGATATTTTTATTCAGGATGTTCAGAATGCACAAGAAGGAAATGCTAACCCTGTTTATGTTGAAAGCGAAACACGCCATAACTGGGGCGCCGATATCTTGAGCTGGATTTTACCAATTGCTTTGCTTTTTGGCGTGTGGTATTTCATCATGCGAATGATGAGTAAAGGAAGTGGTGGAGCAGGTGGTCAGATTTTCAATATTGGAAAATCTAAAGCTCAGATTTACGATAAAGACACAAGCATTCACGTTACTTTTAAAGATGTAGCTGGATTGGAGGAAGCGAAGGTGGAAGTTATGGAAGTAGTCGACTTCCTTAAAAATCCGGAAAAATATACTCATTTGGGAGGTAAAATCCCAAGAGGTGTTTTGCTTGTGGGCCCTCCAGGAACTGGTAAAACACTGTTGGCAAAATCTGTTGCAGGTGAGGCACACGCACCCTTTTTCTCATTGTCAGGTTCTGATTTTGTAGAAATGTTTGTAGGTGTTGGTGCATCGCGTGTCCGCGACTTGTTTAAACAGGCCAAAGACAAGGCCCCAAGTATCATATTTATTGATGAAATAGATGCTATTGGCCGTGCCAGGGGCAAGAATCCTATGACGGGTTCCAATGACGAACGTGAAAATACGCTGAACCAGCTTTTGACTGAAATGGATGGTTTTGTTCCGAATTCAGGAGTCATCGTCATCGCTGCTACCAACCGTGCGGATATTTTGGACAAGGCGCTTCTTCGTGCTGGACGTTTCGATCGCCAGATATTTGTTGAACTTCCTGACCTCCCGGAAAGAAAGGATATTTTTAAAGTTCACATGCGGCCATTAAAACTTGGGAAGAGTGTGGATATTGATTTCTTAGCAAGACAAACTCCGGGATTTTCTGGCGCGGATATTGCCAATGTTTGTAACGAGGCAGCCTTGATAGCTGCTCGTAAAGCACATAAAAGCATTGGAAGACAGGATTTTATGGATGCTATTGATCGCATCATCGGTGGTCTTGAAAAAAAGAATAAGATTATTTCTCCGAAGGAAAAGAATGTGGTTGCTCACCATGAAGCTGGCCATGCTACAGTAAGTTGGTTACTTGAGTATGCAAATCCATTGGTTAAGGTTACCATCGTACCGCGTGGAAAATCATTGGGCGCTGCATGGTATTTGCCTGAAGAAAGACAGATTACCACTTATAATCAGATGTTTGATGAACTTTGTGCTGCTTTGGGTGGTCGCGCTGCTGAAGAAGTGGTATTCAATGAAGTGTCAACAGGGGCATTGAATGATTTGGAAAAAGTAACCAAACAGGCTTATGCAATGGTGGCTTACTATGGATTGAGTAAGAAAATAGGAAATCTGAGTTTTTATGATTCCAGTGGTCAGCAGGAATTCTCATTCGGTAAACCTTTCAGTGAAAAAACAAATAGAATTATTGATCAGGAAATTAGCACTATTGTTGAGTCTGCTTATGAAAGGGCTAAAAAATTACTGACCGATCACAGAGAAGGACTGGAAGCATTAGCTAAAAAATTGTTGGAAAAAGAGGTCATATTTAGTGATGACTTGGTCGAGATATTTGGTTCAAGACCATGGGGAGATGAGCCTTTGAGTGTCAAAAAGCATCTGTCTGAAGGCAGGAAGAAAAAAGATGTTGAAGACAATGACTCTGAAATTGAAATTGAAACACCTCTAGGTTTGGAAATTGAAGAAAATACTCATTTTTCATCTGGTGATGAGTCTGATGAGAGTAAAAACCAAGACAAGGGTATTAAACCTGCACAACCAGATGAGGAGAGTATTGTTGCTCAAGAATAATGCTTTATGGACGATACAACAACCAAAGAAAAAATCCTAAAAGGAGTAAGGGATGCTTTGATCAGTAAACAGGAAATTCCATTTAAAGATGTAAATTTCAGTAGTCCTGTATTCGAAAAATTGACAGATGAAAAAGCTGTCGTTTTCGCACGAAAACTCATTGAAATGGGGGGGGCTTTTGTTTATTGTGAAAACGAGAAGATGCTATTGGAGAACCTGAAACTCCTTTTGAAGCAAAGGGGTTGGGAAAACTACTATACGCTTGATGAGAGAATTTGTTCATTATTGAATGCCGGGGAGATTCCTTATAACAATAATCCTGAGGATTTAATTACATTGTATGCTGGAATTACCCGTTGTGAGTATATGATTGCACGATTTGGAAGTGTAATGGTTTCCTCAAAATTGGATACCGGACGGCGCATGTTCGTCTTTCCCGAAGTACATATCATCATCGCTACAGCATCACAAATTGTTGAAGATCTTAAAGATGCCTTTGCTGGGATACGAAATAAATATCAAAATGAATTTCCTTCACAGATAACTGTGATAACGGGGCCAAGTCGTACAGCAGATATCGAAAAAACATTGGTCATGGGGGCCCACGGGCCACGTGAACTTTTTGTGTTTATGGTTGATGATCAGTAGAGAAGGTCTATGACAATTTCTGTATTAACCGTATTTCCCAAAAAAGTCATTTTAATTATTTATTGTTTAAATTTGCGACCGTTTTAATCAATAACGCTTCATTGAAAGAATTTTTTACGAGAACCCTGACTGGGGCCGCATTAGCTATTTTTATTTTGGGGGCCATTTTTTGGTCGCCATGGGCTTTTTTCACTTTAATGTCGGTAGTTGCTCTCATAGGACTTTTCGAATTTAACAAACTCTTTCAGCCTTCAGGTCATGGAAGCGGCTCGTTGATTTATTATATTGTCGGGTTGGCTGTTTATGCTCTTACCGCCCTTTCAGGGATGTCAGTAATTGATGAATCCAATGTTTTGCTGATTATATTGAGTTTTTTTGTGTTGATTGCAGCAGAACTTTTCAGAGCTCAGGAGCATTCATGGAGGCATGCCGCAGGTTCTGTTATGGGGATCGTTTATGTAGCTGTTCCTTTTGGGATGATGAATGCATTTTTTCTTATGAAAAGTGCAGATGTAGCGTTTCCCTGGATATTGCTGGCTTTGTTTATTTTGGTTTGGGTCAATGATATTTTTGCATATCTTATTGGGTCAACAATGGGAAAACACAAGCTTTTTGAAAAACTTTCACCTAAGAAATCATGGGAAGGAACTGTCGGGGGTGTGATTTTTACAATTCTTGCTGCCTGGATATTTAGTAAGTTCACAACAGAGCTTAATCTCATAGAGTGGTTGGTTCTGGGATTGATAATTTCAATAACAGCTGATCTAGGCGACCTGGCTGAGTCTATGTTGAAAAGAAGTGCCGGAGTTAAAGATTCGGGGAAAATTTTGCCCGGACACGGCGGTATTCTTGACCGTTTTGATGCGGTTCTTTTCGCCACTCCATTTGTGTTCTTTTATATATTTTTGATTTAATTATGAAGTTCCATAAAGAAGGACATCGCATCATTGCACAATCGGTTATCATTTTTGCCGGTCTTCTGGCGATGGTGATTTTATTGCCTATTCCTATGTATGTTAAATATGTCCTCTATGCATTTTTTGTCTCGATGATTGTATGGACATTCTTTTTCTTTCGTGTTCCTGAACGTGAAATAAATTCTGGAGATCACATCCTATCATCAGCTGATGGCGAAATTGTTACTATTGAGGAAATCTATGAGCCTGAATATTTTAAAGAAAAACGACTTCAGATATCTGTTTTTATGTCGGGGATAGATGTACATGTTAATTGGTATCCATTTGAAGGAACTATAAAGTATACGAATTATCACGAAGGGAAATATTTGCTTGCACGTCATCCGAAATCTTCTGAAAAGAATGAAAGAAGCTCTATTGTTCTTGAAAAAGAAGAAGGAAAAGACGTCCTCATCAGACAGGTAGCTGGTATTATGGCAAGAAGAATTGTTTATTACGGGAAACCAGGCGATAAGGTGGAACAGGGCGAGGAACTGGGAATCATCCGTTTTGGTTCACGGGTAGATTTCTTTTTGCCCGTTGGTACAGTTCCTAATGTGAAAATTGGTCAGAAAGTTAGGGCCCAACGTACTGTTTTAGCTCATTTTTCAGAGTAAAAAAGTCTTACTATATAGTTATAGGAATTCTTTTAATTCAGCAAGACTGGAAATTTTAAAAGTACTTCCATTTCTGGGAAATTGTTGTTCCGGATCAAAAAATACCTGGTCCATACCTATGCTTCCGGCACCTATAATATCCACTTCATAATCGTCTCCAATCATAAGGCTATTACCAACTGTTGCACCGGTCTTCTTTAATGCGTATTCAAAAATTACAGGATCTGGTTTCTTAACTCCAGCTTTTTCTGAAGTTATTAACGTTTTGAAATATTGATCCATTCCTGAGATTTCCAACTTAATATTCTGAACTTCCTGAAACCCGTTAGTGATAATGTGCAATTCATATTTGGGGTAAAGATATTTTAGTGTCTCTATGGTGTGTGGATACAAATTCACTTTCCTGGGGCTTATACTTAAATAATCATTTCCAAGTTGCTGTGCAAGTTCAGGATTATCGATTCCATATTCTTCCAGCGTGTCTGAAAACCGTTTCCACATTAAAATGCTCTTTTCAATCTTGCCAACACGATAAAGATCCCAAAGTTGTAGATTGTGAACTTCATATCTTTTGTGGAATTCTTCCCAGTTTTCAATTCCAAGCTTGTCTAATTTATAGATTTCAAAAATCTCTTTAAAAGCCTGGTGAGCACTTTTCTCAAAATCCCACAAAGTCCTGTCAAGATCAAAAAAGAGATGTTGGTACTTTTTGGACATATCAAATTTTCTTAGAAGCAGCAAAATTACATATTTGTGCCGTTATAAATCCCGAAATGTGCGGCGATTTTGAAAATTGCTTCGGAAATCTGACTGAAAATCAATCTGGATTACTGATGAAAATTCATAACTTTATAGCTATGTGTCTCTCCGTTATTGGTAACACGAATGATGTACAATCCGTTTTGGTTGTGCGGCAAAATAATTGAGACCCCATCGTTGGTAAACTGCGGACTAAATGTATTTAGTCTTTGTCCCATCATGTTGTAAATCGAGATTGTAATCTTTGATTGATCATAATTTCCCAACAGAATATGGAATTCCCCGTCACTTGTCGGGTTCGGATAGATGACTGGTCTTACCGAGATGTAGGAAGCTCTTACAAGACTGTCTTGTCCGGCTGGATAGGTAACATTGAGGCTTACTTTATAAGATCCCGGTTTGTTATAATAAATAAGGGGAGGTGTCTTTTCATTAGAATAAGAGGGATTACCTCCTTCAAATTCCCAATGATAAGATGTGATTGGTCCTGTAGACAAATTAGCGAACTGGACGCTCCCTCCGATAGGGACATTCTGAACATTAGCACTGAAGAATGGTGTTGCCTGAGTGGAGGATGGATCAAAACCGGGGATTTCTGAAATATTAGCATCGTTCTTATCAAGCCAGTATTTTAATTGTACAGTAGAATCGCTTCCATTGGCATCCCATGATTTACTGAATCTGCCAAAATAATCTGGAGAATCCGGTGTCGTACAATCAGAAGTTCCGCCAGTCAAAGAACCAATAACCAAACCGCTACTGTTAAATAATGGAGATCCTGA
Organism: Bacteroidales bacterium; assembly: GCA_014860665.1. Lineage (GTDB taxonomy): Bacteria > Bacteroidota > Bacteroidia > Bacteroidales > F082 > Sulfidibacterium. The sequence goes on along the minus strand of JACZJI010000060.1, from coordinate 67,388 downwards.
AGACCCTCCTTCGGTTACACCATGACCGTCTTGAGTCGCTGCCCAAACAACTCTCCAATATAATCCGTTCGGATTGGTATAAGTGCCTGTATAGTCCATAGGAATAACTGGAGTGGTGTAGGTGGAAATCATTTTAATATCTCCTTCCGGATGATGTATTACTACACCACTATTACTTATCGAACCTGTAGCATCCCATCCGTTAAAATATGGCTTGTAGGATATGGGAACTGAATTTTTTAAAAGTAATAATTTAAAATCCGAACCGGTAGTAGTTGGTGCTGTGGCTAGCAGATTCGCTCCGACTAAAATGTCAGAGGAAGGTTCTGCAGCTGGCCTGCTGCAGTCAGGTGATTCGAAATTAAAGTAAAACAACCATTTATTATAGTCTGATATACTTGAGCTTGAACCACAATGATTTGCTGTCAAAAAATAGGGGGTGGCATCGTTCTTTGTATCGTTGATCAAGGTTCCTGTACACCAGTATAGTGTGCCTTGGTCAAGAAGCAAAATTCTTGCGATACCTCTTTTTTGCTTTTGATAATTGGCCCCTTCCGGACAATTTATTGGCACCTCACAACTTTCAGCACCTCCGAATCCATTATTGGTCGTATTTTTTTCACTTTTAATATTTCCCAATAATTCCAGTTTGAAAGGAAGAGTCTCATATTTGACGGGTGAATCCAGTTCAATTATAATTTCGTCCCCACTTAAGTATCCCGTAGCAAAAAATGGTCCGTTATTCAGACGGGAGAAAGCTCCCAAAATTTTAGTTCCGGTAGCATTGTAAATGTATAATCTGTCGCCGGTATTCAGGTAAAAATTTTTGAAGTATATGTTTAATGCATTAGCTTGTTCCTGCTGAAGTGCAAGTCTCCAAACATAAACTCCTGTAGGTGTTTTTTGCCAGGTACCTTTATCCATCAATGTATCGCTAAGGCTCGTTGTATATCCAGCTACCAATGGTTGGGGTTGATTGGTTTTCGTCTGTGGCCGAACAGGTGGCTTTTGAAAGGGAATTCTTACTGGAACAACACTTTCTTTAAATTGATATTCTTTACTTGCCGGTACTCCGGGGATGTTCAATTGTGCAAAAGCTGCAATTTGAAGAAATGATAAAAAAAGGAGTATTGTAAATTTTCTCATCCCCAGACTGATTTTTAATTAAAGACAAATTTAACCAAATATTATTAGTATTTGAAATGTTGAAAAAGAAGTATTTTTTGTTTCTCCAGATCATTTAAAAACAGACAAATAATTTCCTTGCAAGATTGCCTTTCATGAAAAGAATCTTAATTGTGCATTAAAGTATAATTTCTCATATAGGGCAATTCTTTATTTTTGCAGAAAATTAATATAATGATTGTAGTTACAGGTACAGCTGGTTTTATTGGTAGCGTTATAGTTGGAAAACTTAATGAAGCCGGAATTGAAAATCTGGTAGTTGTCGACGATTTTTCACGCTTGGAAAAAGAGAATAATTTTATTCACAAGAAATTTGAATTGAAGATCCAACGTGAAGATTTTTTTAAATGGTTCGACAAAAATCCGGAAAAGGTCGAGTTTGTAATTCATCTGGGAGCCCGCACTGATACCACAGAATTTGACCAACGTGTTTTTGATGTGCTGAATCTTGAGTACAGCAAGCAGATTTGGCGCCGTTGTTCTGAATATAAAATTCCATTGATTTATGCTTCCTCAGCAGCTACCTATGGCGGTGGTGAATTTGGTTATGACGACAATCATGAAATCGTAAAAAAACTGCAGCCTTTAAACCCTTACGGGAGATCAAAAAATGACTTTGATAAATGGGCTTTAGTCCAGGGTGTGCAGCCTCCATTTTGGGCTGGCTTGAAATTTTTCAACGTTTATGGCCCCAATGAGTATCATAAAGGCAGGATGGCTTCTGTAATTCTACATGCTTTCAAACAGATAAATGAAACCGAAAAGGTAAAATTATTCAAGTCTCATAAACCCGAATTTAAAGATGGGGAACAACTGCGTGATTTTGTATATGTAAAGGATGTTGCAGAGGTTATCTTGTTTTTGATGAATCATAGACCGGAATCGGGGTTGTATAATCTGGGTACCGGAAAAGCCAGAACTTTCCTGGATTTGGTTAAGGCGACCTTTTTTGCGCTTGAGAAAAATCCTGATATTGAATTTATCGATACCCCTATCGATATTCGTGACAAATACCAATATTTCACAGAAGCCAACATGAATAAGCTCAATAAAGTAGGGTATAAGAAAGAATTTACCAGCCTGGAAGCCGGAGTGGGTGATTACGTCAGAAATTATTTGGCTGGAGGAAAATATTATTGATTCTCTGGTCTGGATTCTTCCAAAGCAGATTTAACATCGGAAAGTAAATCTCTGGTTTTTTTTAGCGTGTTGATAATATCAAGCTTATCTAGAGATTTGTTGTCATAATGTTTCTTGAAATAATCTTTTGTCCCTTGAATGGTCATCCCTTTTTCTTTCACAAGGTGATAAACTATTTCAAAACGCTCAACGTCTTTCTGGGTGAACATCCGGGTTCCCTTTTCGCTTTTATGTGGTTTTATGAAATCAAATTCTCTTTCCCAATAACGGATAAGCGTAGGTTGGACGTTGAATTTTTGGGCGACTTCCCCGATGCGGTAATATAATTTCTCTGCCATGACACAAACTTAATCCATGGATTGAGTCGGAATCTTCGAGAGCTCGATCATCTTCGAATATTCAAGAGGTGTAAGGTCATTAAAGAAAAAGTTAATCGGATTGATGGGCTCCCCGTCTTTGCGGACTTCATAATGAAGGTGAGGACCAGTTGATTTTCCGGTATCTCCTACCAGACCAATAACTTGTCCCCTTTGTACCAATTGTCCTTTTTTAACTTTAATGACACTCAGGTGAGCATAACGTGTAACATAACCAAAACCGTGATCAACCATTACTTCGTTCCCATACCCACCAAGTGATCTTCCTGCAAGGATTACTACTCCATTACCGGTGACGTGAACAGGAGTTCCAACAGGTGCTGCGAAATCGATTCCTTCATGAAACTTCTTTACTTTATAAAAAGGGTCAATTCTGTATCCGAAATAAGAAGAAATTCTATCAAGTTGGATGTTTCTGATTGGTTGAATGGCAGGTATGCTGGCCAGCATTTTAGCCTTGTTTTTGGCCATTGCAAACACCTGATCAAAAGATTTTGACTGAACGTACATTTCACTTGTAAGCTTGTCCATTTTTTTTGCGGTCTCAACCAATAGTTTCGATTCGCTGTACCCCTCCAGGTTGGCATATCTGTCAACACCACCGATACCTGCTTCCCTAACGGACAAAGGAATAGGTTCTGCCTCAAAAATTACACGATATATATTGTCATCACGATTAGCCAGCTCTTTCATGACTTTTTGCATGTTGCTAAGCCGGTCGTTCATGATTTTGTACTCAAGCTGATATTCTGAAAGATCGCGCTTAAGCATGAGCTCTTTGGGAGAATCAAAGAAAGTAAATACCAAAAAAACAAATATTACTGTCAAGGCCAAGGCTGAAACCAGAAACATCAAAAACTTGAATAACTTCTGACCGGGAGTGAGCTTATGCTCTTCGTAAGATAGAGTCTTATCGTTAAAGAAATATTTTGTTTTGGCCATAAAAACACTTTGTGCTGCAAAACTAAGAATTTGACGTAGATTTGCAAACTTAATTAGTCATAAAAATAAACATTAATTTGTTAACAAGTTGATAATGAAGTCTTCAGAAATTAGAAGGAGCTTTTTAGAGTTTTTTAAATCAAAAAATCACCAGATTGTTCAGGGATCGCCCATTGTTGTTAAAGACGATCCTACACTGATGTTCATTAATGCTGGGATGAATCAGTTTAAAGATGTTTTTCTAGGTAATGCACCCGTAAAATTTCCCCGGGTGGCTGATACACAAAAATGTTTGCGGGTTTCGGGAAAACATAATGATCTGGAAGAGGTGGGACACGATACTTATCATCACACTTTATTTGAAATGTTGGGGAATTGGTCTTTTGGCGACTATTTCAAGGAAGAGGCTATTGCCTGGGCATGGGAATTGCTCACCGAAGTCTTTAAAATCGATAAGAAAAATCTCTATGTGACAGTTTTCAGTGGCGATGAGCAGGATGGATTGTCCATGGATGCTGAAGCTAAGGAATCCTGGAAAAAATACATTCGCGAAGATCATATTTTGCTTGGTTCAAAAAAGGATAACTTTTGGGAGATGGGCGAAACCGGTCCCTGTGGCCCTTGTTCAGAAATCCATATCGATTTGAGATCTGAAGAAGAAAAAACCAAAATCCCGGGACATGAGCTTGTAAACAGGGATCACCCTCTGGTAATTGAAATCTGGAACCTGGTATTCATTGAATTTAACCGTCAGGCAAACGGAAAACTATCTGTCTTGCCTCAGAAGCATATTGACACCGGAATGGGATTTGAAAGGCTGGCTATGGTTTTGCAAGGTGTAAAATCCAATTATGATACCGATGTTTTTAAACCATTAATCAACTTCATTGCCAAGATGGCAGGAGTAACTTATGGTCAGGATGAAAAGAAAGACATTGCTATGCGGGTTATTTCTGACCATTTAAGAGCGGTTGCTTTTGCAATTGCTGACGGACAGTTGCCATCAAATACAGGTGCTGGCTATGTTATCCGCAGAATTTTACGTCGGGCCGTTCGCTATGGGTTTACTTTCTTAGATTTCCAGGAGCCGTTTATTTATAAAATCCTGCCCGTTTTGGTTGAGCAACTGAAAGATGTTTTCCCGGAAATTGAAAGTCAGCAGAATTTGGTGGAAATGGTAATCAAAGAGGAGGAATCTACGTTCCTAAGGACACTTTCTCAGGGTGTTAAAAGATTTGATCAATACATCAATATGAATCCGGATAGTAAGGTAATTGATGGTGATTTTGCTTTTGAACTATTCGACACTTTTGGTTTCCCGATAGATTTGACACGGCTCATGGCAAGGGAAATAGGTCTTGATGTAAATATGGAAGATTTCCAGAAGGGTTTGGAAGCACAAAAAAGCCGTTCGCGTAAAGCTGCTGAAAAAACCACGGATGATTGGATTGAGTTAATACCCAATGCACCGGCAACGAAATTTTTGGGGTATAATAGGCTTGAATGTGAGGCTCAAATTGTGAAATATCGCCAGGTTACTCAAAAGAAAAATACGATGTATGAAGTTGTCCTTGACCGTACTCCGTTTTATGCTGAATCGGGTGGACAGGTTGGTGACTCCGGCGTACTGGAAATAGCAGGGCAGGTGCTTCATGTTGTGGATACCCGTAAAGAAAATAATCTTCCTATTCATATCGTTGCTGAAGAGCCTAAAAATCCCACTGCAACCTTACTCGCTAAAGTGGATATGGAGAAAAGAAGACTCACCGCAAACAATCATAGTGCTACACACTTGATGCATGCAGCTTTAAGACAAGTGCTGGGAACACATGTTGAGCAGAAAGGTTCCATGGTGGATTCGGAACGGTTACGTTTCGACTTTTCTCATTTTGCTAAAATGACAGATGAAGAAATTAGAGAAGTTGAAAAAAAGGTAAATGCAAAAATTCGTGAAAATATAAGCTGCCAGATTAAGGAGAATGTTCCCATTGAAGAAGCAAAAAAAATGGGAGCTATGGCTTTATTTGGCGAAAAGTATGGAGAGCAGGTACGAGTTATCACTTTCGACCCTGGTTATTCTGTGGAGCTTTGTGGTGGCACACACGTCCCAGCTACAGGCCAGATTGGATTCTTTAAGGTTATTTCGGAAAGTGGTATTGCTGCAGGAGTAAGGCGAATTGAAGCTTATACTGCTGATGCAGCTGAAACTTATATTTTTGAACATCTTGATTTGATGACTGAAATTCAGGGCCAGTTCAAAGGAGCTGTGAATCCTTTGACCGCCGTGAAAAATTTGATTCAGGATAACTCTTCTCTTTCCAAAGAAATAGAACAGTTCCAGAAGGAAAAAACTCATCAGCTTGCAGGAGAATTGATGAAGACTGCAAAAAAAATAGGTGATTTTACCTATGTAGTGCGGAAAATTGCAATAGATCCAAATCAGGCTAAAAACCTTGTCCATCAGTTACGTGCCATGGAAGATCACATGATTGTTGTTCTTGCAATGGAAGAAGATGGGAAAGCTAATCTTGTTGTAGGTTTATCTGATGAGCTGACTTCAACAGGGAAATTCAATGCCGGAAATATTATTAGAAAGATAAGCCCGTTCATTAAGGGTGGCGGTGGCGGACAGCCCCATTTTGCTATGGCTGGGGGAAAAGATCCGTCAGGGATCAATGAGGCTTTAAAAGCTGCTGAAAGTGAGATAGTGTCAGGTTCTTAAAAGAAATCAGCCAATGCTAACTTTTTAACTTTTTTGGTTTAAATAATTGATTAAAAATAAATATAACTACCTATAGGCTGTTGATAAATATTTAATATTTTAGATTTTGAGATTTTTCCGAGGGAATTAATTTTATTAAATTTACAAATTCAGGGTTTTAGTGTTTTAATGAGTCAAAATATGCCAAAATCAAAAGTTATATTTTTTCGTAGTTTCGTTTTGATTGTTTTGGCTTTATTGCCTTTGTTATCCTATTCACAAAAACACAGAAAAGACCGGAAAAAGGATAAGCAAGCATTAAGCGAGCAGGATCTGGTGCGTTATTCATCGCTTAGTGGTGTAGAATCCGCTATTGATAGGGCTACGGGCTGGGCAGTACAGAATAACGGTGCCTGGTATTCAATGAAAAATGAAGTTCCTTATTCTGATCAAAAATCTAATAAAGACACTTATGGCGACCGGGCTCTGGGTCAGGATAATTTTATAAACCTCGAAATGCGGAAGCTGATGATCGGCAATACGCAATATACAGTGCTGATTAAAAAATACCGTGACGGGAAATATGAATTCCCTTTGTTGAAAGAGGACTGGGAAGGTTATAATTCTCTTGATTATTATGTTTTTAATAGTCAGCTCCTTTCGAAAATTCTTCCGGATAACGTCAAGTTTAACCAAAGCTATGCGATAAATTTAAACGTATTTGCAAGAGGTACCATCACAAACTATGATCACAAAAACTGGGAAAGTATTCTGGTTGGAAATGTTCTGCAGGTTAATCTTGGGGAAAAGGTAAACGGATGGAATCTTGTTATTGCCGTTTATCCGATAAGAAATAATGGGGAGGAAGTTTGCAGATTTCGTCTTATTAAGACCTTTGATAGTAATTTTCTGGTTTCTATGTATACTTCTCCCAATGATTGGGATAAACTGTTTGAACGCTCTTTTTACGAGGTTAAATTTTACACATTCAAGAACTTTATTGACGGAGCCAAACAATACTTTATTCCGGTTTCTGGTAGCGAAACAGGACTGCAGGAAGATCCTTATCACAATTATTTCAATTGGGGAATTCTGAAATACCAGATTGGAGATTATATAAAGGCTATTCAGTATTTCAACGAAGCGCTGAAAATAAAGCCAAATACTCAGGATTTTATGTTGTTCTCTTATTTGGGGAATGCGCAGACTAAATTACATCGTTATGAGGATGCTATTGGTTCGTATGATCGTGCTTTGCAGTTAAGACCTACCGATGTTATGAATTATTCAAACTGGGTGCGAAATTATTTCAACAGAGGTGTCACAAAATACTATCTGAATGATATGAGTGGCGCTTGCAGTGATTGGAATAAGGCTCTTGAACTAGGTTTTGGTACGGCGTATGAATACATTCAGGAATATTGCCATGATAATTCCAAAGAGAAGAAAAAGAGATAGTATGCGATTTTCCAATATAGCAAATTCTGTGTCTCGTTTCTTAATTCTTTTCGTGCTGATTACAGCATCTTCCGAAGTATTTTCTCAGACTCTTAGCATTCCTTCTCAGGATAATTCCACAGATAAATGGGACTTAAATTTCAACCTTGGAGCTACGCAGTTCTTTGGAGATGCCAGTAATCACAGCTATTTTCAAAAATGGAAAGGTGAATCAAGACTAGGAATTCAGATTTCTGTCAAGAAAATGTTTAGCCCTGTATTTGGGGCTGGATTAAGCCTTTATTCTACGGGAATAAACAGTATAAAAGACAGAAAGTCAGATGGAACGATAGTAGATTACACGTTGGGAGGAAATTATGATGACCTGACGGCTTTTGCTTATGCGAATTTCAGCAATCTTTTTGGAAGCTATAACAGTGACCGGAAAATTTCCATTTACGGAACTCTTGGTTTTGGAGTCAGTACATGGAATACAGCTTTGACTGATAACATATCAGGAGCTGTAATTCATAGCGGAACAACAGTCGGGACTACCAAATTTGCAAATAAAGCTTTGGCTATTCCATTCGGAGCCGGAGTTGATTACAGAATTAATGATAATTGGTCCGTTCATGCAAACGGAACGCTCACCACAATTCTTAGCGATTATGTGGACGAGTGGAAAGACGGGGCAAAATACGATCAGTTGTTTTTCACAAATATTGGAGTTACCTATTACATACATCCGGGCAAGCATGAAAGTCTGCTTGGGAGAAAGAAGAGTCGCAGAAACAGAAAGTCACAAGACGAGATGAATAAAAGACCCATTCCTATTTTTGACTATATGGTAAATCCTGAGCCCGCACCGGTTGAATCAGGTGGAAAATCAGAGGTAGATATGATGACCCTCCCGGTACAGCCGGCTACATCTCCAGAGTCTCCTGCTCCGGAAACCAAACAGCAGCAACCTGATGCAGGATTGCAGTATCGGGTTCAGATTTTGGCTTCAAGAGTTCCGCTTCGCGATCCGCTGTTACTTCAGGCAAAATATAAATTTGATTATCCTGTAAAAGTATTTCATCAGGATGGATTGTATCGTTATACGGTTGGCCAGTTTAGCTCTTATCAGGTGGCCCTGAGTGAAAGCAGGAAGCTTAACAGCAAAGGCGTCAATGGAGCTTTCGTTACAGCTTATCGCGATGGCTTACGTGTACCGCTTACAAATGCAATGATGAATCAGCAGGTTGAAAAACCAAACCCTGTTATTTTTTAATCACTTTTTGGTTTCCTACTAAATGAAACTGGTTTCCGTTTTTAATCGGAAAGTGATTGCTTTTTCCCCTGATCAGACTGATTTTTCCTTATTGGAAATCCTTAGCATGTAAGGAAAAAATTAACTTTGTTGTAAATTGAAAAAATCATGATTGATAAAATTAAAGAAGCAGCTTCTTATATTCAGACTCATGGAATAATTGCACCTGAGATTGGTATTATTTTAGGAACAGGTTTGGGGAATTTGGTCAGTCAGGTAAAAGTTGATATTACATTGGATTATGGTGACATTCCCTATTTCCCCGTTTCGACAGTCGAAACCCACATGGGGAAACTCATGTATGGCGAGTTGAGTGGTAAAAAGGTCCTGATCATGAATGGCCGTTTTCATTACTACGAAGGTTATAATATGCAGGAAATTACTTTTCCTGTCAGAGTAATGAAATTGCTGGGAATTAAATATCTTCTTGTTTCTAATGCTGCCGGTGCTATTAATCTGAATATGCAAAAAGCTTCACTCATGATTATCGATGACCATATTAATATGCTTCCTGGTAATCCTTTAGTAGGAAAAAATCTTGATGAAATGGGACCCCGTTTTCTGGATATGAGTCGTCCTTATGATCCTGCGCTGATTGAAATCATGGAGAAAATTGCGAAGAAAAATAAGTTAAAAGTCAGTAAGGGAGTTTATGTTGCATGGATCGGCCCTAGCCTGGAAACCCGTGCAGAATACAGATTCATAAAAGTTATGGGAGCCGATGCTGTTGGGATGTCAACTGTTCCGGAAGTGATTGTTGCCCATCATATGGGAATAAAAGTGGCTGCTGTTTCAGTAATTACAGACTTGTGTGATCCTGACAATATTGAACCAGCCGATATAAATGAGATTATTGCCAATGCCGGAAAAGCTGAGAGAGATTTGGTTTTGTTGTTCAAAGAATTGGTAGCGACGCTTTGATGTTTCTGAAAAATTAATCTATAAAACATAAAACAATACGTTATGAGCAAGTTTAATGAGCCTATGTTTAAGTCGCAGGAGTTAAAAGACTATGTGATTGTTGTTACAGGTGGCGGTTCCGGTTTGGGATTGGCGATGTCAAAGTATTTTTCGCAGCTTGGAGCGAAAGTGGTTATTTCCTCCCGTAATATCGACAAGTTGAAAATTGTAGCATCAGAGATGGAAACCGAAACTGGTGGAACTGTTCTTCCTGTAAAGTGTGACGTAAGAAATTATGATGAAGTGGAAGCCATGCTGCAGGATACTTTGAAGACATTTGGTAAGGTGGATGGATTAGTGAACAATGCTGCAGGTAATTTTATCAGCCCGACTGAACGGCTTTCAGCTCATGCTTTTGACACGATAATTGATATTGTTTTAAAGGGGAGTAAGAACTGTACTTTGGCTTTTGGAAAACATTGGATTCAAACCAAGCAGGAAAAAGCTACGATTTTGAATATTGTTACGACCTATGCTTTTACGGGGAGTGCTTATGTAGTTCCGTCAGCAACAGCAAAAGCTGGTGTCCTTGCTATGACACGATCGCTGGCTGTTGAATGGGCCAAATACGGGATACGTACGAATGCAATCGCTCCGGGGCCGTTTCCTACAAAAGGGGCATGGGATAGATTACTTCCCGGAGATTTAAAAGATAAATTTGATATTTCTAAGAAAGTTCCCCTGAAAAGAGTAGGTGACCATCAGGAATTGGCAAACCTTGCTGCTTATCTGATGTCTGATTATTCAGCTTACGTCAATGGAGAAGTAATTACTATTGATGGAGGAGAGTGGCTTCAGGGCGCTGGTGAATTCAATATGCTTGAAGCTATCCCAAAAGAATTATGGGATATGCTTGAAACTATGATCCGATCCAAAAATAAGTAAAGCTTTTGCCCTAAAAATTAAGGTCTGTCTGGGGGAAAATTATATTTTAGTTTGTTTACCACAGGGTTGGCATAAATTGATAAAAACAATTGCTCTACCAATTCTTTTTCATCTTCCTGATATTCGATTCCCTCAAAAGTTTTCCGGAGATGTTCGTCCAGTATTTCCTGGGTTTCTTTATTATAACGGTCACTGAAATCGTGACTCTTATTTAATAAATCATAAGCCAGGAAATTGGAAGGCCAGAGTTTGTAGTTCTCGTAAATTTCTTCATCAATTACAGCAGCCAGATTTTGAAAAAAATCTTTGTTAGGCAACTCGGGATCCCAGGTTTTTACTTTTTCATTTATAGGATTACAGATGGAAAGATGAATGTGTCCTTTTTGTCCAAGGATTCCTCCTATAATACTGTTCAGGTCCTCCTTTTTGTCTTTGACGTATTTTGTCTTTGTAGATATAAATAACTCTTTGGTTTTTAGTGTGTCACAGGGTTCCCATTCGAATGAAATGGAAACAGGTGTAATGTTCAGCATCTCGATTTTTTCAAACAAATTTTCTTTCCCGTCAAGGGTAAGCATTTTCAAAACACCGATATCGGTTTTGTCGTTCCCATTCTTGGTCCTTCCTTTACTTTGAGCAATCCAAGCCGCTTTTTTGTCAAGATATATTCTTTTGCGGATATATGCTGAAAGCTTCTTTGAATTCAACAGCGTTTGTCTTGGCGTTCCTTCTCTGAATACCGTTATCATCCTGTTAATCTTTCCAAAGTCTTCCACAAAAGGAGAAACCATTAGATTATCTCCCCAGGTAAATTCGCAGGATTCATAATTGTGCTCTACAAGAAGTGTTGCCAGAATGGAAGAGTCGAGAGTGATATCCCTGTGGTTGGCAATAAAAAGTCTGGGTTTATCAGGTGTTAATTTTTCAAATCCAGAATCACTGACCCCTTTGGATGTGTTGGATAAAATTTTCTTGACCAGCGGTTTCATGAATTCATATTGGAATTCATGAATGGTTTTTGCATTGTGTGCTTTTCGGGTCAGCTCTTCATGTTGCTCAACTTCAAAAATATAGTTGAGGATTGTTTTAAATTCGTGTTGCTCGGTGATGCGTAGAATGGCTTCTCTCGCTTCCACCTCTGTATAAGGTCTGATATTGTCAAAATTTATTTCAGCCATTTATGCATTTTTTGCAAAAGTAATCAACTAAGCTGATGTATGAATCATGTACTTATCATTTTTTGTATAATGACAACTTAAAGTTTGATTTATTAACAGAAGAATTCTTCTGTAGGAAGATTTACTTTCATGGAAGAGAAAAATGATAAATGTATTCCTATGTAAAGGCATACGCTATATATTCTTGAAAAGTTCTCTTATTTAAAGATCGCAAAGTAAGGTTGAATAAGTGATTTTCAACCGGGCCTGCCATTTATAAAAGATTTAAATCTCCTTCCTGAATCTTTTTATGTCGAATACTTCAATATTCGTTAATGGTTGTTCCTTGTTCTTAAATCAATAAAATATCCGAATTTCATTAGCAATATCAAACTATGGTACTTTCAGTCCATAAGTGGTTTATTCATCAGAATGCTATTAGGTGAGTAAACGGTAATAGGTATTTGGTAAAGATGAAGTAAAGCTACATTTAAAATGGGTTTTATACGAGGTTAAACCGAAAAAAACCGAATAAACTTCGAATGAACCTCGAATAAACCTCGGTTAAATCTTGGACTAATAACATCTTTTCTACGGCCTTGTTATAGGGTTGAAAGGGTTATTGTTCCAGATAATTCCGTTGATTGCTTTGAATCAGCTTAAGATATGGTCATGATGCTGAATGGTTAATAGCGAGATTTTGCGATAATTCATGAAATCATGAAAGAATGACCGTTTAAAACATAAGCCGGAGTTTTCCAAGGCCTGTGATAAAAGTGAATATAACAATGACTGAAGTTCCGTGTTAATAATTTAAAATATTAATGGTATGACAAGCTGCAATAGCGGCCGTTTCGGTACGCAGGCGATAAGGGCCTAATCTTACAGGCATAAAGCCTTTGGTTTTAGCGTTTTCAATTTCTTTCGGACTGAAATCACCTTCCGGGCCGATGAGAATCCAGGCATTTTCTCCTGGCTGATAAACTTTGGAAAGCTCAGGGGTATCATCATCGTCCAGACAGGCAATAAACTTTCTGCCTTCAAAGGGGAGTTCAATAAGCTGAGAAAATTTTATGATTTCATCCAGCTTGGGGTGAAAGGATTTCAGGGACTGTTTCATGGCTGCGGTAATGACCCTGTCTAACCGGTCGGTTTTAATGTCTTTCCGCTCGGAATGGCCTGAAACGAAAGGAATGATCCGGTCGATGCCTATTTCTGTTGCTTTTTCAAGAAACCATTCAAAACGGTTGATGTTTTTTGTCGGAGCCACGGCAATCTGCAGGTAAAAGGAACGTTTGTCCTTTCCGGGTTCCGAATCGAGGACTTCGATCTCACAACCCTTGGTGTTGTCATCCAAAATTTTACAAGTATAGATTTTGCCCTTTCCATCAGTAAAGCGGAGCATGTCGCCGTTTTTCATTCGTAAAACACGAACGAGATGCCCTGACTCTTTAGTATTAAGTGTAAAAGTAGTTCCGGTAATATCGGCTCGATAAAAAAGGCTGCGGTCCATATCAACATAAAATTTACTTCGCAAAAATAAAAGGAAATTCATATTGGATGAATGAGAACAAAAAGAAACTGATCAAAAGGACGAGGTTGAGGTTCCAATTTTTCAGTCTTTTACTAACTCCGATTATTGCTATTGTGAGCATGAATTTTGACTCTGATTTTGTTGTCAAATTTGCTCACAATTAGGAAAGTAATGTGTCGTTCCCGGTAGAAATAGCTTTTGGCGCCTGTTTGGATGGTACGGCATTTTGATTCAGGAATTCCTTGTTCTAACCCAGAAAAAGATGGCATTTCTTTGTTTAATCAAATTTCTGCATAAATTTGTTGACATTGATATTTCATTTTGCCTGAAAAAATTAACGGAAAACTCATTAAAAATTAGCTGAAAACTTAATGAACACATTGCAAATACCAAACAAGGTTGAAATGCTGCAGGTGTTACAGTCTTTTGTAGTAGAAAGTGCAAAGGTTTACAATCTCCCTGATAACCTTCTGGAAAAATTGAAACTAATTTCGGAAGAAGCCTTTTTGCAGGTCATTAAAAATTCTTTTTCCCCTAATGAAGAATCGTCAGTAAAAATTAACATTCAGGCTGATGATTTTTATTTTCAGCTTTCTTTTTTCGATAAGGGGTTGCCGTATGATGAATCGCTGGCCAGGGAATATCATCCTGTTACGGATATTGATTCGTTCGATGCCGAAGGCATGGAGCTGTTTCTGATCCGACAATATGTGGATAATGTGGAGTGGATCAATCACGGCCATGACGGAAAAGAATTTCGGTTGTCTTTTGAAATTCCTCACCGCGATATTATTACCATTCTGAAAAACGATACGGAACAATCGGAGGAAAAAATATCCAGTCCCGATGATGTTGAAATCAGGGAATTCAGAGAAAGCGATGCTATTAAGATTGCCCGAACCATTTACCGGGCGTATGGATATACTTATCCCAACGAGGATATGTATTATCCTGAAAAGATCGTGAAGCTAAACGCTTCCGGAGAATTGATTTCTGTGGTTTGTTTTGATAAAAAGACAGAAGAAGTTGTGGGCCATTACGCACTGGAACGCCCCGGATTGGGAGCTGTTGCAGAAAGCGGTCAGGCGGTGGTAGCTCCCGGATACAGAGGCCTGAATTTAATGGGTAAGATGCGTGATATTTTGGAAAGCAAGGCGGAATTACTCAAGCTCGAAGGTATTATGTCGCAGCCGGTGACATCGCATATTTATAGTCAGAAAGTGAATACCAGTTTTGGTTCTCATCCTTGTGGGATTTCTTTCGGACTAGTACCCCAAAAATTAAGCTTTAAACAAATCAACCAGTCGCTGTCCCAGCGCGAAAGCTGCATGCTTTATTTCAAACCTTTCAAACAAAGAAACAAAACCTTGTTTATTCCTGAAAGACATTTGGAAATAATTAAAAAGATTTATCAGGAACTTCAGATTCCTTTCCTAGAAGGCGTTTTTGCGGTACCTGACCGGAATGAACCGGGACAGGTGTTATCAGGTTATGCTGCGGGTTGGGGATTTGGTGAAATTGTGGTGAAAAAGCCAGGAAGCAAAAACTTCACAGAGGTAAAACGAGCTCTATACGATTTGTTGTTCACACTCAAGGCTGATGTTATTTTCCTGTATGTGCCATTGGAAGAAAGAGATTTATCGGAGTTAATAGAATTAGTTGAAAAGGAAAAATTCTTTTTCTGCGGAATTGTTCCTTCTTACTTGGACGGAAAAGACGTGATCAAATTTGAATACCTGAACGGTTCGATTGATACTTCAAAAATTGAGATTTACGGCGAAGAAGCCAAACAAATATTTAGCTACATATTAAACGAAAAAGAACGGGTTTTGTCCTGATGAATATTTTTAAAAATAATACGGTTTTTCTGCGGTTCTGGATCGCTACCATCGCCTCTCAGTTAGCGTCCCGTATGCATTCGCTCATTCTCATCTGGATTATTTACAAATGGACGAACTCTACGCTGATAGTGGGCCTGGCTATGATAGCTGCCTCTCTGCCGTCTGTACTGATTTCTCCCTTTTCGGGAAGTATGGTGGACCGGCACAACAAAGTAGCTATCATGATGTTTGCCGATTTTACCCGTTTGATCCTGGTTTCAATATTTGCGTATTTGTACTTCATCAATGAACTGAATACTACGTTGTTAATTATAGGAACTGCTGGAATTTCTATTGCCTCTGCATTTTTCAATCCGGCTTCGCTGGCTGTGATTCCTTCGCTAGTGAAAGCTGAGCAAATTACCCAGGCCAATGCCGTTGCACAGATTAGCGGGAGTGCCAGTTCAATTATCGGGCCTTTGTTCGGGTCGGCGATTATTGCCGTGTTAGGCGTTACCCATGCTTTTATGGGAGCAGGCATGATGTTTTTGATTTCTGTGTTGTTTTTGCTGAACGTCAAAGAATTCAGCCATGTGGTGAAAAAGGAAGTCACGCCCTATCTCGAAGATATCAAATCAGGTTTTCGGTTGGTGAAGAAATATGCCATTGTGTATAAAATGATTTTGAGAATAGCGGTAGTCAACTTCTTTTTCTCTTCTCTGACGATCATTATTCCGGTGGTAGCCAAAGCCAACGTGAAGGAAATAGCGTATTTAATGGCAGCGATAGGCTTTGGAATGCTTTCTGGCTCGTTGTTTTTATCAGCCAAAAAATTATCGGTAAAGCCCAATGTTGTTTTATCAGGTTCATTTGTAGCCATGGGGGCTGCTTTTATTGTAGCCGGATTCACCCCGTCGCTCATCCCCCAGCTGATCGAAATGTTCGTTGTTGGGGTTACCCTCAATATGTTTAATATTACATTGCTTTCGTTGTATCAGATCCGGCTGCCCGGAGCTTCTTTGGGAAAAATCATGTCACTGATCATTGCGGTTTCCATGTCGTTGCAACCCATCAGTTACGGTGTCATGGGTGCTGTAATGAATTATATCGGGACTTTTCATGTGTATATCATCAGTGGTGTGATTATCCTCATCAGTGCCGTGGGTGTTTTCCGGTTAAAAGAATTGAACAGCGAAGCGAAACTTAAAGCAATATAATTATGGATCGGTTTGGTTTATTTCAGGATGTACGAAAAACGGTTCCGGGTTATGAAAAATTTCTTTCAGAACACGGTATAACAGAAGTAAAAGACTGGGAAGACATTCCGTTTTGCGACAAGCAAAATTACTTACTGACATATCCCATTCGGGAATTGATCAGGGAAAACACGTTCAATAAGTGCTTTCTGATCGGGGCTTCCAGCGGGTTTTCCAAAAGCGGCAGTGTGTTGTGGCTGAAACAGTCAGAGGATGAAGAAGCCTATATTGAAGCGGTGAAACAACTGTTAATCGACGATTATTCCATCGATAAAAAATCCACACTGATTATTGTTTCTCTGGCATTGGGAACCTGGATCGGCGGCATGCAGCTGGCCTGTGCTTTCAGGAGTCTGGCTGGAAAAATGGACGGTATAGTGACGACTACTCCGGGTATTGATCTGAAAGAGTCGGCACACATCGCCAAAGACTTCGGGCCTATGTTGGAACAGATCGTCTGGGTGACCAATCCGTCCAGTATCAGCATCATTTATTCGTTGCTGAGGGATGAAAAAGAACTGTTGAACGGGAAGATCTACTTTCCGGTGGTAGGCGAATATTTCACCGAGAACTTCAGGATCAGTGTGGCAAAGAAATTCGGCCATGATCCGGACAATGTCTATGTAGCAAAAACAGGCTACGGCTCAGCAGATACAGGCGACCTGGGTATTGAAAGCCGGGGCACCATCTTATTGCGGAAATTCCTGAACAACAATCCAAAGATTTCAGCCCATCTGTTTCACGATGAAAACCCACCCATGTTGTTTGAGAAAAATGAACACGCTTATCTGGAAACCGTGGACGAACATCTGATCGTTACCAAAGATCAGTTTGTCCCCCTCATCCGGTACAATACCAAAGATACCGGAGGGATAATTAAAAAGGAAACGCTGAAACAAGCCGGCGTGAAGGAATCTGTTTTAAAGGAACTGCCTGAAGAACTGCTGTATGTATTCGGACGAACCAGCGATGCGGTGGTGTTTTACGGCACCAACCTGAACATTTATTCCAGCGGCGATTTCCTGAATTCATTAGATAAAAGTTATTGCTACGGAGGACTTTACGAGGTTCAGAAAACAGAGAAAAATGAAGTGGAATTTCTGGATTTCACCGTGTTTGTGATTGAGGAAAAAGAAGGACTGGCAAGGAAATATCAGGAAGCACTGATCGGTTTCCTGAAAGCCTCTTCCAACGAGTTCAATGCGAAATACGACCGGCTTTCAGCTGCAGCCAGCGACGATTTGGTCCAGGTGAAGGTTGAGCCCATATCACACAAGAATTTAGCTACAAAACACCACACAATAAGGAGTTAACTATGTTTGGTCAAATTACAAAAGAAGTATCTCTGCAAAAGGCCATTGAGGTATTCAGTGTTGCGAAAAGAAAATCGGCGTTTTATGCTGAAAAGTATCAGGCGCTGGATTCAATTTCATCTTATGAAGACTGGCTCAAAGTGCCGATTCTTTCGAAAGATGAGCTGTTCAATAACAGCTATCCCAAATCCACCCGAATGCTGACGCTTGATTTACCGCTGAAAGAGGCGATCATCACTTCAACAGGCGGTTCTGCCGGATTGGCACGCTATACTATGCTCACCTACACCGAGTGGGACAAGTTTCTGGAACGGCAGGCTGAAGCGCTGCGTCTGATTGGTATTCATGAGGAAGATGTTGTTGCCAATTTATTTGTAGCAGGCAGTTTATGGCCGTCTTTTGTAGCGTTGCACGATAACATACGGTTGATCGGGGCGACCCATTTGCCGATTTCAGCCAATATTGAATTTGATAAGATGTTGCGCTACATCATGGAGTTTAAACCCACGGTGTTGCTGAGTTTACCCACGGTATTTGTGATTTTGGCGGATATGATCTTGCAGCAGAACCTGAAGGTCGATTTCGTGAAACTGATTGGCTATGCCGGGGAACACATGAGCGAGATGATTCGCAATCACCTGAAAAAAGCCTTTCCCGGTGTACGCATAGAGTCGTTGGCCTACACCAGTGCCGACTGCGGCCTTATTGGTTATCAGTGTGATGAATGTGCTTCCAGCGAATATCATCTGCCTACGGATTTCCAGTTCGTGGAAATCTACAACTTCGAGGAAAACAGGGTGTGCGAACCGGGAGAAACGGGTGAAGTGCTCATCACCAATCTGGAACGATTGTCGCAACCCATTATCCGTTATCGCATCGGGGATGTGGCCCAATGGACCGACAAAAAATGTGCCTGTGGTGATAAAAATCCTGTGTTTATCATTGAAGGCCGTGCCGGTGACGATTTTAAGATCGGTGGAGCATATATTTCCATGGTTGTGGTGGAAAAATCATTTTCCGAATTTGTTTCCACTCACGGAATCAGCGCCAATTATCAGTTTGAACTGGAAGACATCAGCGATGCCAAGCTGAACATTGTGCTGAAAATTGAATCTTCCGATATAAAAAATTCCCGAGAGGTGACAGAAAAGATTCACGAAAATATCAAAACAAACATCAACGATATTAAAGTGGGTGAAGAAATGGGGCTGGTGATTTTCAATGTAGAATTTGTGAAACTGGGTGCATTGCCGCGCAGTCCGATTACCGGTAAAGTAAAACGTTTAAACGATATAAGAGTAAAGGGGGACAAATGAAATACCTAGATGAACTTTTTGAATTGAAAGACGCTTTGAACCACACCAAAGAAGCAGATGATCTGTTTCTTGCTGCGGTGAAAGAAGCCTTTGCCTTCCATTATCAGCACAATAAAGTTTATAAAAACCTGTGCGATGATGAAGGGTTTAATATTGAAAGTGTGAAAACCGTGGAGGATGTGGTTTATATTCCGCACTTCCTTGTGGATGCTTTCAAATGGTACGATTTTCTTTCGGTAGACAAGTCTGAAATTGTTTCCACGTTTACTTCCAGCGGCACCAGTGGACAGAAAAGTCATATTTCGTGGGACAAGGGTTCCAAAGACCGGCAAACGCAGATGCGTGAAAAGATCATGGACAGCTACGGGCTGGAAACGGATCAAAAGGTGAACTACCTCATTTTTGCTTATTCACCCAGGGTTTCAGAGGGGAAAGGAGCTGCTTATGCGCACCAGATGTATTCCACGTTTGCCCCGGAAAACAAAAAAGTTTTTGCCATTGATGCCGACGAAAACGGAAAGGCGTATTTCAACGAAAAGCTGTGTGTGGATATGTTTACCGACTTTCAAAACGATAACATCCCGTTAAGAATTATCGGATTTCCGGCTTTTATTTACGACACGCTTTTGTATATGAAAGCCAACGATATCCGGCTTAAGTTTTCTGCTGACAGTCTGGTAATCATTGCCGGTGGCTGGAAATCGGCTGAGAATAAATCTATTCCTTTTGATGAATTTGCCGAACTGATCGACAGGCATCTGGGTATTCATGAAAGTCGCATCCGTGATGTGTATGGCTTTGTGGAACACGGGGTACCGTACATTACCTGCGAATATCATCATTTTCATGTGCCTGTTTATTCCAAAGCCTTTGTAAGGAAACCCGGCACTATGGAAGTGCTTTCGGAAGGCGAAAAAGGATTGCTACAGGTAATTTCACCGTACAATTATGCGCAACCGGCGTTGTCAATCCTTTCCACCGACTATGCCATCATCCACTCCCGTTGTGCTTGCGGGAGAACCGGACAGTACATTGAGCTGATGGGACGGGCCGGACTCAAGAAACACGAGGGCTGCGCCATTACGGCAACGGAATTATTAAAAGCAACACATCAGAATGCAGTAGCTGAATAAAAATTTAAAAAGGAGCAAAAATGAATACCGAATTTTATGTTTTTGGAGAAATTCAAATCACAGATAAAGTTTCAGAAGAACAAGTCAGAATCATTGTTCAACAGGCTAAAGCATTAAAGAAAGAAGTGGCGCGGTTGAGAGTTGACCGCATTCTGGATGTCTTTGAAAAAGTGTCCAACGCCTGGCAGAACCCGGAATACAGTTACCGGAAGGCGGCTCTGGAATTTCTGCCAGATCGCATTGGCTTCAGTCAGGCCATGATCGTGGAAGGCATCAAAACCATGTGTTCGCTGTTGAGCCGTGACGGAATGATCACCAGACTGAACTCTGATTTGGGCAATAAGGATTATTTGAACACCTGGACTTACAGCCGCGATTTCAGAGGCTACATCAAAACCGAACCGTTAGGTGTGGTTACGCATGTTTCAGCAGGAAATGTCTTTGTAGGTGGCGTGGACAGCCTCATTCAGGGACTGGTAAGCAAGAATGTGAACATCATGAAAATGTCCACGGTAGATCCGGTTTTTCCTGTGCTGTTTGCCAAAAGTCTCCGTGATTTTGATGATACAGGTGTTTTGCACAAAGCTATGGCGCTCATCAACTGGAAAGGCGGAACCGAGGAGATTGAAAACATCCTGAAACAGGAATGTGATGCCATTGTAGCTTACGGTGGGGCTGATACAATCCGGTCTTACCGGAAAAATCTAGGATTACATTGTAAGCTCATCGAATACGGTCCGAAATACAGTTTCGTAATGGTGGACAAAGACGAACTACAGAAAAAAGGCCTGAAGGAAACGGCGAAACTTATCGCCCGAGATGCCATTATGTGGGAGCAATCGGCATGTTCTTCGCCACATACTGTGTATGTGGAAGGAGAAAAACAGGCACGCGAACTGATGCAGGAAATCGGCAAGGCATTGGACAGATGGTCCGATGAAATTCCTCAAGGCACTGTTTATGAAGACGAAGCGGTTGAGATCACTAAGGTGCGAGAAATGGCGAGGATCAACAAAGCTACTGGCGAAGACGATTATTATTTCGGGAAAAGCGGTTTGAGTACGGTGGTATACCAAAGCCATACGGAATTTCAGATATCCTGTCACAACAGGACGATTTTTGTAAAGCCTGTAAATTCGTTGGACGAAGTGATCAAAATTGTGGAACCCATGGGACAGTTCATCCAAACGGTTTCTATATTGGCTAATGACGAGCGGGCTAAAGAATTATCGGCTCAACTGGCGCTTGTTGGAGCCGATCGGTTTGTGGAAATCGGGAAAATGGCGGTGCGCAAACACGGCACGCCGCACGATGGCTCTAAGGGCATCAGCGAACTTGTTCGCTGGGTTTCGCTGGGTCGGAACAATCTTGAAATGGACTGGCCGGTTGAATCGTTGTGGAAAAGATATAATTTGGACACGGATGCCTTCGATTATCTTCCTGATGAGGTTCGGGATGCCGTAACGCTGGCTCGCATGAAAAATATAGTAGATGTCGTGAGGGAAAAATCACCATTGCTTTCCAAACGATACAAAGACATAACATTTGAAGATTTTGAATCGTTCAGGAAACTGCCACTTTTGAAGGGTGAAGATTATAAAAAATATCTACCACCAGCCGGTGAAGGTCTGTTATGCGGTGAAATGAAAGGTGGTTTTGTGTTCTCCAGTGGCGGAACCACAGGTACGCCCAAAAGCGTTTACCGTACTGTGGAAGAGCAGCATTTTAATACAGTTCGTCTGGGTAAAGGGCTTAAACTTTCTGTTTTTGATGAAAACGACAGAGTTGCCAACTTATTGTTTGCAGGTAATATGTGGGCCTCGTTTGTATCGTTCAATCAGGCACTGGAACACACCGGTGCTACCATTCTTCCAATAGGAGGAAATCATCCCATGGAAACCATTGTCCAGAACCTGATCAATTTTAAAGCCAATGCAATTATTACCATTCCTTCTGTGTTGTTGTCATTGGCCGAATATGTTCAGGTTCATAAAATAGATCTGAAGATTGAAAAAGTGTCCGTGGGAGGTGAACATCTCTTCAAGGAATCCAGAGAATACCTCAAAAAAGTGCTGGGAGTTCAGAAAATTGCTTCTACAGGTTATACAACCAATGATACGGGTGCCATCGGTTATCAGTGTGAACATTTGGTAGGCACAGCATTACATCATGTTCACGAAGATTTGCATTATGTGGAAATTCTGGATGTGGATACCGATGAACCGGTAAAAATGGGAGAAATAGGAAAAGTGGTGGTCACCAACCTGCAGCGGATACTCATGCCGACTGTTCGCTATGAAGTAGGAGACCTTTGTCGATGGGTTGATACTGAATGCGAATGCGGTCGGAAAACGAGGGTTTTGGAGTTGCTGGGTAGAAGTGATGATATAGTCATTATAGGTGGTGGCAATATTACCCCTGAAGTAATTTCTACGGCTATTTATCCGTTTGAAAATCTAAGTTCCCATTTTCAAATGATTGTAAATTTGGAGAATAATAAGGATAACCTAATGGTGGTAGTAGAAGCCAAAGAGGATCCCTTTGAAGATAATGCGGCTGAAGTAAGAGAAGCTATTTTGAAGCTATCGAAAGAGTTGGCAATTATGGTTGAAAATGGTTTGGCAAACGACGTGAAGGTAAATATTGTGGCTCCCAACACCCTTCTGCGTAATCCAAAAACAGGTAAAATATCACTCATTAAAGATGAAAGGAAAATGGACTAATGGTTGAAATTGAAAAAAAAGATCAGTTAATCATTAAATTTTTTGATCGTTTGGATGCAACTAATGCTACCTTGGTAGCAGAAAAAATCAGTCCTGATTTGGATGTGTTGAATCAGAGTGTGATGCTGGATGTAGGTAAACTGGAATACATCAGTAGTGCGGGGCTACAGGTGATACTGAAATGTGCCAAAGCAGCTAAGGCTGCAGGTCAGGAAATTTTTCTGACCGGAGCCAAAGAAGGAGTCATGGAAATCTTTAGGATTTCAGGATTTCTCACATTTCTGAAGCTGAAAGAATAAAAGATGAACCTGAAATTACATTCACTGGAAGAAGCTTTTGTCGTTATTAAGGAGTTTTGTGAACAATACAGGATTCCTGAGAGTTTGTGCTATAAAGTGAATCTGATCAGTGAAGAATTGATAGTGAATCTTTTTCAATATTCCCTGGCGACTGAATATGTTTTGGATTTATCCCTGAAAGGGGAAAAACTGTTGATTCAAATCAGTTATCAGGGACCGGAATTTAATCCAACAAGACCACCGGAAGTGAAATCAAGTTCGGTAGAGGAAATGCAGTACGGTGGTTTGGGATTGGTTTTAGTGAATACGATGGCCAGCCACATAGAATATTCTTACGATCTTAATAATGAATTTAATGTTATCACGATTACACTTTAGCATCAATAACATTCAGAAAAAGATCGTTTTCTACATTGTGGTGATTACGATTCCCATGTTTCTGGTTACCTTGTATCTGGTGCAGGAGATGGTCAGTCGCGAATTGATGCGGTCCGAATCTCGTCAGGCCCGACTTATCAATATGAATACCCTGAAAAAAGTAGAAAGCTTTCTCGATAAAACCAGCAGTTTTACGGTGAAAGCTTCGTATATGATTACGGCCAATCCCAGCCATTACAACAAAATATTTCCTTTTCTGAGGCAAAATATCCAGCAGAACCAGGCGTTGTTTGGATCTGCCCTAGCACTTGATCCTGGCGGACCACTGAAAAAAACATACTGCAAATATTTCTATCATTCACAAGATTCGATCAGAGTGAAATGGCTCATGCCACCACAATATGATTACGTGCAAAAGCCCTGGTATGCTGAAGTAAAAAATACACTAAAACCGGTTTGGAGCGAGCCGTATTTTGATAAAGGCGGAGGTGATGTATACATGAGTACATACTCTTATCCGATTTTCAATCTCAAGAAGCGGTTTCTAGGTGTGGTTACTGCCGATGTGGAGCTGAATACTCTTTCACAAAAAATTCAGGACCTATCGCATGAAAAAGGAGAATTCATTTTCCTCGTATCCAAAAGCGGCTTCCTGCTTTCGCATCCCAACAAGAATTTTAGTCTTCGGCAAAATATTTTTAAATATGCCGAATATATTCATTCCGATACCCTGAAAAAAGCTGCCATTGATATGGAACAAGGTAAATCTGGTACCTATAGTATTCAGTTACCAGACGGACAATATACATTGTATACGATGTACATCGAGCAAACTTCCTGGTCCATTGGTATTTTTTTGAAGGACAGTGTACTTTTTAAGCCGCTCAACCAGTTGAAGGTTTACTTGCTGATCATTATGCTGGGCGATATTATTCTGATTCTAATCATGGTTTTAATCATATCCGATCAGCTTAAAAAGAATGTGGCAAGTGAAGAACGGATCAAAAATGAATTTGTAATGGCCAGCAGAATTCAGCGGCAGTTCCTTCCCAAAAAAGGTGATGTGGATGAGCTGGGTTTTAACCTGAGTGGCATTATGCTACCGGCCAGGGAAGTAGGAGGTGACTTCTACGGGTATGAGGTGAAAAATGAAAAACTTATCTTTTATGTGGGAGATGTTTCTGGTAAAGGGGTGCCGTCCTCACTGTTTATGATGGCTTCGCAAATGCTCATCAATGATGCCATTGAAGAAAAGTGTGATCCGGCCTACGTCTTAGATAAAGTGAATTTGAAACTATCACGGATCTCCACTACAGGTATGTTCGCCACCCTGATCGTAGGTGTATTGGAATTGAAAACAGGAAATCTAACTTTTTCAGTGGCTGGGCATCCGCCTTTCATTATTAATACTCAGGGCGCCGTTTATTCTCCGATTACTTTTTTTGCCCCTCCGGTAGCTGTTTTTGAAGATCAGCGTTACAAAAATGAGACAATCGAACTAAAAAAAGGTTCTTTTATTTTGGCGTTCAGCGATGGGGTGAGCGAGGCCGAAAATAAGCAAAAAGCTCTTTATGGAACAGAGCGGGTTGCCCGGATTGTGCAGAATTTACAAGGCCTGAATAGCAAAGGGGTTAGGGACAAACTGCTGAAAGATATCCAAAAATATACTTTCGGACAAGAGCAAAGCGACGACCTGACCTTGGTAGTGGTAAACCTTCTTTAATGCTTTAAAAGGTAGTTCAGAAACAGGTGGTGTTTTTGCCTATGTTTTAAAAATATTCAGAGTCTAATCTATCATATCTTTTTTAAGTCACAGATCGATGGGTCTATCATGCAGTACAGCGTAGTGTTAATTTTTTTAGTTCGGATATATAGGAAATATTTCCAGAATCCTTTGACTGCGGTGCCAGAAGTGAAAAGGCTCTAATACAAAGATTAAAGCCTTTTCAACAGCATGAAACAATTATCGTTTTAAGTTCCTACTGAGAATTTCCTTCTGATTCTTCGAATTTTCTCACAGCTACTCTGACCATCTTATAAGAAAACCAGATCAGGACGGGCCAGGTTAAGAACCATATAATTTCTGATGTATACATAGCTTTTTAGTTTAATGAAATACAATTTTAATAAGCATGTGGATCTTCTTCCATTTCTTTTGCAGTGATGCTTTTTTTGTTCATTGCATGCCAAACGTACCAGATGTACGCTATTACGAAAGGTACCATTAACGAAACATATGACATCGCTGTTAAAGTGTATTTACTTGAAGATGCATTCTGAATGGTAAGTGAACTCTGCAGATCATAGGTAGACGGATAGAAAGCTGTGTGGTGATATCCTACAGTCAGGAACAGTGAAAATACTGTTATGATGGTCCCGGTACCGGTAAACCAGATGGCTCTTTTTCCACATTTTTTGGCAAAGAAAACGCCTCTGATAATTCCCCACAAAACGAGCACTACGCCCAACAACAAAAGGATGAGAACCACAGGCATCGCCAACAGATTTTGCAAGTATTTGAAAGGCTCCAGATTCACAGCCATAGTTACCGGATCGTAATTGAATCCGTTTATAACCAGGATGTTGATAAGGAAAAACAAGAAGAAAACCAGAAACGGAATCGTATTGTTCAAAATGGCTTTACGGTTTCTTTCAAAAAGGGTATCGTCACTGATATTATTCATGAAATACATGCTGGCCAATATCCGTGAAAGGAAGAAAACGGCCAGTCCTAAAGACAGGTTAATGTAAGTGGCATAACGTCCGAAATTCAGTGCCAGTTCCAGCCCTCCGTAAGGGGACTGCCAGAAAGAATGGTGCATGCTGTTCACGGAAAATAAAGAGCCCGTGAAGAAAGTAGCGACAGCGGTTCCTATAAAAACAGTTCCGACAAGTCCGTTAAGGAACAGGAAAATATCGAAAGTTTTGGTACCCAGCAGGTTGTTTGCTTTTGAACGGTATTCGTATGAAACGGCTTGAAGAATAAAAGCAAAGAGAATGATAATCCATACCCAGTAAGCACCACCGAAACTGGTTGAATAGAACAGCGGAAACGAAGCAAAAGCGGCACCACCAAAGGTTACCAGCGTTGTGAAAGTGATATCCCACTTTCTTCCCAACGAGTTTACCAGCATTTTTACTTCCGTATCAGTTTTTCCGATTCTGTGAAGCAGGGTTTGTCCACCTAAAACAAAAAACATAAATACCAGGATTCCACCCAGTAAGGAAATGATGGCCCACCAATATTCCTGTAATGCGAGATGTGATAAATTTCCAAACATGATTAGTGCCCTCCATCGTTAAGTTGTTTAATCTGTTTTAGCATAATCCTGATTTCTGCAATCAAAAGGACTGTAAATGTCACTCCGAACAAAAAGAACGTGATCATTACCGATGTGGAACTAATGTTCGATAGTGCAGCTTGTGTAGGCATCAGGTCCTGGATCACCCAGGGCTGTCTGCCCATTTCATTCACCAGCCATCCTGCTTCGGAAGCCAACCAGGCAAATGGTATCGTCCACAACGCAGCATATAGAAACCAGCGTTTTGTATGTAAATTGTCTTTCATGGAATAGATGAGTCCAAGAACAAACAGAATCACAAACAAAA
Organism: Bacteroidales bacterium; assembly: GCA_014860665.1. Lineage (GTDB taxonomy): Bacteria > Bacteroidota > Bacteroidia > Bacteroidales > F082 > Sulfidibacterium. Next base: position 39,911 of record JACZJI010000060.1, on the reverse strand, counting down.
ATCCCAACCCTACCATCACATGGAAGGAGTAAAAAATCAACGGAACGTTTGGTATCAAATTATAAGGATCTTTAAAATACCCATAACCCATATATTTATAATTGTCCTGGAAAGTTTTCAAGCTTGTTGAAGCCAGGCTGTCATTCTTTTCCTTGAGCGCCTCGTGGTAAGTTTTGAGCGATGCAAGGGCGGTTTGTCCCATTTTTATCCGATCGCTGTAGGATACAATTCCCATCGCTTTGTTTCCCTTGATGTAATCATCAATGCCGGGAATATAAGAATTCGGATCAAGAGTCGCCATCAGGGAAAGGAGTTTCGGAACCTCAAATTTACTGGTGAAGACTTTAGGTTCCTGATTCTCGAGGCTGGGCCGGTGTCTGTCAAAAACACCAAAAGTGATCAAAGGCGCAGCCTTTGCTCCATAATAAAGTCCTTCGAAAGAATCGAATTTCATAGGTTGTACTCTGTAGGCTTCCCTTGCCGATCCATCACCGGTAAGGATTGTAAACAGGATTGAAATCAAACCAAAAGTAGAGGCAACTACTGCACTTCTTTTAGCGAGCTTAACATTCCTGTTTTTCAACAGATACCATGCGCTGACTCCCAGTACGAAAATAGCTGAGAGTACATAAGCCGAAGAAACTGTGTGTAAGAATTTGTTAATGGCTGTTGGTGAAAACAAGACGGCCCAGAAATTTGCCATTTCGTTTCTGGCGGTTATTGGATTAAAATGCATTCCTACAGGATTTTGCATCCAAGAATTGGCTACCAGAATCCACAACGCAGAAATATTGGAACCAATAGCAACCATCCAGGTGGAAGTCAGGTGAAACCCTTTGCTTACCTTGTTCCATCCGAAAAACATAACGGCAAAAAAAGTAGCTTCCATGAAGAAAGCCATGATGCCTTCCACGGCAAGAGGAGCTCCGAAAATATCTCCTACAAACCAAGAATAATTGGACCAGTTAGTTCCAAACTCAAATTCAAGAATAATTCCGGTGGCCACACCGATTGCGAAATTAATGGCAAACAGGGTCATCCAGAATTTGGTAATTTTTTTCCAAATCTCTTCACCTGTTCTTACATAAATGGTCTCCATTATAGCAATAATAAAACTGGTTCCCAGAGTAAGCGGGACAAACAACCAGTGATACATTGCAGTCAGAGCAAATTGAGCCCTGGACCAATCTAATAAGGCCAAACTGAAATGTTCCATAAGCGATTAATTTTTTGGATTGGTTAATTGTTCTATAACGTAATTACTTCTTTGCTGATTTGTGGTGAAATGTGTTTGTAGGAAATCGTGAAAAAAGAAAAGTTTGAAGATAAAAAAGATGATAAATAGCTTAATAATAACGATGACCCATAATCTTTTACCAACGGTCATATTTCTAAAACCATCAAAATAAAAGTGAAAAATGTATTTTATTAATTGGGTCATGAAATACTAAAATGTTTACAAATATAGAAAATTATAAAACTATGAAGTCATTTTTATGATTTTTTTTATAAAATGTGAAAAACTCGCTATCCGTTTAAACACCCCGGGTTGTCTATATTAATGGACCGATGATTAATGAAATTATTACCGTTAAAACAAAGTAATTCAATCTCATAAAGTAATAAAACGGATTGAGTGTGACGGATATCTTCCGAAATAATTTTGAAAAAACGGCGATCAGCCAAACAGAGGCGATAAGAACCAGAATTTCAAAGAACAGAGGAGTAATCAACCCGGAATATATCATCAGCAGGACCACCAGAGCAGTGGCAACTGTCCAAACAAAGGTTACTCTTTTAATTTGTTTCTGATTTAAAGCAGTTGTTATCGAAGGATAACCGGCATCCACATATTCCTGACCATATTTAAGCATGAGCAGCCAGAAATGGGGTACCTGAGATATAAAAAAGAAGAAAGCCAGTACCAGAAGTTTTGGATCAGTGAGGGCTCCACCACCAGCTACCCAACCAACAACAGGAGGGAGAGAGCCAATTACACTTCCGGGAATTACCGCAAAGGCAGTTTTTCGCTTTAAAGGAGTGTAAATCAGGTTGTACCATACGAATGCCAGAAATCCGAGCAGGGCAGCCTCAGGATTACTACCTACATATATAATAATGGTACCGATGATGATTTCACTAAATGCAATGATTGCAGCTGAACGCGGTGAAATCTTTCCTGAAGGGATGGGGCGGTTTTGTGTCCGCTTCATTAGTATGTCTCTGTCTCTTTCCTGATACTGATTTAAAGCAGCTGAACCGCAAGCCAGAATAAAAATGCCAATCAGTGGTAAGATGACTCCGGTATCAATTTGTTTATGTGCTAAAGTGTAACCTGCCAGTGTAGTCAAGGTTACTGCAATGGTGATACGGACTTTATTAAGTTCCGCTAATAGGGAAAGAAAATTCTTACGCTCTTTCATATGTTTGCTAATTCAAATTTTCTGAAACGACTGATAACTTAATTTAACCTGCTGATTATGAAAATATTTTGAATTTTTCTATTATGATTTAAATCAGTTTTCATTAATCCATGAGAACGAGAAAAATCAATTTTTGATATAATAATTTATAACCAGTTTAAATTATTAGAAAAAAAGTTATAATATTGCCTCGTCTTAATTAATGGCAGCTTATAGATCTTATAACTTTCTGATTCAGTATTTTAAATGTTTCAAAAAATATTTTTCGTAGTGAATTATTTAAGCAATGCAGTTCTTAAATGCAACTTGAAATCCGGGTTCAAAATTAGCACAAATTAGAATAAATAAAAATGAAGGTCATCTGATTAGGAAAAAAGATGATCGAATGGAATTTTGTTCTAAGGAGGCTGCTGAGCCCTGAAAAAGTTGTATATTTCGCATATTATAGTATTAACTAGTTGGACATAATGAGAAAAAAGTTTTACGATTTAGGTAAAGTAATTGGTTTGATTGTGATTACGGCTTTTTTGAGCGGATGTAGCAAAATGGTTGTTCTCAATCCAAAAGGGCCCGTCGGGAGTGAGGAGCGATTCCTCATTTATATGGCATTTGGCTTAATGCTTATAGTCATTATTCCTGTTTTTGTAATGGTCTTTTGGTTTGCAGCAAAATACCGGGCTTCGAACAAAAAAGCGAATTACGATCCCAAATGGACGGATTCCGCCAAAGTAGAATTTGTTATCTGGGTAGTGCCTATACTTATTGTAGCGGCACTTTCTTATTTAACAATTACCCGTACTTCGAGCTTAGATCCATACAAACCGCTTCCATCCAATGTAAAACCGGTTCGTGTCGAAGTTGTTTCTTTAGATTGGAACTGGCTTTTCATTTATCCGGATTATAATATAGCTTCTGTCAATGAGCTTGTTTTTCCGGAAAAAACACCTTTAAGCTTTAAGCTTACTTCTGCATCAGTTATGACTTCATTTTTTATTCCTCAGCTGGGAAGCCAGATGTACGCCATGGCGGGAATGCAGACTCAATTGAATCTTTTAGCGAGTGATACCGGCACCTTCATGGGGCAGAATAATGAATTCAGCGGACATGGTTATGCCAATATGCACTTCAAGGCGATCTCCAAGACACCGGCTGAATTTGAAGCCTGGGTGAAGATGGTAAAGCAATCGCCTGATTCTTTAAGTATGAAGACATATGAGCATGTTAGCCAACCCAATGTAGGTTATCCTGTAACTACGTATTCATCAGTTGCCCCAGGATTATTTAATCACATTGTAGGACAGTTTATGGAATGGATGGGCAGAGAGATGAAAATGAAACATATGAAAATGAATGGAAAACCTGGTTCAGGGCCTATGAATAATAAAATAATGGAGGATAATTAATTATGTTTGGAAAATTAACCCTTTCAGCAATACCTTATAATGATCCTATTATTATGGGGGCAGTGATAAGTTCCACTGTCCTGGGCCTGATCATTATTGCTTTGATTACCTATTTTAAGAAGTGGTCTTATCTTTGGAATGAATGGCTTATCAGTCTGGATCATAAAAAGATTGGAGTCATGTACATTGTCCTTGCAGGAGTAATGCTTTTGCGTGGATTCGCTGATGCCGTCATGATGCGTGCACAACAGGCAATGGCTGCAGGAGCCAATCACGGTTACCTGACACCTCACCATTTTGATCAGATATTTAGTTCGCATGGAACGATCATGATTATTTTTGTTGCTATGCCTTTTATGGTGGGATTGATGAATCTTGTTATTCCTCAGCAAGTCGGTGCGCGTGATGTTGCTTTTCCTTTACTAAATTCTGTCAGCTTTTATATGACAGTAGCAGGTGCTGGTTTGATTATGATTTCTTTAGGTATCGGAGAATTCTCCAATACCGGCTGGTCAGGGCTTGCACCGCTTTTTGAGCTAAAATATAACCCAGGTTCCGGTGTAGATTACTGGATGTGGGCGGTCCAGATATCGGGTGTGGGGTCGCTGTTAAGTGGGGTCAACTTTTTTGTCACCATTATTAAAATGCGTGCCCCGGGACTTAAATTGATGAGAATGCCTTTGTTTACCTGGGCTACTTTAACTACTAATGTACTGATGATTTTATCATTCCCGGTATTGACAGGTGCTCTTTTCCTGTTGACAATGGACCGCTATTTGGGAATGCACTTTTTCACCAATGGAATGGGTGGAAACATGATGATGTGGAACAACTTGTTCTGGATGTGGGGACACCCTGAAGTTTATATTGTCATTTTACCTGCTTTCGGAATTTATTCAGAAGTGGTTGCTACTTTTTCACGAAAAAGACTGTTCGGATATAAATCGCTGGTTTATGCTACCGCGGCAATTATGTTTCTCTCATTTACAGTTTGGTTGCACCACTTCTTCACAATGGGAAATTCAGTGGATGTAAACATCTTTTTTGGTATAGCCACCATGTTTATTGCTATTCCTACAGGTGTGAAAATTTATGACTGGTTGTTTACTATGTATCGTGGCCGCATTAAATTTGATGCGCCTATGTATTGGACAATGGGTTTCTTTGTCTTTTTTGTAGTAGGTGGTATGACAGGCGTTTTAATGGCTATTCCACCTGCAGATTTTGTAGTACATAATAGTTTGTTTCTTGTTGCGCATTTTCATAACATGCTGATTCCGGGAGTACTGTTTGGCTATTTTGCCGGGTTCCATTACTGGTTTCCAAAGGTTTTCGGATTTAGGTTAAATGAAAAATGGGGAAAACGTGCTTTTTGGGGATGGGCCATTGGATTTTTTGTTGCCTTTGCACCTCTGTACGTCTTGGGATTCATGGGCATGCCACGTCGTATGTCGCATTATTCAGTACTCGCATGGCAACCTTATTTGATTATCGCAGCTATAGGAGCCGCTATTATTGGCCTTGGTGTCCTTGCCCAAATCATGCAAATATATGTTAGCATTAAAGAACGTAAAGAAAATATGGATGTTACCGGTGATCCCTGGAATGGAAGAACACTGGAATGGTTAACAGCTTCCCCATCACCTGAATATAATTTTGCTGTTATACCTAAAGTGGAAGATATTGATGCTTTCTGGGATATGAAAGAAAAGGGTATTGCTTATGATCGTCCGAAGGTATACCATGATATTCATATGCCAAAAAATACTGCTGCAGGATTAATTATGGGCGTTGTTACACTAGGATTTGGTTTTGCCATGGTATGGCATATCTGGTGGCTTGCCATTGTAAGTATTGTTGCTCTGATTGCAACTGTTATTAAGGTTGCCTTCAATGATGATGTGGAATATGTCATTCCGGCAGCAGAAGTCAAGAAAATTGAAGATGAACGTTTCCGGATTCTGGCAGAAAATCAAGATAAAAATTTTATGAATGAAGTGAAAGGAGGAACCAAGTGATGAATACCGAAGTTACAAATATAAATGCAAATAATACGGTAGAGTTGGAACATGGCCACGGCGCAGAACTGAAAACTTTTGGTTTCTGGATTTACCTGATGAGTGACCTCGTTTTGTTTTCAGCACTTTTTGCCACCTTCGCTGTAATAGGTTACAATTATGCCGGAGGTCCAGGGCCGAAGCAGTTGTTTGACTTACCTTATCTGTTTACTGAGACCATGTTTTTGCTTTTCAGCAGTGTTACTTTCGGCCTTACAATGGTCGCCATGAACGGAAATGCAAAAAAAAGAGTGATTACCGGACTTGTCATTACTTTTCTGTTGGGTTTGGGATTTATTTTTATGGAACTCCATGAATTTTATGGTTTGATTGCAGCTGGACATGGTCCGTCAAGAAGCGGATTCCTTTCTGCTTTCTTCACTTTAGTAGGAACCCACGGAACGCACGTTTTCTTTGGCCTTATATGGATTATTGTAATGATTTCCCAGGTTGTAAAGAAGGGTTTAACTGACGGAGTTCGTTCACGAATGATGCGTCTGAGCATGTTCTGGCACTTCCTGGACTTAGTCTGGATTGGTGTTTTTACAGTGGTTTACCTGCTGGGCGTTCTATAATCAAAAATAACACAATGTAATAACAGAAAAAAAAGGAGCTATTACAATGAATCAAACACATAATCAAAATATGGGAGCAGGCCATATAACCAATAAAGGTTATATCACAGGTTTTGTTCTGGCACTTTTACTGACAATAATCTCATTTGGCCTGGTAATGACACATATTGTATCCCGGCAGTTTGCCGTTATTGGCTTATTTGTTGCTGCAGTTGCTCAGATGCTGGTGCATCTGCATTATTTTCTGCATCTTGACAGGTCATCTGCACAAAAATGGAATGTGCTGGCCCTGGCATTTACGGCGCTGTTGCTCTTTATCTTTGTAGCGGGTACGGTTTGGGTACTCTATACACTGAATTCAAGAATGATGTAATATATCTGATGTCGTTTAAGTTAATTATCTAAATTCCAAATTTTTATTAAAAAAGAAGCTCAGAGAAATTCCTGAGCTTCTTTTATTTATATCGGAATATTTTCTTAAGCGTATTTTTCTGCAGTTAAGGTCACAATATTTACAATGACTTCCATTGCCTTTTGCATTGATTCTAAGACGACGTATTCATATCTCCCATGAAAATTGTGTCCTCCTGTAAAGATGTTTGGGCAGGGAAGGCCTTTGTATGACAACTGAGCACCGTCAGTACCACCACGGATTGCATGAATTTTTAGCTTCACATCAGCTTTTTTCATAGCTTCTTCTGCAATATGAATGATGTGCATCTGAGGTTCTACTTTTTCTTTCATGTTGTAATACTGATCTTTCATGTCCACAGTAATCAGCTCTTGTCCGTATAGATCATTAACTAATTTGGCAGCAGTAAGGAACAAAGCTTTTTTCTTCTCAAACAAGGCTTTGTCATGGTCACGAATGATATATTGAAGTTCGGTGTTTTCAACATTGCCTTTCATTTGATAAAGATGGAAAAAGCCTTCATATTCCTTTGTCCGTTCCGGAACTTCTTCAGGAGGGAGCACAGAAATGAATCTATTGGCGACCAATAATGAGTTAATCATCTGATGATAAGCTGTACCGGGATGGACGCTCAATCCCTTGATTTTGACTTTGGCTCCGGCAGCGTTGAAATTCTCATATTCCAATTCTCCGATTTCGCTTCCATCAAGAGTGTATGCCCACTGTGCCCCGAATTTTTCAACATCAAACAAATGAGCTCCTTTACCCACTTCTTCATCCGGGTTAAAGGCAATTCTGATTTTTCCATGTTTGATTTCAGGATGCTCCAAAAGATATTCAGCAGCAGCTATAATTTCAGTCACGCCAGCTTTATCATCAGCGCCAAGCAGTGTTGTTCCGTCTGTTGTGATTAATGTTTTCCCTGCATAATTTTTCAGTTCCTCGAAATCTTTAGGAGACAAAATGACGTTCTGCTCTTTATTAAGAACGATATCGCCACCGTCATAATTTTTATGAACCTGGGGATTTACATTTGCAGCCGTAAAATCCGGAGCTGTATCTATGTGGGCGATAAATCCGATGACAGGGATATCTGCCTCCGTGGTGGCAGGAATGGTTGCCATTACATAAGCATGATCGTCTATTGTGACATCTTCTAACCCTAAATCTGTCAACTCTTTAAAAAGTAGTTTGGCCAGGGTCCATTGATTCTCAGAACTTGGGCATGACTCATTTTCAGGGTTTGATGTGGTTTCAATTTTGGCGTAACGAATAAAACGTTCTGTAATATTTTCCATTTTTTTCAATTTTTGCAAAAGTAACTATTCAAGCGAAAAAGCTTTATTTCATCCTGATTAATTTTGAGAAAATTAACGTGTTACAAAAGTTGAAAATTTCAATTTCAGGTCACACCGATTTGCAATGCACAGAAAGTATTATTTTTGCTCTTTTACATGAAATTAAACCAAACTCCGGATTAAGTAAAGCATATAATGCATGAATAAAATCCTGCTCATTATTAGGCGAGAATACCTTACACGCGTTCGCAAGCGTTCCTTTATTGTGATGACCATTTTGGGGCCGGTTTTAATGGCCGCCCTTATTATTTTGCCAATCTACATCTCAACCATCAGCCAGGGATCGATGAAAAAAATCGCTGTGCTCGATGAGACCAGCTGGTTTTATCAGAAATTTAAAAATCAGCCGGATATGAAGTTTACTTATGTTAGTGGTGACTTCGAAAAGGTTAAAGATGAAGCTCTGAAAAATAAAGAGATGCTCTTTTACATTCCTCTGCCAAAGCTTAATGTTCCTGTTTACGCCGAGTTATATTCAGAGAACCAGGCGGGATTGGGAGTGAGCACTTACGTGAAGATGGTCATGAAAAATGAAGTACAGAATAAAAAACTTTTAGCCGAAGGCATAGATCCGGAAAAAATAAAATCTTCCAAGGTTGAAATTGACCTTGAACTGATTAAAGTGAACGCTAACGGAAAAGAAAAACATGTATACTCTGATGCGGAAGAAGGACTGGCTGTTTTCTCAGGAATTTTAATCTACATTTTTATTTTCATGTTTGGCGCTCAGGTGATGCGGGGTATTATGGAAGAAAAATCAAACCGGATTGTTGAGGTCATTATTTCTTCTGTAAAGCCGTTTCAACTCATGATGGGAAAGATTATCGGTATCGCATTTGTAGGGATTACACAGTTTTTGTTGTGGATAATTTTGACATTAGGGCTTGTAGGTGTTTTTCAAACAAGTATCGGAAGTAGCAATCTTTCATCAGGTTTAAAAATGCTGGCGGAACAAAAACTCTCTGGAGACAACGCAGCAACTGCTCAAGTGACTCATTTTGCAGTGGCACAAATCAACGAAGTGCTTTCCACGATTGACTTTAGGGTAATGGTATTAAGTTTTTTATTTTTCTTCCTTGCGGGATATTTGCTGTATGCATCGTTGTTTGCTGCAATTGGAGGAGCTGTGGACCAAGATGCGGATGCACAACAATTCATGCTACCAGTCTCCATGCCGTTAATTTTTTCAGTGGCTATGATGGGGATTGTAGCTGCAGAACCCAATGGTGCAATTGCCTTCTGGCTTTCCATGATTCCATTTACTTCTCCGGTAATTATGATGTTGAGAATTCCCTTTGGTGTTCCCTGGTGGCAGGTAGGCATTTCTGCAGGTATACTTCTGTTAACTTTCATCGTGACGACCTTTATAGCAGGAAAGATTTATAAAGTAGGTATTTTAATATATGGCAAGAAAGTGAACTATGCGGTGTTGTGGAAATGGTTAAGAAATTGATTTAAAAATCATTATGATATAAAATTTGGTTTGATTTTTTTGCTTAAATTCAGAAATTAAGGAGGTTACGTGGTGCTGAAGTATTTTGTTATATATAAATATTATGCTATTTTTGCACCCTTAAAAAAAGAAAGTAAAATATAAATAGTTAATTACAAATGCAAAACAAAGGAGCTATTAGGTTCGTTGCAATTGCCTTTGCATTGGTTTGTCTATACCAGCTTAGCTTCACTTATGTGGGTGGCAGGGTTAAGAAGCATGCAATCGAGTACGCGCGAAATGGGAAAGCAATCAGTGAGGCAAAAGCACTGGCTAAAGGAAACCAGGCTTTGGAGACATACTACCTGGATTCTATTTCCAAAGCACGAGAAAACTACTATCTTGACAGTGTTGAGAATAAGCCTGTTTTCAATATGCTTATCGGGAAATACACTTACAAAGAAGTAAAGGATCGTGAGTTGAATCTTGGTCTTGACCTGAAGGGCGGTATGAACGTTGTCCTCGAGGTTAAAGTTGAAGACATTATCAGAACTTTGGCTGGTAGCCATGCCAACGATCCGATTTTTGTGAAAGCATTGAATATGGCAACGCAGATGCAGAAGAACAGTAACCAGGACTATGTTACCCTGTTCGGAGATGCATTTACGAAATTAGATCCCAATGCACGACTGGCTTCTATCTTTTTGTATGAATTTAAGGATAAGGGTATTACCATCAACTCCACCAATGCTCAAGTATTGGCTGTTTTGAATAAAGAAACTGCCGGTGCTGTTGACCGTACATTTCAGATTCTCCGCACCCGTATCGACCGTTTTGGTGTTGCACAGCCTAATATCGAAAAGCTGGCTACTCAAGGTCGGATTCTCGTGGAGCTTCCTGGTATTAAAGACCCGAACCGTGTAAGAAAACTGCTGGAAGGAACAGCAAAACTTCAGTTCTGGGAAACTTACAATTTTTCTGATATCCATACATACTTCGATCAGGCCAACGAAAGATTGCGTGCTGAAGAAGATCTGTTGGATAGCAATAGGATGGCATCCAATACTACAACTACTAAGACAGTAAAAGAAGGAACTAAAGGGAAGACGGTAAAACAAGCTGTTGACACCACAGGTAATGCCTTGATTAACAAAATTTCAAAGGATACCACACAGCAGATGAATCAGGCTTCAATGAAGCAATATGCGCAGCAGAATCCTTTGTATGCATATTTGCATCCTTCTTATTACCAGGGACAGGATGGACAATATTATCCTGGAAAAGGTGCTGAGGTTGGAGTTGCAGCTATTAAAGATACGGCACGTGTTAATCACCTTCTTTCTTTAGTGAAAGATATTTTTCCACGTGATTTGAAATTGGCATGGATGGAATCTCCAAATCCAAAAACTCCTAACTATCTTTCTTTGGTTGCTTTAAAAGCAAGTTCAAGAGATGGTTCTGCGGCTTTGGGTGGCGATGTGATTTCAGATGCAAGACAAGATTATGATCAAAATGGTCGTGTTACTGTAGATTTGCAGATGAACAGCCAGGGTGCCAAAACCTGGAAAAGAGTAACTGGCGATAATATCGGAAAACAAGTTGCTATCGTTTTGGATGGTTATGTTTATTCAGATCCTGTTGTTAATGATGCTATCCCCAATGGACGTTCTTCAATTTCAGGTGGGGACATGACTGTTGAGAATGCAAAAGACCTTGCCAATATTTTAAAAGCAGGGAGACTTCCTGCCCCGGCTAGAATTGTTGAAGAAGCAGTTGTTGGTCCTTCTTTGGGACGAGAAGCCGTTCATGCAGGTATGATGAGTTTCATTCTTGCTTTCATTGCCGTGCTCGTGTATATGATTGTGTATTATAACAGGGCTGGATGGGTTGCAAGTTTGGCTTTGGTCGTCAACGTTTTCTTCCTGTTCGGGGTTCTCGCGTCACTGGGTGCGGTACTGACCCTTCCTGGTATTGCCGGTATTGTCCTTACCCTCGGTATGGCGGTAGATGCGAACGTTATTATCTATGAGCGTATTAAAGAAGAGGTGCGGGCAGGTAAAGGATTGAGGCTTGCTCTTCAGGACGGTTATTCCAATGCTTATTCAGCTATTATCGACGGTAACGTAACTACCTTGTTAACTGGGGTTGTTCTTTATGTATTCGGAACCGGTCCTATTCAGGGATTTGCCACCACTTTGATCATAGGTTTGTTATCATCTCTGTTTACTGCAATTTTTATTTCAAGGTTGATCTTTGAAAGATTGCTGAGTAAGAACAAGACAATCTCCTTCTCATTTAAATGGACTGCCAACACGTTATCTCACACTCATATTGATTTCATTGGAAAAAGAAGAATCGCTTATACGTTCTCTTTAGCAATTTTCATTATTGGAATGATTTCCTTGTTCACCAGAGGATTGAATTTTGGTGTTGACTTCACTGGAGGTCGTACTTATGTAGTTCGATTTGACCATAATGTTCAGACTGGCCCAATAAGAAAAGCGTTAACTGTTGCATTCGATAATCAGGCCCCGACTGTAAAAACTTTTGGTCCCGATAACCAGATTAAGATTGTAACGAAATATCTTATCCAGAGCGACAAGAACGATGCAGATTCACTTATTCAGGATAAATTATACGAAGGTTTAAAGGTATTTTATAACAAGAAAATCAGCTTTAAAGACTTTACTTCAGATACTGAAGGTGAGAGCAAACTTCTCGGCATTTTGAGTTCTGAAAAGTTTGGTCCGACCATTGCTTACGATATCAGGGAGAAAGCTTATTTTGCAATTTTCTTCTCCTTGTTGATCATATTTATTTACATCGCTATTCGGTTTAAAAACTGGCAATTTGGTCTGGGGGGCGTAACATCGTTGTTCCACGATACCTTGATAACTATTGGGATTTTCTCATTAGGTTATGGAAGATTGCCATTCGGAATGGAGGTTGGACAGTCCTTTATCGCGGCAATCCTTACGATCATAGGGTATTCAATCAACGATACTGTGATTATCTTCGACAGAATACGTGAAAATATTAGGCTGTTCCCGAAACATACGCTGAAACAGAATATGAATGACGGTATGAACCAAACTTTGGCACGTACTATGAATACGTCTGGTACAACCCTCGCTGTATTGGTTGTGATCTTCCTGTTCGGTGGTGAGGTTATTCGCGGGTTTACCTTTGCTTTGTTAATGGGTATTCTGTTTGGTACTTATTCTTCTGTCTTCAATGCTACCCCAATTGCTTATGATTTGCTTCATGGCGACAGACAATTGAGAGAAGCTGAGTCAGGAGAAAAACCAACCAATGGTAAAAAGAAAAAGAAATAAGTTTTGAAAACTTAATCAAGAATCCGGGCTGAGAGGTCCGGATTTTTGATTTTAGGTTGGTTAGGAACCGGTTACTTAATGAAGATCTTTAATCCTTTGAGCTTTTTATATTCTCAGATCATACATATCATTCCCTGTTATTTTTTCACTGGAATCAAAAAATGTTTAGCTTTGGATGATCGAGTCTTAATACTAAATAGTTACAAAATGCAGAAGAAATTACCTCAAACCAACAAGCATTTTCATGATAATCATTTCCCTTATTTTCTTTTGATAGCACTGTTTTTATTCCTATTTCAGGAGCAGGCTTTTGCGCGAAAAAAAATATCTGAGAAAACTAAGACTGCAGAAACAATATATCCAAAGGATTTATTTAATAATCTTACTTATAGAAATATTGGTCCATTCAGGGGAGGACGTTCTGTGGCTGTCGCTGGAAGTGCAGAGCAACCTCAGACATTCTATTTCGGTGGTGCTGCAGGAGGTGTATGGAAAACCGTGGACGGTGGAATTACCTGGAAAAATGTCTCTGACAAATTTTTTAAATCTTCAGCTGTAGGAGCTCTTGCCGTTGCACCTTCTAATCCAAACATCATCTATGCAGGAATGGGAGAGTCTTTTATTCGTGGAAATATGGCTACCGGTGACGGAATTTACAAATCCGACGATGCCGGGAAGACATGGCAGCACATGGGGCTGACGGAAACTCATGTTATTAGTAATATTGTTGTCAATCCGCATAATCCGAATATAGTTTATGTGGCAGCCATGGGACATGTTTTTGCCGACAATCCGGAGCGAGGAATTTATCGTTCTGAAGATGGAGGCAAAACATGGAAGAAAATTCTTTATGTGGATGATAAAACCGGGTCATCGTTCATTGCCATGGATCCTAATAATTCTCAAATTCTTTTTGCAGGTATGTGGCAAGCTTACAGAAAACCCTGGATATTTTCCAGTGGTGGTGCGGGAAGCGGATTATACAAATCTACCGATGGTGGTAATACGTGGAAAAATATTTCACACAACCTGGGTCTGCCTGCGGGGATTCTTGGGAAAATTTGTGTAAACGTTGCTCCTTCAAACTCTGATCGGGTTTATGCCATTATTGAAAATAAAAATGGAGGTGTTTTTCGTTCTGATGATGGAGGTAAAACATGGAAACGTCTCTACCATGGTTCGAATCTGACCCAACGGGCATGGTATTTTTCGCGTATTTATATTGATCCCAAAAATGATAATTTAGTGTATGCGCCGCAGGTATCTGGCATTTTAAAGTCTGTGGATGGAGGTATGAGTTTTTCGCCGATGGGCACACCGCATGGCGACAACCATGTAATGTGGATAGATCCTAAAAATCCCAATATCATGATTAATGGAAATGACGGTGGAGCGTCCGTTTCCTACAACGGAGGAAAATCATGGTCATCGCAGGATAATCAGCCTACTGCTCAGTTTTATCATGTTGCTGTAGACAATGATTTTCCTTATCATATTTATGGTGCCCAACAGGACAATTCGACAGTTAAGATATTAAGCAGAACCTCGGGTTATGCGATTACTGACAAAGACTGGTGGCCGATTGGAGGAGGAGAAAGTGGTTATGTCGCACCTGATCCTACTAATTCCAATATTACCTATGGTGGCGAATATGATGGTGTTATTGTTAAATATAACCAAAAAACAGGACAAAGTCAGAATGTTGATGTTTGGCCTGATAACCCCATGGGATATGGAGCCAAAGATTTAAGGGATCGTTTTCAATGGACTTTTCCCATTGTGTTTTCTCCAGACAATCCAAAGATCCTTTACACTGCATCACAATATGTATACAGAAGCGACGATGCAGGTATGAGTTGGACACGGATTAGCCCTGATCTGACCCGCCATGATACAACGAAAGAAATTGCATCTGGTGGCCCTATAACTAAAGACAATACAGCTGTAGAATATTATAATACAGTTTTTGCTTTTGCTGAATCACCAGTGAAAGCAGGTGTTTTGTGGGCTGGTTCAGATGATGGTTTGGTGCATGTGTCAACAGATAATGGAAAAACCTGGACTAATGTTACGCCTAAAGATATGCCTGAGTGGACTACTATAAGTATTATAGAGCCTTCCCATTTTGATGCGGGAACGGCGTTTATTGCTGCCAGAAGATACAGACAGGATGATTTTGCACCTTATATTTATAAAACCACAGATTATGGCAAGCACTGGGAAAAAATCATCAAAGGGTTACCGAAGGATGGTTCATCTTTTGTTGTACGCCAGGATACAAAAGACCCCAACCTTCTTTATGCTGGTAATCTGACTGGTGTCTATGTCTCATTCAATGGAGGAGAACAATGGCAGTCGCTTCAATTGAATCTCCCGCCTGTTCCTGTCAGGGATATGGTAATTCAGAACAGAGACAATGACCTAGTACTAGCCACTCATGGCCGTGCATTTTGGATATTGGATAACATTGAAGTTTTGAGGCAGATTAATGAAAAAGAGGAACACTCAGATGCTTTCTTGTTTAAGCCGGAAAAAACTTATTTGACGAGAGGTTACGGATTCCATATTCCTGCCGGGATGCCATACGGCGAAAATCCGCCCAATGGACTGGTAGTTTATTATTATCTTAAAAATGCTCCCAAAGTAAACCAGACAGTTAAGTTAGAGTTTCTGACTGAAGATGGAAAACAGATAATTACATTTTCCAATAATGAAACTGTGACTGGAAAGCCCATGCATGTTACAAAAGATTTTTATGCAGATACAACGAAAACGCAGCGTGGCTTTTTACCAGCTCAGACAGGATTGAACCAGTTTGTGTGGAATTTGCGTTATCCGGATGCCAAGGCCGTTCCCGGAGCTGTGATTTGGGATGGGGATATGGAAGGCCCTCGTGTGGTGCCGGGTACTTATCAGATGAAACTGATTGTTGGAAAAGATACCTTAATGAGGAATTTTGAAGTTGTGATCGATCCCCGCTATAGCGTAACACAATCTGATTTACAGGCACAGTTTGATCTATTGACGAAAATTCACGCTAAATTAAATCAGACAAATGAAAGTATTCTTAAAATAAGGAAAGTTAAAGATGAAATTGATGGATATTTAAGCAGGTTGAGTGGTTACCCACAGAAGGATTCTTTGGAAAAAATAGCCAAGCCCTTGGTAACAAACCTGAATAAGATTGAAGATGCTTTGATCCAGGTGAAATCGCATGCCTCAGAAGATCCGTTGAATTATCCTGTCAGACTCAACAACAAGCTGGCAGCGCTTGCGGCTTCTGTAGGCGATTCGTATAACCGGCCTACAAAACAGGATTATGAAGTGTTTGAGGAGCTCTCAAAGCAGGTGGATGTGCAGCTCGATACGTTGAAACCTTTGCTGGATCAGCAGGTGAAATCTTTCAACGGGCTGGTGGACGCATTGCATATCCCGGCGGTATACCTGCCCCAAAAGAAATAGCAGGAATTTTTTCGTAATAAAACTGAAATCCCGGCAGATTTTCTGCCGGGATTTTTTATATAATTTCTACAGAACGAGCGTTGTCGAATTTTTTTGAAATATCAATAGCTTCATGGATGACACTTTCCGGGTAGCCATTAATTTCAAGAATTCGAATGGCATTTCGGTTATGATTTTTACCCTCCTTCAGTTTGTAATCAAAAGCTACATTCTTATGATTTACCTGTTCACTGAAATGGTATAGTTCATATTCTTCTTTCAATAAATCAGTAAGTTCCATATCATGTGTCGAAACAAAGACAATATTATTGCCTTTGGCAAGCCATGACAGGACAGCTTTCCCCGCGGAAATTCGTTCAACAGTGTTAGTGCCCTTAAATATTTCATCCAGGAAAAACAGGTTAGGAACATGGTCCAGGCTTTCCATCATCATATCTTTGATCGTAAGTACTTCTTCAAAATAATAACTTTTGTCGTTGACCAGATCATCGCTGATACGAATGGCCGATGAGATTTTCATTCTTGGGAGCGAAAATTCTTCAGCAAAGCAAGTGTTTAGGGTCATGGCTGTAATCGCATTAACGGCAATGGTCCTGATAAATGTGGTTTTCCCCGACATATTTGAACCTGTGATTAAAACCGATTTCTTGTCTATCTCGATGCTGTTTGGAACACAATTTTCTACCAGCGGATGGTATACGTTTTTCGCAATTAACGAATGCTGATTTTCAGTAATTTCAGGAACACAATATTTTTCCAGTTCTTTTCTTAACGCTGCAATTGATACCAGAACGTCTACTTGTCCCACAAAAGAAAAGATGTCCTCTATTTCTGTTTTTTTCTTCCTGAGCTGTTTCAAAAGGCTGAACAGTAACATCGGTTCCAGCAGTAACTGAATTTTGATAATCTCAAACAACCCCCATAAGAGAGCAGTAATATCGCTTTCCAATCGAGAACCAATATTGAAAAATGAAAGGCGAAATCCTATCGAGTCAGTGTACCTTAATGCTTTTCCCAAAGACTGATTTATTTTTTTCAGCTCGTCGATTTTGAAAAGTTCTTTGGCCGAGCGGTTCATACGTATCAATTCTGGTAGTAGGTCCAAATAAATGGATACATTTCGCTTATTATAATAATGTATCACCAGACTTGCAATGAAAAGTACAATGTAAGGGAAAAGAAAAATCGGATTTATAAATATCCCAATGATGATAAGAATATTAATCGCAGAAAGGAAGGGGACGATATGGTACCATTTGGGCGCAGAAACAGGCTCCTCCTGGAATAGTGACTGGATGTAAAACGCATCATTATTGCTGAGTTTGTGAAGATTTGAAATAATTGTAGCCCTAAGTTCGGGTTTCTCCATTATTAATTTAATCAACGCCTCTTGTTGTTTGTGCCTCCCTGAATCCTGTGGAATTGTGCGAAGTTTATCATACAGATATTGTTGACCAACGGAAGAATAAGTTCTGTCGAGGTAAGTAAACAAATCTTCAAAGTCCAGGTCGTTGCAGGTTTTATCTGTAATTACCTGGAAATTTGTTGAGTGGTCTTTGTTCTTAAAAAACCTAGCGATTAATTCAAAATCAAAAGAGTCATCTTTAAATTGCCCGAATAATTTTATCAGGTTTTCAATTTTTGCTTTCGCCAAATTAGATTTCATTTGTAGTGGTATTCAAGAAATATATTATGATCTGATAGAAATAAAAACTGCTGTTATTTAAACAGCTACGAATTTATAAAAATAAAGAAGTAGGAAAGAGATGGAAAAGTAGAAAGAACTTTCGCTTAAATTTTATTAAAAAGTTGTATATTAAAGAAATATTTTTACCTTTGCACCCCGATTTGATAGCGATTTTTAATAAAGCAATTGAATCAGATATAGTTATAAAGGAACCTGATAAGGTAAAACAATATAGGTTTCAGCGATGGGAAGGTCTTCAGAATCACCCACCGCCGTTTTAACACACTACCTTATCATAATTCCTAAATTTTTTTGTAAAAGTAATTGCGCGAGTAATTTAAATTTGTACTTTTGCGCCTCCTTAAAACAGGGGTTTTTAGATAGATTAATAAATAAAGGGTTATGCCGACAATACAACAGTTAGTAAGAAAAGGTCGCAAGAAACTGGTTGACAAAAGTAAGTCACCGGCATTGGATTCATGTCCGCAACGTCGTGGTGTTTGCGTAAGGGTATACACTACTACACCTAAAAAACCTAACTCTGCTATGCGTAAAGTGGCCAGGGTAAGGTTGACCAATGGAAAAGAAGTGAATGCTTATATTCCGGGGGAAGGACATAATCTTCAGGAACACTCCATTGTTATGATCAGAGGAGGTCGTGTGAAGGACCTTCCTGGTGTTCGTTATCACATTATCAGAGGTGCACTTGATACTTCAGGTGTTGAAGGGCGTTCACAGCGCAGATCAAAATATGGAACCAAACGTCCCAAGAAAAAATAAAAAGTAAAGCATTTTAATCTCTCGGTACAATGAGAAAGACAAAACCAAAAAAACGGATTATTCTTCCGGATCCAAAATATAATGATGTTTTGGTTACTAAATTTGTAAACAACATCATGTTTAGTGGCAAGAAGAGTGTTGCTTTCAGCATTTTTTATGATGCAATGGATATCGTTTCTTCCAAGTTAGGTGAAGAAGAAAATGCACTCGATGTTTGGAAAAAAGCTTTGGCCAATGTAACTCCTTCAGTTGAAGTAAGGAGCCGTCGTATTGGTGGCGCAACTTTCCAGATCCCTTCAGAAATTCCAGCAGGACGTAAACAATCCATCGGAATGAAGAATCTCATCAATTTCGCACGAAAACGCCATGAAAAAAGCATGGGCGAAAAGTTAGCAGGCGAAATTCTTGCTGCATATAAAGAAGAAGGTGCTGCTTTCAAAAAGAAAGAAGATACGCATCGTATGGCAGAAGCTAATAAAGCATTTTCACACTTTAGATTTTAATGATTACTAAACAAGCTATTAAGGACTAAGATTAGAGATGGCAGTGCAGGATAATAATAATAGGTTGAGTCTTACCCGAAACATCGGGATTATGGCTCATATTGACGCGGGCAAGACTACCACGACCGAGCGTATTCTTTTCTATACCGGAAAGAATTACAAAATTGGTGAGGTACATGAAGGTGCTGCTACTATGGACTGGATGGTTCAGGAACAGGAGCGTGGTATTACCATTACTTCAGCTGCAACCACCGTTTATTGGGAGCTATTTGGAAAAAAACATAAGATTAACATTATAGATACCCCAGGACACGTTGACTTTACTGTTGAAGTAGAACGTTCACTCAGGGTTCTTGACGGAGCTGTTGCTTTGTTCTGTGCAGTTGGTGGTGTAGAACCCCAATCTGAAACAGTGTGGAGACAGGCCGATAAATATAAAGTTCCTCGCATTAGTTTTGTGAACAAGATGGACCGTTCAGGTGCCGACTTTTTCTCTGTAGTGGATCAGATCAGAGATAGACTGGGAGCCAACCCGGTTTTGATCCAGGTTCCGATTGGTGCAGAAGAGGACTTCAGAGGTGTGGTTGACCTCGTAAAAAACAAAGCCTTTATCTGGGATGATTCAACTCAGGGAACAAAGATTGTTGAAATTCCGATTCCTGATGATCTAAAGGATACCGTTTATGATTACCGGATGAAGTTAATCGAAGGTGTGGCTGAAGAAAGTGACGAATTGTTGGAGAAATTTATGGATGATCCCGACTCTATCACTGAAGAAGAAATGATGAATGTTATTCGCAGGGCTACATTGGATATGAAAATCACACCTGTGATGTGCGGTTCTGCATTTAAGAATAAAGGTGTTCAGATGTTGCTTAATGCTATCATCGAATTCCTCCCCAGTCCATTAGATATTGATGCTGTTAAGGGGATTAACCCAAAAACAGATGTGGAAGAATTTCGTTCACCAGATCCCAATGATCATTTTTCAGCACTGGCATTCAAAATTGCAACCGATCCTTATGTTGGTAGGCTCTGCTTCTTCCGTGTTTACTCTGGTACTTTAACATCAGGTTCTTATGTTCTGAATGTTAATACAGGTAAAAAAGAGAGAATCAGCCGGATCATGCAGATGCATGCCAACCAACAGAATCCCATGGAAAAAATCGAGGCTGGTGACATTGGCGCTGCAGTAGGTTTCAAGACAATTCGCACCGGTGATACACTGACCGATGAGAAATTCCCGGTTGTGTTGGAATCAATGACCTTCCCGGCTCCTGTTATTAGTATCTCCATTGAGCCAAAAACTCAGGGTGATATGGACAGGATGAGTGTTGCTTTAGGTAAGTTGGCTGAAGAAGATCCTACTTTCAAAGTAAATACCGATCAGGATACAGGTCAGACCATTATTTCCGGAATGGGTGAGCTTCATTTGGATATTTTGGTGGATCGTCTGAAGCGTGAATTTAAAGTTGAATGCAATGTGGGTCAGCCTCAGGTTTCTTATAAAGAAGCCATCGTTGGTTCTGCTCTGCATAAAGAAGTCTACAAGAAGCAGACGGGTGGTCGTGGTAAATTTGCCGACATTCAGTTTGAATTGAGCCCGGCTGAGGGAACCGAAAAAGGTCTGGAATTTATTGATGAGGTGAAGGGAGGAAATATTCCGAGAGAGTTTATCCCTTCTGTTAAGAAAGGATTTGAAGCTGCTATGCAGAATGGTGTTCTCGCCGGTTATCCTCTGGAGAAAATGCGCGTTCGTTTGATCGACGGAAGCTTCCACCCGGTTGACTCCGACCAGCTTTCCTTCGAAATGGCTGCCAAGATTGGATTCAAACATGCTGCTCAAAAAGCCAAATCTGTGTTGCTGGAACCCATCATGAAACTGGAAGTTGTTACTCCTGATGACTATTTGGGTGATGTTACAGGTGATTTGACACGCCGCAGGGCCATATTGAGGGATATTACTGCTAAAGTTGGTTTCCAGGTTGTAAAAGCCGAAGTTCCGTTGTCAGAAATGTTTGGCTACGTTACATCGTTGAGAACACTGACTTCCGGACGTGCAACTTCAACAATGGAATTTCATAAGTATGAGGAAGCTCCTTCTTTCATTTCGGATGAAGTTGTTAAAAAAGTAAAAGGTATTGTTAGTTAAAAACTTTATATAAAGTGAACCAGAGAATAAGAATAAAACTCAAATCTTACGATCACAACCTGGTAGACAAGTCTGCCGAAAAGATTGTAAAGACGGTAAAATCAACCGGAGCTGTTGTAAACGGACCCATTCCGTTACCGACACACAAAAAGGTGTATACCGTGAACCGTTCTACTTTTGTTAACAAAAAGTCCAGAGAGCAGTTCGAATTGAGCACCTACAAACGGTTGATGGATGTTTTTAACTCCACATCAAAAACCATTGATGCGCTGATGAAGCTGGAGTTACCTAGTGGTGTTGAAGTTGAGATTAAAGTTTGATAGTTAAGGCTTAAAGAATAAAGCGATGTCAGGAATAATTGGAAAAAAAATAGGGATGACCAGCATTTATGACGAACAGGGAAAGAACATTCCTTGCACCGTTATCGAAGCCGGCCCGTGTGTTGTGTCGCAGATCAGAACCGTCGAAAATGACGGCTATTCAGCAGTACAACTTTCTTTTGACGATAAAAAAGAAAAACACAGCAACAAGGCTGAAATGGGACATTTCGCCAAGGCAAATACAGCACCAAAAAAAGTTGTTGCAGAGTTTACACGTTTTGAACATCAGAAAACACTTGGAGAAGTTATTACTGTTGAGGTGTTTTTTGAAGGAGAATTTATTGACGCAATAGCTAACTCCAAAGGTAAAGGGTTTCAGGGTGTTGTAAAACGTCATAATTTTGCCGGTGTTAATGATGCTACTCATGGTCAGCACAACCGGCTCAGAGCTCCCGGTTCATTAGGAGCTTCTTCATATCCTTCAAGAGTTTTTAAAGGAATGCGCATGGCAGGAAGAACCGGAGGAAACAGGGTAAAAATGATTAACCTGAAGGTTATGAAAATTATTCCTGAAAAGAATTTAATTGTAGTAAAAGGTGCTGTTCCCGGACCTAATAATTCATATGTAATTCTGGAAAGATGGAGTTAACGGTTAAAAAAATTAACGGAGAAGATACGGGTCGAAAAGTAAGCTTGATCGATTCCGTGTTTGGGATTGAGCCCAATGATCATGCAATTTATCTGGATGTAAAACAGATAATGAACAACAAAAGACAAGGGACTCACGATTCCAGGGAGCGGAGTGATGTTACCGGTAGTACCCGTAAGCTGAAAAGACAAAAAGGAACTGGTACTGCTCGTTCCGGTGATATCAAAAGTCCTGTATTTCGTGGCGGTGGTAGAGTTTTCGGACCTCATCCCCGCGACTACAACATGAAGCTGAATAAAAAGCTTAAAAAATTGGCTCGTTTGTCTGCTTTGACTTATAAAGCAATAGATAACGAAATCATGATTATTGAGGATTTCAAATTTGATTCAATCAAGACAAAGAATTTTCAAAAAATCCTGAATGATCTGCAAGTTGAAAATCAGAAAACTTTACTGGTTGTGAGCGAGGCTGACAGAAACCTTTATTTTTCTGCACGAAACATTCCCAGTTCAAAAGTATTAAGAGTTGAAACTATTAATACTTACGACATTCTTAACTCTAATAAGATTGTCTTTATGGAGGGTGCCTTAAAGAACACAGAAGAATTGTTTTCAAAAAAATAAATCTGAAAAAAGATGGGTGTATTATTGAAACCGGTTATTACAGAAAAAATGACAGCAAAGGGAACCAACCTGGCTCAATTTGGATTTATCGTTGACAAGCGTGCTAACAAGATTCAGATTAAATCAGCTGTTGAAGAACTTTACAATGTTCAGGTAGTTTCTGTAAACACCATGAACTATTCCGGTAAAAGCAAATTGCGCAATACCAAAGCAGGAATAATATCCGGCAAAACCAATGCTTTCAAGAAAGCTATTGTTACCCTTGCCGATGGAGAAACGATTGATTTTTTTAGCAACATATAGTAGACATGGCTCTAAAGAAATATAAACCGACAACACCAGGTCAGCGCTTCAAAATCATAAGCGCTTTCAATGACATCACTGCCAGCAAACCTGAAAAGAGTTTGATTGGTAAGAAAAACAGTACTGGTGGACGTAACGGAGAAGGAAAAATGACTGTCCGTAATATAGGTGGCGGTCACAAACAGAGATACAGAATTATTGATTTCAAGAGGGATAAAGAAGGAATTCCTGGTGTGGTAAAGAGCATTGAGTACGATCCAAATCGTACGGCTCGTATTGCCTTAATCAATTATGCTGACGGTGAAAAACGTTACATTATTGCTCCTCAGGGATTAACTGTTGGTCAGCAAATTATTTCCGGAAAGGGCGTTTCTCCCGACTTAGGAAATACATTGTATCTGAGTGAAGTTCCTTTTGGTACAGTGATTCATAATATTGAATTACGTCCAGGTCAGGGTGCAAAAATGGCAAGAAGTGCCGGATCTTATGCACAATTACTGACTCGTGAAGGGAAATTTGCAATTTTGAAAATGCCTTCAGGAGAAACCCGTATGATTTTGCAAACATGCAGGGCTACTGTAGGAATGGTTTCCAATTCAGAGCATAACCTTGAAAAATCAGGTAAAGCTGGTCGTAGCCGTTGGTTGGGAAGACGTCCAAGAGTACGTGGTGTAGCTATGAACCCAGTTGATCACCCGATGGGTGGTGGTGAAGGTCGTGCTACAGGTGGACATCCTCGTTCAAGAAAAGGTATGCCAGCTAAGGGATATAAGACCAGGGCTCCTAAGAAGGATTCGAGCAAATATATTATTGAAAAAAGAAAGTAATCGAGGAATTAAATTGATACTGATATGAGCCGTTCATTAAAAAAAGGACCTTACATACACTATAAACTCGAAAAGAAAGTGTTGGCTAATGTGGAATCAGCAAAGAAGACTGTTATTAAAACCTGGTCACGTGCATCTATGATTTCACCAGACTTTGTAGGCCAGACGATCGCGGTACACAATGGGAACAAATTTATTCCTGTTTATGTGACAGAAAATATGGTAGGCCACAAACTAGGAGAATTTGCACCTACCCGGATTTTCAGAGGTCATGCTGGTAAAAAAGATAAAGGTAAAAAATAAAGCGCAAAACAATGGGATCTAGAAAACATAATACTGCTGAAAAGCGTAAAGAGGAACGTAAGAAATTGTACATCGCTCGTTTGATGAACGTACCTTCATCACCTCGTAAAATGCGTTTAGTAGCTGACTTAGTAAGAGGTATGGGAGCAGAACAAGCTTTGAATGTACTGAAACATACTCAGAAAGAAGCTGCCGGTCAAGTTTACAATTTGTTGCGCTCGGCTATTGCTAACTGGGAAGTTAAAAATGAAGGCGCCCGCATTGAGGACAACCAATTGTACATCAAACAAATTATGGTTGATGGCGGTAGAGTTCTGAAAAGAATTCAACCTGCACCTCAGGGACGTGCTCACCGTATCCGTAAGAGATCAAACCACGTTACTCTGATTCTTGGAAACAGGGTAGAGGAAATGAAAGCTGCTGAAGCTGGTGTAGAAGAAACAAACAACGAATAATTTTTCTTTAATAATATAGATTAATGGGACAAAAAATCAACCCAATAGGACTTAGGTTAGGCATCATCAAGGGATGGGATTCATACTGGTATGGCGGTAAGGATTTTTCCAAAAAACTTATTGAAGATGACGCAATTCGTAAATATCTTGAAGTACGTCTTGCAAAAGCTGGTATTTCCAAGATCATGATTCAACGTACCCTGAAGATGGTGACTGTAACTATTTTTACTGCTCGCCCGGGTATTATCATTGGAAAAGGCGGTTCTGAAGTTGATAAACTGAAAGAAGAACTGAAAAAACTCACCAAAAAAGAGGTCCAAATCAATATTTCTGAAGTAAGACGCCCTGAATTGGATGCACAGATTGTTGCTTCCAACATCAGTAAACAAATTGAAGGCAGGGTTTCTTTCAGACGTGCCATTAAAACTGCTATTGCGTCCAGCATGCGTTTGGGAGCACAGGGAATTAAAGTTGTGATTTCTGGTCGTGTTGGCGGTGCTGAAATGGCTCGCAGCGAGATGTACAAAGAAGGCCGTATTCCTTTGCATACTTTACGTGCCGATATTGACTATGCTTTGGTAGAAGCTCATACTACTTATGGTCGTATTGGTATTAAAGTTTGGATTTTCAAAGGTGAAGTTTACGGAAAACCTGAGCTTGTACCTTCAGGAGCTCCTCAGTCTCAACCTGCTGCTGCTGGTCGCAAAGGACCTGCTGCCCCAGCTAGTGGAAGAGCACGCTCAAGAAGCAGAAGATAATAGCATTGATAATATATAAAGGTTATAGAAATGTTACAACCAAAGAAAACGAAATATAGGAAGCAGCAAAAAGGCAAGATGAAAGGTAATGCTCACCGTGGTGCTGAACTGGCCTTTGGGTCGTTTGGGATCAAGACGATGGAGCAAGCCTGGCTGACCGGAAGACAAATTGAAGCTGCACGTCAGGCGGTGACCCGTTACATGAAACGTGAAGGTCAGATTTGGATTCGGATATTTCCTGATAAACCTGTGACCAAAAAGCCTGCAGAAGTCCGTATGGGTAAAGGTAAAGGTGCCCCTGAATATTTTGTAGCCCGGGTTACCCCAGGAAGGATTCTTTTCGAAGCTGAAGGTGTTCCCTTGTCAATAGCAAAAGAAGCACTCAGGCTGGCTGCCCAGAAGTTGCCTGTAAAAACTAAATTTATTGTTAGACGCGACTACGTCGAAAATTAGAAAGCAATGAAACAGGAAGTTGTTAAAGAAATGAGTACCTCTGACCTCGTTGAAAGGTTGGTGGAAGAAGAAAAACACCTGACTAAGTTAAAACTAAATCATGCTGTTTCTCCATTGGATAATCCTCACAAAATTGTCGATAGCAAAAAGACGATTGCACGTATGAAAACTGAATTGAGGAAAAGAGAATTAGAGGCTAAAAACGTTAAGGAGTCTGTATAATGGAAAAGAGAAATCTTAGAAAAGAGCGAATCGGCATCGTCGTAAGCAATAAAATGGACAAATCTATTGCTGTTAATGTAGAGCGCCAACTCAAACATCCCATGTATGGAAAGTTTGTGAAAAAGTCTAAAAAATTCATTGCTCACGACGAAAATAATGAATGCAATATCGGAGATACTGTGCGCATTATGGAAACTCGTCCTCTGAGTAAAAATAAGAATTGGAGATTAGTAGAAATTATTGAAAGAGCTAAATAACCATGGTACAACAAGAATCAAGACTTGCAGTTGCTGATAATAGCGGAGCCAAAGAGGTGCTGGTAATAAGAGTCCTTGGCGGAACAGGAAAAAGGTATGCCTCTGTTGGCGACCAGATCGTTGTTGCGGTTAAAAATGCATTACCTTCCGGTAATATCAAAAAAGGTGCCGTCGCAAAGGCTGTAGTTGTTAGAACAAAGAAAGAGGTGAGAAGAAACGACGGAAGCTATATTCGTTTTGATGATAACGCTTGTGTATTGCTGAACAATGCAGGTGAGATGATGGGAACCCGTATTTTTGGACCCGTTGCCAGGGAATTGCGTGAAAAGCAATACATGAAGATTGTTTCACTTGCACCTGAGGTGCTTTAATATTGAAAACAAAGAGTTATGGCAAAATTGCATATAAAGAAAGGTGATAACGTGATGGTTATCGCAGGGAATGACAAAGGAAGCACAGGTAGAGTGCTTGATGTTATTGCCGATAAAAGTAAAGCCATCGTTGAGGGTGTGAATATGGTTTCTAAGCATACCAAGCCCAATGCCGACTATCCCAATGGGGGAATCGTTAAGAAAGAGGCTGGTATTCATTTGTCAAATCTGAAAGTGATTGACGGAGCCGGAAATCCTACCCGTATCGGTAGAAAACGCGATGAGAACAGTGGAAAGTCAGTACGTTATTCAAAAAAATCAGGGGAGGTAATTAAATAATGGAATATCAACCTAGATTAAGAACGAAATATTTTGAGGAAATTGTTCCTGCGCTTACTGAGAAATTCAGTTATAAAAGTGTTATGGAAGTTCCCAAATTGGAAAAGATTGCATTAAACCAGGGAATTGGTGCCGGAATTGCAGATAAAAAGCTGATTGATGCTGGTCTTGCAGAAATGACTTCCATTTCAGGTCAAAAAGCTGTTCCAACTATTTCTAAACATGATGTCTCCAACTTTAAGTTGAGAAAAGGTGTTCCGATTGGAGTGCGTGTGACATTGCGCGGTGAAAAAATGTATGAGTTTTTGGACAGATTGATTGCCGTTGCATTGCCTCGTGTTAGAGATTTCAGAGGTATCAATGATAAAGGTTTTGACGGTCGTGGAAATTATACCGTAGGTATTCCTGAACAATTAATCTTTCCTGAAATTGATATTGATAAAGTCTCTCGCATCAACGGTATGGATATCACTTTTGTTACTACCGCAAAAACTGATGAAGAAGCAATGGCTTTGTTGAAAGAATTTGGATTACCATTTAAAAATCAAAAAAATAAATAAGCATGGCAAAAGAGTCAATGAAAGCTCGCGAGCTTAAAAGGCAAAAGATGGTTAACAAGTATGCAGAAAAACGTGCTGCATTAAAGGCAGCAGGTGAATATGAAGCATTACAAAAATTGCCTAAAAACGCTTCACCTGTTCGTTTGCATAACCGTTGCCAGCTGACCGGAAGGCCGAAAGGATATATGAGAGAGTTTGGTGTTTCGAGGATAAATTTCAGGGAAATGGCCCTTAAAGGTTTGATCCCAGGTTTGAAAAAAGCCAGTTGGTAAGTTTAAAGATAAAAATATATTCAAGATGAATACTGATCCGATAGCAGACTATTTAACCAGAATCAGAAATGCTGTAGCAGCTAAGCACCGCATGGTGGAAATGCCGGCTTCTAATCTGAAGAAAAATATTACCAAAATTCTGTTTGAAAAAGGGTATATTTTAAACTATAAGTTCGAAGATGAAAACTATGGCATCATTAAAATTGCCCTGAAATATCATCCCGTAACAAAAATGCCGGCCATTAGCAACATCACCCGGGTTTCTACACCAGGTTTGAGAAAGTATGCTGATGCCGACAACCTACCGCGCGTAATGAACGGACTCGGAATAGCCATCCTTTCTACCTCACACGGTGTAATTACAGACAAGGAAGCCCGTAAGTTAGGTGTAGGAGGCGAAGTAATTTGTTATGTAAGTTAATATAACAGGAGAGATACCCATGTCACGAATAGGAAACAAAGCAATAACAATCCCCCAGGGAGTAGAAGTGAAGGTTAACGATAACAATATTGTATCTGTTAAAGGAAAACTGGGAGAGTTAAAACAAGATATTGATCCGAACATCACCGTTTCAATTGAAGGAAATATTCTTTCCCTGAATCGTAAAAGTGATAGTAAAGATCATAAAGCCAAACACGGTCTCTACCGTTCTTTACTGAACAATATGGTTATCGGTGTTAGTGAAGGATTCACTTCAGTTCAGGAGTTGGTCGGTGTTGGTTACAAAGCTGAAAACAAAGGCCAGTTGCTGGAATTGTCCCTGGGATATTCGCACCATATTTATCTGGAGCTTCCCATAGAAGTTAAAGTGGAAACGGTTACCGAAAGAGGTAAAAACCCGTTAATCAAATTAACCTGTAACGACAAACAGCTGTTAGGACAAGTAACTGCTAAAATCCGTTCTTTGAGGAAACCTGAACCTTACAAAGGAAAAGGTATTAAATTCCAGGGTGAAGAACTCAGAAAGAAAGCAGGAAAATCGGCTGAAAAGAAATAGTACAATAGTTAGTAAACTGAAAAAACCATTAAAAAAATGGGCGTCAATAATAAAAAAGTATTTCGCAGGAACAGGATCAAGATGAGAGTCAGAAAAAGTATCACTGGCACTGCAGCAAGGCCTCGTATGAGCGTTTTCAGAAGCAACAAACAGATTTATGTTCAGTTGATCGATGATGCTGCTCAAAAAACCCTTGTTTCTGCTTCATCAAGCGATAAAAGCTTTGAAGGAGATAAAGTTACTAAAATAGAACAAGCTAAGAAAGTCGGTAATTTAATCGCCACCCGGGCTATTGCTGCCGGAATCGGGAACGTTGTTTTCGACAGAAACGGATATTTGTATCACGGGAGAGTTAAATCACTCGCAGAAGCTGCCAGAGAGGGAGGACTTAAATTTTAAGAGATTATGTCAAACGCAAACGTAAACAAAATTAAATCCAGCGAAATCGAATTTAAAGACAGGCTGGTAAGCATTCAGAGAGTAACCAAAGTTACCAAAGGTGGTAGAACTTTTAGTTTTTCTGCTATTGTCGTGGTTGGTAACGAGAACGGTGTGGTTGGTTACGGTCTTGGAAAAGCCAAAGAAGTAACTGCTGCAATCGCAAAAGGTATTGATGATGCTAAGAAGCATTTGATAAAAGTACCGATCTTAAAAGGAACTGTTCCTCATCCACAAACTGGTAAGTACAGTGGTGCTCGGGTTTATATCCAATCTGCAGCTCCTGGTACCGGTGTAATCGCTGGTGGTGCTATGCGTGCTGTTCTTGAAAGCGTAGGGGTTACCGACGTGTTGGCTAAATCCAAAGGTTCCTCAAATCCGCACTCAGTAGTTAAAGCTACTATTGATGCTTTGAGTAAATTGCAGGATCCTTACACTGTCGCCCAGGTTCGTGGTATCGATTTGGATAAAGTTTTTAACGGATAGGAGAATATCGAGATGAAAAAGTACAGGATTACACAAGTTGTAAGTGCCATTAACAGACCGGCCCGGCAAAAAAGAACCCTGGAAGCTTTAGGGTTAAAAAAACTGAACAACCCCAAAGAAGTTGAAGGTACTCCTCAGGTCATGGGAATGATCGATAAAGTGAAGCATTTATTAAAGGTTGAAGAACTTTAAAATAGAAAAATACAATGGATTTAAGCAATCTAAAACCGGCTAAAGGTTCTGTAAAGAACTCAAAAAGAATTGGTAGGGGCCAAGGGTCCGGACGTGGTGGTACATCCACAAGAGGACATAAAGGTGCACAGTCCAGATCTGGTGATAAACAGAAACTGGGTTTCGAGGGTGGACAGATGCCTTTGTTCCGTCGCGTACCAAAATTCGGATTCAAAAACATTAACCGGAAAGAATATCAAGGTGTAAACTTAGATGCCTTGCAGCAATTAGCAGATGAGAAAAAATTGACAACAATTGATAAAAATGTACTCATCGAAAATGGTCTGGTGTCTAAAAACGATTTGGTAAAAATTTTGGGCAGAGGCGAATTAAAAGCTAAGCTTGAAGTAAGTGCAAATGCTTTTACTAAATCAGCAAAAGAAGCAATTGAAGCTAATGGAGGTAATGCCATAATAATTTAAGAGCGGATGAAAAAGTTTATCGAAACTATACGAAATATATATAAGATTGAGGAGCTGAGAAAGAGAATTCTCTATACTCTGGGAATCATTTTAATTTACCGTTTGGGATCATACGTGGTCCTTCCCGGTGTTGATCCTAACATGCTCACCAATCTTCAAAATCAGAGCAGTTCAGGTCTTATGGGCCTGCTGAACATGTTTTCAGGGGGTGCATTTTCACATGCCTCTATTTTTGCTCTTGGCATCATGCCTTATATTTCTGCTTCGATTGTCATCCAGCTTCTTGGAATGGCCATTCCTTACTTTCAAAGACTCCAGAGAGAAGGTGAAAGTGGGAGTAGAAAAATCAACCAGATTACCCGATACCTCACGGTTGCTATCGTAGCTTTTCAGGCTCCGGCATATATTGCAAACCTGGTTTCACAGGTTCCGGCAACAGCAATTACCCCTTTTAGTGCTGCAGTGACTCATCCACCCGTTTATTTTTGGGTGTCGTCAACAATTATCCTTATTTCAGGAACTCTGTTTGTGATGTGGCTTGGTGAAAAGATTACGGATAAAGGAATAGGAAACGGTATTTCTTTGATCATTATGATTGGTATTATTGCCCGGCTCCCAAGTGCCTTGGCTCAGGAATTTGTTTCAAGAATTGTTGAAACAAATGGTGGAATGGTCTATTTCCTCGTTGAGCTTGTCATTTTGGTGTTGGTTGTTCTATTTACCATCTTACTGGTTCAGGGAACAAGAAAAGTACCGATTCAGTATGCAAAACGTATCGTTGGAAATAAACAGTATGGTGGAGTACGTCAATATTTGCCATTAAGGGTGAATGCAGCAGGTGTTATGCCTATCATTTTTGCTCAGGCTATCATGTTCCTGCCATTAACACTTGTTGGATTTGCAAGTAATTCGCCTAGTTTAAGCGGATTTGCTTCTGCGATGACTGACTTCAACGGATTTTGGTATAACTTTACATTCTTTGTTCTGATTATATTATTTACTTATTTTTATACTGCAATTACCATCAACCCAAGCCAAATGGCTGAAGATCTGAAGAAAAATGGTGGTTTTATTCCAGGTGTAAAACCAGGGCGTAAGACATCTGAATATCTGGATAATATCTTGTCCAGAATTACATTACCAGGTTCTATTTTCCTTGGTTTGATTGCAATTTTACCTTTGTTCGCAAGATTGATTGGTGTTAACAGTGCATTTGCAGCTTTTTATGGTGGTACATCATTGCTGATTTTGGTAGAGGTTGTTTTGGATACATTGAGGCAGGTTGAAAGTTATCTGTTAATGCGTCATTATGATGGACTTACCAAATCCGGTAGGATTAAGGGGAGAGCTGGTTATGGCGCAGGTATCTAATTGAAGAATTGAATGATCTATATAAAGACAGACGAAGAAATAGAATTACAAAGACTTAGTTCTTTACTTGTTGGCTCAACTTTGGCCGAAGTGGCTAAGAATATTAAACCAGGTGTAAAAACCATAGAATTGGATCGGATTGCTGAGGAGTTTATCAGAGATCATGGTGCAGTTCCGGGTTTCAAAGGTTACGGTGGTTTTCCCGCAACTTTATGTATTTCTGTGAATGACGCAGTTGTTCACGGAATCCCGGATGAAAGGGAGTTGAAGGATGGTGATATCGTTTCAATTGACTGTGGGACGGTTTTGAATGGTTTTTATGGTGATTCAGCTTATACTTTTCCTGTTGGGGAAGTAGACAAAGAAATTCTTTTGTTGCTGGAAAGAACCAAACAGTCACTTTATCTTGGCATTGAACAGGCTGAAGCTGGAAAGCGGGTTCACGACATCGGATATGCTATCCAGAATTATGTAGAAGGTTTTGGATACAGTGTGGTGAGAGATTTAGTGGGACATGGTGTTGGAAAAAACCTGCATGAAGATCCGGAAGTTCCGAATTATGGTAGACGCGGTACCGGAGCAAAGCTTAGACCTGGCATGTGTATTGCTATTGAACCTATGATTAACCTCGGTGGAAAGGAAGTTTTTCAGGAAAATGATGGCTGGACGATACGCACTGTTGATGGGAAACCTTCTGCACATTTTGAACACGATGTAGCAATAAGGAATGGAAAAGCGGATATTTTGTCGAGTTTTGAAGAAATTGAAAAGGTTCTGAATAAAAAATAGTTTATATGTCAAAACAACAATCAATTGAACAAGACGGAACGGTTGTGGAATCGTTAGGAAACGCGATGTTTAGGGTTGAGCTGGAAAACGGACATGTGATAACAGCACATATTTCAGGAAAGATGAGAATGCATTATATAAAAATCTTACCTGGAGACAGAGTAAAGTTGGCCATGTCGCCTTATGATTTAACAAAAGGAAGAATAACATTTAGATATAAATAGAAAGAAATGAAAATACGTGCATCAATTAAAAAGAGAACTCCTGAAGATAAGTTGGTACGTCGAAAAGGGAGATTGTATATCATTAACAAAAAGAATCCAAAGTACAAACAAAAACAAGGTTAATTACTTGTTCAATTATTAAAAATTTGAATTATGGCAAGAATTGCTGGAGTTGATATACCCCAAAACAAAAGAGGTGAAATTGCTTTAACCTACATCTATGGAATTGGAAGAAGCAGTGCCCAGAAAATTTTAACAGAAGCCGGAATTGATTGGGATAAAAAGGTCGTGGATTGGAGCGATGACGAACAAAATGCTGTTCGTACAGTAATAGGTGAGAAATTTAAGGTAGAAGGTGTTTTGCGCTCTGAAGTCCAGATGAATATTAAGCGGTTGATGGATATCGGTGCTTACCGTGGTATTCGTCATCGTATCGGTCTGCCATTACGGGGTCAGAAAACCAAAAATAATGCACGTACCCGTAAAGGCCGTAAGAAAACTGTTGCCAATAAGAAAAAGGCTACTAAGTAAGAAATAACAGATTTTATATTTCAGGAAATATAACGAAAATGGCAAAAAAGACCAGAAGTACAAAAAAGCGGGTAGTAAAAATTGAGCCCTCAGGAAAGGCTTTTATTCAGGCTACCTTCAATAACATTATTATTTCACTGACTAACGATTCAGGGCAGGTCATTTCTTGGTCTTCTTCTGGAAAGATGGGCTTTAAAGGCTCCAAGAAAAATACTCCCTATGCAGCGCAGATGTCAGCTCAGGATTGTGCTAAAGTAGCATACGATTTAGGTCTGCGTAAAGTTAAGGTGTATGTTAAGGGACCTGGAGCAGGACGTGAATCAGCCATCAGGACATTGCATTCTTCAGGAATCGAAGTAACTGAAATTATTGATGTTACCCCGATTCCGCACAACGGTTGTCGTCCTCCTAAAAGAAGAAGAGTTTAATAAAGCCTAGTTTAACAAGACAAATTATATTTTATTATGGCAAGATATATTGGCCCAAAAACTAAAATTGCACGTAGATTCGGAGATTCAATCTACGGGGCAGACAAAGTTCTGGAGAAGAGAAATACACCTCCAGGGCAGCATGGCCAAAACAGAAAAAGGAAAAAACAGTCTGAGTACGGAATTCAGCTTCAGGAAAAACAGAAAGCAAAGTATACTTACGGAATTCTGGAAAAACAGTTCCGTAATATATTTGAAAAGGCTTCCAGCAGAAAAGGTATCACTGGTGAAAATCTGTTAATGCTGATTGAGTCCAGATTAGATAATACTATTTTCCGTTTGGGAATGGCTCCTACAAGAGCTGCTGCCCGTCAATTGGTTTCACACAGACATATTACCGTGAATGGTAAGATGGTTAATATTCCCTCTTACCTACTTGTTCCTGGTGATGTAGTGGCTGCTCGTGAAAAATCAAAGAACCTGGAAGTTATTTCTGATTCCTTGGCTTCCAACAAAAAATCTTTCTCTTGGTTGGAATGGAATGGTGAAAAGGTCGAAGGAAAATTTCTTAATTATCCTACACGTGAAGAAATTCCTGAAAACATTAAGGAAAATTTAATCGTTGAGTTGTACTCAAAATAAAAATTAACAAGTAATCAAATAAAGCTAAACTGATACTATGGCGATATTAGCATTTCAAAAGCCCGACAAAGTTATAATGAACGAAGCTACTGACTACAGAGGCGTATTTGAATTCCGCCCTCTGGAGCCAGGTTTCGGTATTACTATAGGTAACGCGCTCCGTAGAATCCTGCTGTCATCATTGGAAGGCTTTGCCATTACCAACATTAAAATCGATGGTGTGGTTCACGAATTCTCAGGCATTGATGGCGTAATTGAGGATGTTACAGAAATCATACTGAACCTTAAAAAGGTTCGTTTTAAACAACAGATTCCAGGTGAAAATACTGAAAAGGTAAATATCGTTATCGGTGATCAGAAAGTTTTCAAGGCTGGAGATATCAATAAGTTCCTTTCTGTTTTTCAGGTTCTTAATACAGAAGAGGTTATTTGTAATCTGGATCCTTCTGTTAAATTGAGCATGGAAATTACGGTTAAGAAAGGAAGAGGCTATGTTCCTGCTGAGGAAAATAAAGATCCCGAAGCTATCATTGGAACAATAGCCATTGACTCCATTCATACTCCAATTAAAAATGTTAACTATCAGATTGAGAACTATCGTGTTGAGCAAAAGACAGACTACGAAAAGTTGATTATGGAGATAGATTCTGATGGTTCCATTCATCCAAAAGATGCTTTAAAGGAAGCTGCAAAAATTTTGATTCACCATTTCATGCTTTTCTCTGACGAGAAAATTTCTCTTGGTTATGAAGACAAAGCTGCTACTGAAGAATTTGATGAAGGTACATTACATGTTCGCCAGCTCTTAAAGACAAAACTGGTTGATATGGATCTTTCAGTCAGAGCATTGAACTGTCTTAAGGCTGCCGATGTGGAAACATTAGGTGAGTTGGTTTCTTATAGCAAAAATGATTTATTGAAATTCCGGAATTTCGGTAAAAAATCTTTGGCAGAACTTGAGCAACTGGTAAGTTCAAAGAATCTGGAATTCGGTATGAATGTAGCAAAGTATAAATTAGATAAGGATTAAGAAAGATGAGACACAGAAAGAGCATTAACCATCTTGGAAGGACCAGTGCACACCGTAAGGCTATGCTGGCAAATCTGGCTTCCTCGTTGATTTTACATAAAAAAGTTACTACTACTGTCGCTAAAGCCAAAGCATTGAGAATGTATGTAGAACCTTTGATAACAAAAGCAAAGGAAGACTCTACACACTCACGCCGAATTGTTTTCAGTTTGCTTCAAAATAAAGAAGCTGTTACAGAATTGTTCCGTGAAGTTTCTAAGAAAGTTGGTGATAGGCCAGGTGGATATACCAGAATTCTGAAATTAGGTACTCGTCAGGGTGACAATGCTGATATGGCATACATGGAACTGGTGGATTATAATGAGAACCTCCTTTCAGGAACAGATACTTCTAAAGCTAAAGCAAAAAGTCGTCGTGGACGTAGTGGCAGCAAGAAAACTTCAGCAGAAACTGTTACTGTGGTTACTGAAAAAGTTGAACCCAAAGTTGAAAAGAAAAAAGAAGAAGCTGCTCCTGTTAATGAAGTTGAGACTGAGAATGAAGGAAAAGCAGAAAATACTTCAGAAGAGACTGATGAAGAAAAATAATTTTTCAAATAATATGGAACTAAAAAAAGCCGCATGCAATCCGCATGCGGCTTTTTTTGTTTGCTTTTTAGAGCTAATTTATTGATAGTCCAGAATAAATGTAGCTATTAGATATCATTATTTGCTTTTAATTAAATATGGTTTGCAACAGATTCATTGATAATAGTTCTGATCAAAAATTAAATAAGGAGGAGTAATAATAAAATTGTTAATTAACCTTAACAATTTGTTAATAAGAAACAGAAAAAAATGTGTTTTTTTTGCTGCCTGAAAAATCAAACAGGCTAATTTAACCCGATGAAATTTTTATAGGGAATACCAGGGGAGATTGATATTTCGGACTCACGTAATATATTATAAATTAAATTTTTAATTATGAAAAGTGTAAGATTACTCGTTGCTGTTTTTCTTAGCCTTGTTTTTGTCGGTACGACAATGGCACAGGGTATTGTCAAGGGGGTTGTAAAAGATGCAGCCAACCATGAAAGCCTTGTTGGGGCTACTGTGGTAGTAGAAGGTACCACAATTGGTGTTACTACCAGTTTGGATGGTAGTTTTTCTTTTAAAGTTCCGGAAGGAGCTCAACAGTTAAAAATTAGTTATGTTGGATATGAATCATTAACTAAAACTATTAACGTTGCAAAAAATCAAACCATTAATCTTGGAACTATTAACATAGCCTCAAGTGCTATTGGTTTGCATGAAGTAAATGTTTTGGCTAACATGGCAGTTAGCCGTAAAACTCCTGTTGCCGTTTCAACTTTGAATTCACAAACTATTGAAGATAACTTAGGAAACCAGGAATTCCCGGAAGTCATGAATACTACACCTGACGTTTATGCAACAAAATCAGGTGGTGGCTATGGTGACGCTCAGGTGAACATCCGTGGATTTGACCAAAGAAACATTGCTTTCCTGATCAACGGTATTCCTGTTAACGATATGGAAAATGGCTGGATGTACTGGTCAGACTGGGCTGGTTTAGCAGATGTAACCCGTACAATTCAGATTCAGAGAGGTTTGGGAGCTTCAAAATTAGCTATCAATTCTGTAGGTGGTACCGTAAACATCGTTACAAAAACCACAGATATGCAAAAAGGTGGTTCTCTGACCATGTCTATGACTGATTATGGTCAATATAAAGAAATGCTTACCTTATCAACAGGAAGATTAAAAACCGGAACGGCAATTACATTTTCAGGTTCACATACAGAAGGTCCTGGTTATATTGATGCAACCTGGGTAAAAGCTTGGTCGTATTTCTTCTCAGTTTCTCAGGAACTTGGAAAAAACAACCAGTTAGTATTTACTATTTTTGGTGCTCCTCAGCAACATGGACAAAGAACCCATATGTTGACCCAGGCGCAGTTTGACAAATATGGTCCAAAATATAATTCGAACTGGGGATGGCTCGGTGGTAAAATGCTGAATGAGGTAGTTAACTACTATGATAAACCTCAGATGGCATTGAACTGGTATTCCAAACTGAGTGACAAAGCTCAGCTGGCTACTTCGGTTTACTACTCATTTGGTACCGGTGGCGGATCAGGTCCTTTGGGAACCTACGATGTTGTGAATGACTATGGTCAGTATAACTGGGATGCTATGGTTGCTACAAATGCTGCTAATGTTAATACCGATCATACAACAGCTGCTGAAGCTCAGTCAACCCACATCATCCGTAACTCTGTGAATAACCATCAGTGGTTTGGTGTACTTTCTACATTGACTGATAAATTGAGTGAACCCTTAACACTGACTGCCGGTGTTGACTTCCGTCATTACAAAGGAGAGCATTATCGTGAAGTTCGTGATCTGTTAGGTGGTGACTACTATTACGACAAAGTTTATGGTGTAAGTACAGTAGGTAATAAAATTGCTTACTGGGATGATGGACACGTTACCTATGGTGGATTGTTCGCACAGCTAGAGTATAGCAAGGGAGCTTTTGATGCCTTTGTAGCTGGTACAGCATCTAACACCTGGGCATATAGGGTTGATCACTACTCTTATTATCCAGCTCAAACTGCTGCAGTAAGCCCGAAAGTTTCAATGGCTGGCTACAACTTTAAACTGGGTGGTAACTACAACATTTCTCCAAGAAGCAACTTCTTTATCAATGCCGGATATTATTCACGGGTTCCGTTCTTTGAATATATGTATTTGAATTATGTAAATGATCTCAATACTAATCTGAAGAATGAAACTGTAACTGCCGGTGAGATTGGTTACAACTATATTGCTCCCCGCTTTACCTTTAAAGCTAACGCATATTATACTGTATGGGGACATATCAACATGATTGCTAGTTACTATGACAATAATAACGTACAGCAAAATGCATATTTGTCAGATCTGAAACAGATAAACTCTGGTCTTGAACTGGAAGCACATTATGATGTTACCAACTGGATGAATCTGGGGGGCATGGCAAACTTCGGTCATTGGATGTATGCCAATGATGTATCTGCTACTCAGTACAACGACCAGACCCACACAGAAACAGGTACTGCATATCTTTACACCAAAAACCTGAGAGTTGGACAACAGCCTCAAACATCTTATGGATTGTTTGGTAAGTTTAAGGTTGCTAAAAAACTCGACTTTGGTTTGAATTATCTTTACTACGCAAATCTTTATGCTGATCTGTCTCCTCAATATCGTACAAATCCTGCTAATACTGCACAGGCTTACAAGCTTCCAAATTATGGGTTGGTGAATGTACGTCTGGGTTGGAGATTCAAACTGGCTGGTATGGATTCTTATTTCAACTGGAACGTATATAACCTCATGAACAAAATTACTTTGGTTGAGGCTAACGACCAGTTTAATTCAACTTCGGGTACCAATGTATTCAGACAAGGATACTGGAGCTGGGGACGTAATATGAATTTCTCTTTGAAAGTGAATTTCTAAAAACAACCCTGCTATAAAAAAGCCGCTTCATGACAATGAAGTGGCTTTTTTTGTTTAAAGAACCTGTCTGTCTTCACCCGATTCAGAATGCCGTTGTGATGGATAAAATATAGTTTCAGGCTAGGATGTGGTTTTTTTGGAGTGGTATTTTGTATGATTTTGGAAGTGGAAGGATTTATTTTCAAGAATTATTCGATTAACTGAGGTGTCAATATATTGGTTCATAGGGAATTTATTGAGGGATAAAAAATTTTGAAAAAAAAGTAAAATAGGGTTGCAAAGAATATAAAGATGACTATTTTTGCGCCTCCAAACGATGAGGGAAAAAGTTCTTAGAAGTTGAGAGTGGAGCAAGCAAGAAGGATAAGATTGGGAAGAAAAAATAATTTCAAAAAAGCTTGCAGGAATAAAAAAGAGTATTACTTTTGCACTCCCAAATAAAGGGAACGAGAAAGAAGAGAAGGAAAGGCTGCCAAAAAGGGCAGAAAGTTCATAGACATAATGAAGAACAACAAAAGGAAAGGAAC
>JACZJI010000059.1 GCA_014860665.1 Bacteroidales bacterium | reverse complement strand
TGGATTAGCAAAACAATAAAAGGAAGAAATATTTATGGGAATATTTTTTTGAGCAAAACAAAATTAAGTGGAGTTATCTTCCGGCTAACCAAATAAGATTAGCCGGATAAGTAAAAATTTAAATTATTTTAAAAGAATCATCTTTTTAGTTTCAACAAAACTGCCAGCTTGCAAACGATAGAAATAAATACCGGATGCTAGATTTTTGATACTTGCTGCTGGATTAAAATCAATTTCATAATGCCCGGCATTTCTATATCCATTAACTAAAGTAGCAACTTCATTTCCAAGAATATCATAAACCTTTAAAGTTTGCCAACCGCCTAATGGAGACCGCCAACTTATTTTTGTGCTCGGGTTAAACGGGTTTGGGTAATTTTGTTCTAACGAAAATTGAGTAATACTTAAAACATCAATGTCAATTTCGTTTGAATAATAAAAACTCCCATTAAAATCCATTTGTTTTAGCCTATAAAAATATTTCCCACTTGGTAATTCTTTATCAGTAAAGGCATATTCGTTTTGAGTTGTTGTTGTGCCATTACCACGGGCAAAACCAATTGTTACATATTCACCTTCTCCAAATTTTCTTTGAATCTCAAATCCGTTATTATTTAACTCGGTCTCTGTTATCCATTTCAATAATACCTGATTGTCCTTTACAAAGCCATTAAAAGATGAAAGTTCTACTGGAGTAATTAATTGATATGACCATTCGGATGCAGAGAAGGATTGATCGATTGCCTGAACTCTAAAATAACAAATACTAACAGGAAGATTTTTTAAAGTCCAGGAATTTCTTTTCTGTGCATTACCAATTCCGATAATTTTTCTTTGACCATTTATCAAAGAATTACCCGGCATTATGTTCGCATTACCATCACTTGTTCCAACCATTATATTATATGATAATCCTGCCTGAGGTGTTTGGTTATCAAAAGAAGGCGTCCAATTAAATCTTATACTATCAGCAAAGATTTCTGCCGAGACTATTGGGGGTGCATTCGGTGCTGTATTATAAGTCGTTGTAGTATTTTTAAATAGTCTGGTATAAAAAGGTCCTGAATCGCCGCCAGTCTGAAATAAGTCAAGTGTTCCATTATTATCAAAATCTGCCCAAGTCAATGTAGGATATTCTACAGCTATAAAAGGGTTCGTCACAGATACGAAAGTATTATCATCATTTCTATACAGCCTTGCTAATTTATACGAATTTCCCTGCCCGGCGATCACTAAATCGGCGTCTCCATCATTATCATAATCACCCCAAGCTAAACCAGCTTGTTGTACTCCTTCCAGGTTAGCATTGATGTTTGTGAAAGACCCATTGTCATTTCGATAAATGTTAGTGTAACTATAACTAAAATGAATTCCATCAAAGGCGACACCTGATACTGCGAAGTCTAAATCACCATCGTTATCATAGTCACACCAGGCAGCTTTGCTATAATTGTAAACTGGAATATCTAAAGTTAATAGAGTAAAATATCCATTATCATTTTTATAAATTCGGAAATGATCGTTCGATCCGGCTTGATTACTACCTGAAAACAAAATATCGAGATCACCATCGTTGTCATAATCACCCCAATCAACACTTCCATAACTTTGTCCAATAAATGGTAAGTTGGAATTGACTAATGTTCCATTATCATTTCTATATAATCGGGTAATATC
This sequence comes from Bacteroidales bacterium, assembly GCA_014860665.1. Classification (GTDB taxonomy): domain Bacteria; phylum Bacteroidota; class Bacteroidia; order Bacteroidales; family F082; genus Sulfidibacterium. Next base: position 3,672 of record JACZJI010000059.1, on the reverse strand, counting down.
TACAGTGCTGGTATTGCTGGTTGACCCGATGTAAAGAAGATCAAGATCTCCGTCATTGTCATAGTCACCCCAATCAACATCGCCCTCTAGTATTGGAGTTAATTGTATATTCTGTGCCGTGAACACACCGTCATTATTTTTATAGATTCTTGCACTTGAAACAAATACCGAAGAACGATAACCACCTATAAAAAAATCCAGGTCTCCGTCGGCATCATAGTCTCCCCATTTTACTGGACCTCTTGCATTAGAGATGTTAGCATTAATATTTGTAAAGGATCCGTTGTCATTTCTAAATATGGCGGCATAGGTTGAACCTCCCTGTGTAAAACCTGAGACTAGTAAATCCAAATCTCCGTCACTATCATAATCTCCCCAATCTGCATCACCATAACCTAAATTGGGAATTCCGGTGGGTACTTCAATAAACTGTGGAAAGATATTAATTACAAAAAGTATTATAAGAACGCAGAACAACTTGATATTAAATTTCATAAGATCCCCTTAATGAAAAGTGTTTAAAATTTCTTCTTCAAAAGAAGAGAAGAATATTGTTAAAAGCAAGAATTAGAAAAAACATTCTTTGTTAGATTTATGATAATTGTCTTTGAGATTTTGAGGTTTCCCTTTAATCTCAAAGAGCACGAAGTAGTCACAAAGTTCACAAAGACTATTTTAAAAAAATTCCTATTGGGATTTCTGATCAAGCTATTTCATCACTTGATCATCAACATCTTTTTAGTTTCAATAAAACTGCCTGCTTGTAAACGATATAAATAAACTCCGCTTGTAAATTTTGCTGCGTTAAATTCTACTTCATATGTTCCAGCAGGTTTGTATTCATCCACCAATGTTGCAACTTCATTTCCCAGGACATCATAAATTTTAAGCTGCACTCGAGACCCTTCGACTCCGCTCAGGGTGACACTAGGGATTGAATATCTAATTGTTGAAGCCGGATTAAATGGATTTGGATAATTCTGATATAAAACAAATTCATTCGGAATTAAATTCTCTTCCATTTCAGCTTTTGTATAAACATCATTTAAATATCCAGGAGTACCGTAAAGACTGGAAGCACTCCAGCTTTCAGCAAGTGAGTTATCCAGCTGCGGATTAACCAATGATAACGTTGGTCCGTTACCGTTTGGCAATGGAGTCCATAATCCGTTTGATGAATATGTAACTTCATCAACCAGGTTTCCGGAATTGTCTTTTAACATAATATGATCACCTTCGCTGCCTAAACCAAAATTTATGTTGCCGATCATTTTTGTATGGTTTGGATAAAGTAATCTAAATTTTGTGGTATCCCTGCAAAGCACAAGATAATCTTTTGCCCCGATTGTTGTTCCGGCGGGAAAAGTAAACTGATTTGCAATATTATCATCAACAAATTTCCATCCGGAAATATCAACCACATCGCTATCGGGATTATAAAATTCTATCCAGTCTTCTGTATCAAACACGGCAGATGATTTATAATTAATTTCATTAATTACAATAGACGTGACTGTTAGTTCTGCCAGCTCAAATACTGCTGTTAATGTTGTGTTAACACTTAAACTAATCGAAATTTCCGGAGATGTTGAAGTAGATATTCCTTCCCATTGAACAAATCTATATCCCGGCATTGGCAGAGCTTTAATTCTTATTGGAATATTTTTAAAAAACACATTTACAGAGCCATTCTTTTTTATTTCAACTGTATTTGTAAATACTTTTCCCCATGTCGGATTGTTTCTGCTAATGATTAATGAATTCGATCCGGGAATACCAAACTTAGAGTAAAAATGACCCCTTACATTTATCGGTCTATCAGTTGCAAAGTTTCGCATCAAATCAATAAGTTCCTGCCAGCTATTACCAAATGAAATTGATTGCGGCCAGCGTTCTTTGTGTCTTGGAATTTCGGATGCAATATTCCCAGCCAAGCTATCAATTACAGCAAGAACATGATTTGGCTCAAACGTAGTGTTAACATGCGCAGCAAAGCGTTGTATAAATTCATTTCTAAAATCAGGATTATCAAGAAGTTTTCTTAACATCAAAGTTGACCATGGCGGATTCGGCCAGGCGGGACCATTTGTTGCCGTTGCCTGCGCTAAAGTATTTGTAGTTGCCAACCCTTCTGCATTGCCGCCAAAAGTAAAATCAAGATCATAAATCATCCAGCGCCATTTAGAGCCAGCAACTCTTTCACGCCATAGCTTCATATTTGATCCGGGCCAATCACCATTGGCAGCATAAATTTGTGCAATTTGATAATCAATGTATTCATCCATATCTACAATTGATTTTATATAATCATAGTTTTGCTGACTAGCCAGATTGTTTGTTGATATAAAATCAATCATTTCATTATATGCAACTAAATCGCCGCTGTTAGCCACTATTCCCTTGCTTATTTCAATCAGATCGATATTATCTTTATTTACTCCATGATGATAAAAAACATAATGTTCGTTCAATTTTTCGCGGATATTATGAATGCCCCAGTACTCTCCGTTGATAAACAATATAGAAGGACGATAATTCTGATAATCTAATTTCATTCCCTGTTCAATAAGAGTTTGAACCATTGCATCACGAAACATTGTGCGCCACCAATCCTGCCCAGAACTGCGCAGAATAAAATTATTGTATTCGTAAACAGGAATATCGTCAAACAAACGGTAGCGTAGTTTATCGTATCCATATTCGCCTCTGAAAAAGAAAGCAAGAGATTTTTGTGGATATAAACGGCTGCAGCCGCCATTAATTTTTACACCTGTGTTAACTTTGAATGCAAGCGATTTATCAAACTCAAAAAACTCTAAGCTTACCGGTCTTTCCCAATCCTGGTTCCAGTTCCTTGGTCCGGTACTGCAATTACCGATTATTCCGTTTGTACCGATAACATAAATTCCCGAAGTATCGCTAAAAAAGTTTGCAGGATCAGTAACTAAAGAAAACACCGGAAGGTCTGTTGTTTCATTAATAAAATATGTTCTCGTTTCAGTCATGCTGGGTGTATATCCGTCTTTAAATGCGCGTAATCTTAAAACAGATGTTGAATCTACTTGTATTGGAATTGAATAAACGTTACTTGATGATCCGGGAATTGTTCCGTCTTCCGTATATCTTATAATTACATCGGGTAAGCTGTGTGAAGCAGAAACATTAATTGATGATAAATAAAATCCGCTTTGCTGTGAGATAGAAGGGGTGGGAAGAATATTAAAAATACCGGATTCAAGATTTGCACTGCCGGGTGTTGCAGGAGAAAACTTAAACCAGTTATTAGTGCCGTTTGGAAATCTGCCCAACGAAACATCGGTTTGTTGTAAGCCATATGTTAATGTATCAATAAGTTGAACTGCCGAATCAAACAATCCAATGCTTTCGCCATCCGCACTTAATTTAAAGTTTGCGTGATTACCAGTGTTTGCATCATCCGCCCAGATTAAAACATAACCGCCGGCTTCAACTATCAAATCATTTTGTATCTTAAACTTTTGAGGCTGCGATAAATCATCTGTTATGTAATAATCTTTTAAGTTAATTGCTGTTGAACCGGAATTGTAAATTTCAATCCAGTCTGCATAGTTGTTAAAATCCGGATCAGTAATCGTTGCAGAGTTTGAAGCCATAAACTCATTAATGAAGATTTCCTGGGCAATTGCCTGGAAA
>JACZJI010000058.1 GCA_014860665.1 Bacteroidales bacterium | reverse complement strand
ATATATAATAAGTTATTTAATCATTTATATTCTTATAATTACATTATTCACTTTCTCTATCCTTACTGGCTATTATTTATTAAAAACAAATTCACTAAAGAAAGGAATAAAATACTCATTTATTAATCAATTTTTACAGCTGGTACAATTTGGAATATTAGGAAGCGGATTATATTTTGTAGCAGGCCCTTATTTATCATTTGGCTTTTCGACAAATCCTAACTTACATCTGATTACAGATTTTTCTATTTTTAGAAGTAGTTGTTATATAAGTTTCTTTGCTAAAAATGGTACATATGTTAGTTTTAATGTAGTGGCTGCTATTATTCTGATGTACTTATATTTGGTATGGGGTTATATTAAAACTTCTGAGAAAGAAATCGCTGATGTAGCACAAAAATAAATTAACTGACGAGAAATAATTATCAAAGTTTGCAACTTTTATAAAAGGACAGGCAGCGAAACGTTCGCTGCCTGTCCTTTTATTTCAACAGCTTTTAATAATCCACAACCATGCGGGCTTTGAGATAGCCGTTATAGAAATTAGGATTGCGGCGTTTAAAGATTTTCATCAGATTGTCGAGTTGGTTACCCAGCAAAGTATTTAATTAGGTAAACAGTTCATCAATTGTGTGGGTTGAAACGCATGCATGAGTTGATCTGTTGAGCACTTATTTATGCCCTTCTGTTCACATAATCAAATCGACTTCAAATAGTCCATGTCCAACGTTCTAATCCCAGAACTCCCTGAACTGAGCCTAACTTGCAACTACGCTCCAATATCAGGATTTTATATTTAGGTGTAGTTAAAAATTTCACCCAGTGAGGGCTTGGTTCAAATAACCCAGCCTCCACTTTTTGTCTGCCAGGCCATGCTCAAACGAGCACGACCTACTTTTTGCCAGTGAGGCCATGCCTAAACAGGCACGGCTCCACTTTTTGTTTGGGGAAGCTTTGCCTAAACAGGCATGCCTTCACTTTTTGTCAGGGAAGCTTTGCTCAAACGAGCACGCCTCCACTTTTTGTTCGGGGAAGCTTTGCCTAAACAGGCACGCCTTCACTTTTTGTTGGGGAAGCTTTGCTCAAACGAGCACGACCCCACTTTTTGCCGGGGGAAGCTTTAAACAAAAGTTTACGGCTTCACTTTTTGTCCGGTGGAGCTTTCATTAAATGATAACGGCTCCACTTTTCGCTGGGGAAGCCTTAAACAAATGTTTATGACTCGACTTTTTGCTTGGGAGAGCCTTAAACAAAAGTTTATGGCTCCACTTTTTGCTTGGGAGAGCCTTAAACAAAAGTTTATGGCTCCACTTTTTGCCGGGGGAGCTTTAAACAAATGTTTACGACTCGACTTTTTGCTTGGGAAAGCCTTAAACAAACATTAACGCCCCCACTTTTTGTCAGGGAAGCCTTAACCAAACGGTTACGGCTTCCCTTTTTGTCGGGGGAAGCTTTAACCAAACGGTTACAGCCACACTTTTTTCCGGGGAAGCAATGCACAAACGTACACTGCCACTGAACAGAGCATTGTTTTTGGGTCTTATGCTGGTTGTGATTTTATATCCGGACGAGCAAGTTTAATTTTTTTTGTTTTTTGTAATCAATACATTTGTAGTCGTAAATTAATAACAGAATAAAACAGAAAACGATGGAAGCAAAAGAGCAGGTTTTAGAAGCCATGAAAAAGGATGGCACTCCGTTAAACGCAGGGAAAATTGTAGAACTTACAGGTCTGGACCGTAAAGTCGTTGATAAGGCAATGGCTGAATTAAAAAAAGAAGAAGCCATTATTTCGCCTAAACGTTGCTACTGGCAGGCAAAATAAAAAAACCTCCTTTGTCATTCATAGCAAAAAGAGAAGAATCTCTGATCAGTTTAGATCCTTCACTGCGTTCAGGAGGACAAAAGATTCAGAAAGGCAGAGGTCATCTCACTACAAAACCTGTTTAGTTCTGAGGATTTGTGTGAAGGAATGCCGTGAGAATCTATGGCTATTGTTAAATCATTAGACTCTCACGTCTCCCGATAAATCGGGATCCTCAGAGCTAAACGTCCTTATTATTTTCATTCTTCACTTTTCCGCGCCCTCCTGAAATTTTCCTAATTTCGCCAAAATTATTGGATTTCAGATGCAATTACTTACCGCTACCGACTGGCAGGATTACGAATTGATCGATTCCGGGAACTTTGAAAAGCTGGAACGGTTTGGAGATTATTACCTCGCACGCCCCGAACCCCAGGCGCTTTGGGACAAGGCACTCAGCGAACAGGAATGGAAACGCATGGCTCATGCCCATTTCATCAAGGAACGGAACAATCCCGACAAGGGAACCTGGCAGTTACGTCCGGGAATTAAAGAACAATGGTATATCGGTTACCGGTATAAAGAAATGAATCTGAAATTCCGTCTGGGGTTTACCTCTTTTCGTCATGTGGGACTCTTTCCCGAGCAGGCTGTCAACTGGAATTATCTGTATGACGCTTTCTCAGGTTCCGCTCCGGGTTCCAAAAGCATGCTCAACCTCTTTGCCTATACCGGCGGCGCCACACTGGCTGCGCGGGCAGCGGGCGCTTCTGTGGTGCATGTGGATTCGGTAAAACAAGTCGTTTACTGGGCTGGACAAAATGCCGAAGCCAACAACCTCGACGGCATTCGCTGGATCGTAGACGACGCCATGAAATTCTCCAGACGGGAAGTGAACCGTGGAAACGTGTATGACGCTATCATGCTTGATCCACCTCCTTATGGAAGAGGCCCGAAAGGAGAAAAATGGATACTCGAAGACAATCTTAATGAAATGATGAAGTCGTGCCGGGATATTCTGGCTCCTGATAACGGACGACTAATATTGAATGTCTATGCCATCGGTTTTTCCTCGATGCTGGTTTACAGTCTGGGCGCTACCCTTTTTCCCAACGCAAAGCAAATAGACTACGGCGAACTATACGAATCCGACAAACACGACAGGCGTTTGTCGCGGGGCATTTATCTGAGAATTCTTACCTAAGTCGGGAAATTATTGATGACTCTTTTTTTCGGGAAAGATAAAACCCGGTTTAAGAAGTTGTTCGATGATACCATCCAGCGTTAAAATCATATCCGGTTCTTGTTGCATGATGGCTGTTTTAGGCATGACGGGGCTTTCAGCGTCAGCCGGGTCCTGAACAATGGTAAACCCTCCCCTTTTCTTTATGTAAGACATACCTTCCGAGCCATCGGCGTTGGCTCCTGTAAGTAAAATACCGACCAAATGTTCATTGTAGGCATCGGCAGCAGTCTGAAACAATACATCAATCGAAGGCCTGGAGTAATTCACTTTATCCTCTACCGAAAACGACAACGTTTTGTCAGCTTCTACCAGCAAATGATAATCCGGCGGCGCAACATATGCAGTTCCTGCCAGGATAGGCTCTTTTTCATCCGCCTCTTTGATGTTGATCTGTGAAACCTTATCCAAAATCACTGTAAGATAATTTTCCGATACAGGGCTTATATGCTGCACAATCAGTATGGGACAGGGAAAATCTCTCGGAATAGCAGGCAACATCTTCTTCAAAGCATGCAGACCTCCGGAAGAAGCCCCTATGACAACAGCCTGGTATGCCGGAACACTATTCATGAGACTTTTTATAAATTTTTTCCCTGGCGTCAATTATTTTATATTTCGGTGCAATATCAGAGAATGAAATTGTTTCCTTGTTTCCTAATCCCAGAAATCCTCCGGTGGAAAGGCTCTCATCGAACAGGCTGAGAACTTTATTTTGTAAATGTCTGTTGAAGTATATGAGCACATTCCTTGAAATAATCATGTTTACCTCAGCAAATACGCGGTCGGTTACAAGATTGTGCTCAGCAAACACCATATTTTTAGTCAGGCTTCTGTCAAAAATTACAGAACTGTTTGTAGCGCGGTAATAATCTGAGAAGGATTCCTGTCCGCCCGACTTCTGATAGTTTGAGGTATATTCCTTGATGTATTTTAACGGAAAGGTTGCTTCCCTTGCACTTTTAACTACTCTCGGATTAAAATCAGTTGCGTAAATCTGTGTTCTGTCGTACAAGCCTTCTTCTTTCAGCAAAATAGCCATCGAATACACTTCCTCGCCCGTAGAACATCCGGCATGCCAAATCTTTATATAGGGATATGTTTTCAGAAGACCTGCCACTTTCTCCCTGATGGATTTATAAAATCCAGGACCTCTGAACATTTCCGTAACGTTGATGGAAAGCTCCTGCAACAATTCATCAAAGCATTTCTTTTCTATGAGCAACTCATGTTGCAGACTTGAAATATTTGGGAGCCTTTTATTTGCAATATAATGCAGCACCCTTCTCTTGATGTGTGCACGGCTGTATTCACGGAAATCGTAGCCGTATTTTAAATAAACTGCCTGCAATAACAACTCCAGTTCAACATTTTCAACTAATGAGTCGTCATCCAAATCAGGATTCTGAATACTTGTAACTATCATAACTACTTATAAAGCCACACCCGGAGAAGCGAAATCAACTTGTCCTTTTCAACAGGTTTAGACAAATATTCATTGGCACCTGCTGCAAGACATTTTTCACGGTCGTCTTTCAAAGCCTTAGCGGTAAGAGCTATAATTGGAAGCTTTTCATACTTCTTCTCTTTTCTTATAAGCCGCATAGCCTCATAACCGTCCATTTCCGGCATCATGATGTCCATCAGAACGAGATCAATCTGGTTGTTTTCCTTTAATTTCTCAATTCCGACTTTACCGTTTTTACCAACTATCACTTTGATTTCGTAAGTCTCCAACAAACTTGACAAAGCAAAAACGTTTCGCATGTCATCATCGACAATCAGAACTGTCTTCCCCTTCAGGATATTGCCATCACCATGAACCTTCTCAAGCATTTTCTTTTTCTCATCGTCGAAATTAGAATCTACCTGATGCAGGAACAACGTAGTTTCATCCAGCAGCCTTTCAAAAGAATGAGCTCCTTTCAAAACAATGCTCTTTGCATATTTTTTCAAATGGATGTTTTCCTCTTCAGTAAGTTCGTGGCTGGTATATATCACAACCGGAACCTGCATAGGCGTATCCTTCCGCATTTGTTCCAGCACTTCAAATCCGCTCATTCCTTTCAGTCCGAGGTCGAGGATCATACAATCAAAACTAGCCTCTGCAAGATGCTCGAGCGCCTCCTCCCCTGATTCCACAGATGTAATTTCCAGAGAATTATCTTCCAGAAGTTTTTCCAGACTTTTTCTTGTGATTTTTTCATCCTCAACAATCAGAAGTTTCTTGAGAGGTTTGGATATCGCCGATTCTATCTTGTTGAATGTCTCATCCAGTTGCTCTTTTGATACAGGTTTGACCAAATATCCGATGGCACCTTTTCGCATCATGTCCATATCAAAGTTCCTTGCAGAAATAACATGTACCGGAATCGGCCTGGTTTTTAAGTTGTCTTTTAACATGTCGATCACAGCTTTGCCATCCATTTTCGGCAAACCCATATCAAGGATGATCGCATCCGGTTTATAGTAATCTGTGAAGAACACTCCTGTCTCTCCGTTTATGGCAATAATTCCTTTGTATCCATGCTCATGGGACAGATTAAGCAATACTGCTGCAAAACTTAAATCATCTTCAATGATAAGAATGATTTTATCACCTTCCGAGATATTACCTCTGTCATCCCTTGGTTGCGGAGGAGTTACAGGTTTTTTAACCTCTGTCGTTATAGCTTTCTTCTCTGAAACGATCGGGTTTTTTTCTATCTGTTCTTCGTCTTTATCATCTGTTTCCTCAACAGTTTCCTCAGGCTCCTGATAAACCGCAGGCAGGTATAGCGTAAAGGCAGAGCCTTTGTTAACTTCACTTTCCAGATGAATGGCGCCGCCAAGCAATCGAGAGAAGCTTTTCGAGATGCTGAGGCCAAGACCTGTTCCACCATATTTCCGGCTTGTGGTCCCGTCTGCCTGATTAAAGGCTTCAAAAATCATTTCCTGCTGTTCTTTTGGAATTCCGATTCCAGTATCAGCTACTGTAAAGGCAATAACCTCAGAAACTTTGAGACCCAGTTTTGAGATAAAGGCAGCATCTTTCGCCATATTCACTTTAAAAGTGATGCTTCCCTTTTCAGTGAACTTAATGGCATTAGAAATAAGATTTTTAATTACCTGTTGTACCCGTTGAATATCTGTTTCAACATATTCAGGTACATCTTTTGCCAGATCTATAATAAGTTCAAGGCCCTTTCCCTCTAATACGGGTCTGAAACTATTTTCAACAAACTCTGTAATATCCTGTATGTACATTGGTTCAACGGTAAGCTCCAGTTTACCGGCTTCCACCTTGGAAAGATCAAGAATATCGTTGATCAGATTCAACAGATCTATACCCGATGAGTTAATGGTCCTGGCAAATTCCCGCTCTTTCTCACTCAGATTGTTGTTTTTATTTTCATTCATCAACTGAGACAGCACAATAATACTGTTAAGCGGTGTACGCAACTCGTGCGACATGTTGGCAAGAAACTCAGATTTGTAACGGCTTGCCTGTTCCAGATCACTTGCTTTTTTCTCTATTTCTTTCCTGGCTTCTTCGAGTTCCAGATTCTTCTTCTTTATGGCATCTCTTTGAATTTCCAGCGCTTTGGTTCTTTCCTCAAGCTCTTCGTTGGTCACCTTAAGTTCTTCCTGCTGTGTCTGCAGATTTTCTTCAGAGTGTTTTAATGCTTCAGTTTGCTCCTGCAATTCTTCGTTAGTCTGACGTAGCTCTTCCTGCTGTACTTCAAGAACCTTTGCCTGTTCCTGTGTCTGAGACAGCAGTTCACTCAGTTTTATGTGAGAACTAAGGGTTATGATTGCAAGCGCCAGATCCTGAACCGCCAGGTCAATAAACTGCAATTGCAACGGCGTAAAAGCATTTACAGAGCCGATTTCCATCACACCAACAACCTGATTCTCGAAAGAGAACGGAACAATGGCCAGGTCCTGAGGTTCTTTTTTCCCAAGGCCCAAATCAACCAGAGGAGTGTTGGAATCTTTATGGCTGATAACAACTCTTTTTCCACTTACAAAAGCCTGTCCGATCATACCTTCGCCGACTTTGTAATCCGGTAAAATATTCTCTTTATCGGAAGGGATAGCATAAGTAGCCGACAATTTAAGGACATCTTCCTCTTCATTATAAAGATAGATCAGGCCTACCTGAGCACCCAGATAATCAGCAAAAAATGAAATTATAGCGCTACTAAGCTCGGTTACATCACTTTTCCCTTTCAGAACACCGTCCAGTTCATTCAGTCCGCTTTTTACCCAATCCTCGTTCTGGAATTTTTCAGCATTTTTCCTCAGGGTTTCTGTCATTTTATACAGCGCTTTACCCAGAGCATCGGTGTCGCTTCGGGGCTTAATCAGCGTGTTATAATCACCTTCTGCAATACGGTTGGCCTGATCAACGACAGATCTGAAACTCTCCACCATCTGGTTGATAGATTTGGCTAAAATATCTTCTTCACTCCTTTCCTGAACCGTCTCGGAAAAATCGCCTTTGGCTACCAGTTTTGCAACATCTGCATAGCTTATCAGAACATTAACCAGTCTGTTAAATGTTTCTTTCATTTCTCCGATTTCATTCTGCGGAGCTTTGACATCTTTCTCGATTAAATGTCCGGAGGAAATTTTCTTTCCCCATGAGGAAAGTTGCTTTATCGGATTTACAAACCATCTTGTAACCAGGATAGAGATGAAAATCACAACCAAAATAGTGATAAGAAAACTAATTTTCACCATCTTGGACAATTTCCTGGCATAAGCAAAAGCTTCAGAGTGTGAAATTTGTTCTATTAAGGCCCAGTGAATACCGTACTTTTCAAGTTTGGTGAGATTCCGGTAGATGCCCAGAACATAATTGCCTTTTTCGTTGGCGTCGTAAGTAGTAACCTTTTCTTCATCCAATTCATTGGCCTTCAGATAAGCTTTATCATCACGATGCTGTAAGTAATCAACCCACTCCTGGGTTTTCTTATTGACAATCTTTTCCTTTAAAATATCATTTTCACTTCCAAAACGTGTGGAAGAACGCAGCAAAAAATCGCTTCCGATCAAAAAAGCTTCCCCGGTCTTACCATAACCTGCTTCCTGCTGTATCATGTTGTTGATGCTGCTGACAGAAATCTGCAGCGCCATGATTCCGATTACGTGATTGTCTTTCCATACAGGAACTGTAAAAAATCCCGAAATCGTCCCCAAACTGGGAGTATAATGCTCCAGATCGGAGAAAAGCATCTTATTTTCTTCCAGACTTTTTCTCGCTGTTACAGCAAACAATGTATTGCTCAGGCTCCCTTGAAAAACATTCTCCCCCAAATCATTATCTGGTTTTGTCCTGAAAAGAATATTTCCATGGGGATCCATAAATATCAAATCATAAAATCCCTGAAGCTTAAGAGATGGTTCTATCTCCTCCATTAATGGTTTTGTGATTTCTTTCCACTGAGCAGATTCCACAAACTTTTCAGAGCTCATTTTGCTGCTATGATAAGCTTCGGCAAGATCAATAAATTGTTGCTTTTTTTGTTGGGATGTTGAATTTATGCTTAAATAATCACTGGCTTCATCGAAAAAAGTATAGATATATTTCAACCTAAGCTGAGATGAAGAGTTCAGGGATTTAATGGCTACTATGGTCAAACCCTGGTAGGCATTTAAAAAATTTATAAAACTTACCACGGCCAACGGGAAAAAAGAAATGGCGAGGAACCAGATAAAGAGTGATTTTCCTACGCCAATATTTCTCCAGGTTTTAAGGGAATATTTTAACCTTTCCCACTGATTCGCCTCGTTATAATCAATAAAATTCTGCTTGTCGGGATCTTTCATAATCTGAAAAATTAACTAATAACTAATCCTGCTGATACTTCTCTGCAATTTCGTATAATTCGTCCGGATTAATGGGCTTGGTAAGATATTCATCCATCCCTACGGCCATGCATTTTTCTTTGTCCCCTTTCATGGCAAGGGCTGTCATGGCAATAATAGGTACATGCCGGGGGCTCCCATTTTCAAATTCTCTTATTTTTTCAGTGGCAGTAAAGCCATCCATTATTGGCATTTGGACATCCATAAGAATCATGAAAAACCGAAGAGGCTCTTTCTTAACTAAATCAAGTGCCATCTGGCCGTTCTCTACTGAATGAACCTGCCATCCTTTCTTTTGGAGGAACTGCGTTACTACTTTTCGATTGATAAGTTGGTCTTCTGCTATCAGAATTTCTTTAGAGCTTGTAAATGGAATACTGATCTGTTTAGTAGTTGAATCAGCACTGATTTGCTTACTGTGAAACACCTTTTCAATTTGTTCTTTAACAATCGCCTCGGAAGTTTTGCCTTCGAGGAAATTTTTAAGGTCAATCTGCATGACTGGTTTAACCAGGAAATTATACTGGCCCGATTTTTTGAGGCGATCAATTTCGATACTTGACTTTGAAGATGTCAGGAAAACAATCTCGCTTTTAAGTCCTGATTCATCCAGTCTGGAGATTATTTCTTCCGGTTCTTTATTGTCAAGTGCAAAGTCAATGAAAAGGATATCGTAAGCTATGTTTTTAGCCATTCGACAGGCTTCATCCATACTTTCAGACAGACTAACATCAAATTCCCAGTACTCCATGAGCTTCATGAAACTGGCTCTGCTGTCTTTATAATCATCAGCAAGAAGAACCTTCCTGTTTTTATACTTTTCAGCTAAGTTTATTCCTTTCAGGTCCATAACTTGTTCACCGGTTATCAGATTCAGGGCAAATGAAAACTTACTTCCTATACCGTTTTCACTTTCCAAAACAATATCACCACCCATCAGGCTAACAAGTTTTCTGGCAATATTGAGTCCCAAACCGGTTCCACCATGTTGCCTTGCAACTGAAGAATCAACCTGAACATACTGCTGAAAAAGTAATTTTTGTTTTTCTTTCGGAATACCAATACCTGTATCTTCAACAGAGAACATCAACCTGAGCTGTTCTTCTACCAGATCAACATTCTCAATGCTAAGCTTAATATGACCTTTCTCTGTGAACTTGGCTGCATTGCTAAGCAGATTTGTCAGTACCTGACGTAGTCGCAATGGGTCGCCGATAATAATATCCGGTATATCCGGGTCAATATCAACCACAAGTTCAACATCTTTATTCATTACATGAACCATGGTAATTTTAAAGACCCTTTCAATAACATCGCGCAAACTGAATTCTATTTCCTCCAGTTCCAGTTTACCTGCTTCGATCTTCGAAATATCCAGAATGTCATTAATTATTTCAAGTAGGTTCTGACCAGAAGTCTTTATGTCAAGATAGCGTTCTGCCTGCAATGGATCGATATCTTTATCCAAAAGGCCTAATTCGGCAATTCCTATAATTCCGTTAAGCGGAGAACGTATTTCATGACTCATGGAGGCCAGAAAAGCACTTTTTGCCTGATTGGCTTCTTCGGCTTCATTTTTTGCCTGATTAAGCTGTTCGATTGTATTTTGAAGCTTCTGAGTTGTGTCTTCCAGCGCTTCCCTGTATTTAAAGAACTCTATAAAAGCAGAAATTTTGCTTTTCAGTATTTCCAAATCCAGTGGTTTGTACAGATAATCTACTGCACCCGATTCATACCCCTGAAAAATATGCTTTCGTTGCTTGTTGATAGCTGTGATAAAAATAATGGGAATGTGTTTGGTACGATCACTGCTTCTCATAATTTCAGCGGTCTCAAACCCATCCATGCCTGGCATTTGCACATCTATAAGTGCTATGGCAAAATTGTATTCTAAAAGAAGCCCCAATGCCTCGTTTCCTGAAGAAGCTTTGACGAGATTGAATTCAGGGCTATCCAGAATTCCTTCCAGAGTAAGAAGGTTCTCAGGTCTATCATCAACAAGAAGAATGTTGTATTTTCTTTCTGCCATACTGCGGGAATTAAAATTTATCGAAAGGCGATTTAGTTACTTACTAAGCAAAAATAAAATAATTTTCACATTACGCCTTTTTAAATTCAACCAGAGTTGATTAATCTTAATACATTGAGCAAATTGACTGTGACCCTGTTCTCAATTCTAACAGGTTACCGATTGCACATATTTTTAAAATCACAATAGCTGCAACGCTCCACTTCTTCAGTTTGCACGAAAGGTTTCGATGTATCAAACATTGCTGTCAAAAGAACGTCCAATTGTTCTTCAAACAGAGGAAGCAATTGGTCAATATTTTGATCATCTGAGAACGAAACCTCAACTGGCTTTCCTGATGCCGATTTCATACTGACCAATGTCCCTTTAACCTGTTTTACTGTCGGATTTTTAGCAAGATAAAGCCATGCATAGGTCAGAACCTGAAAAGCTTTAGAATACTTTTCATCCGTAATTAATGAATCCCAATCTTTGATTTTCAGATCGTATTCATTAACACTTCCTGTTTTATAATCCATAATTCTGACGCCAGATTCCCCTGGAATTTGGTCTACTCTGTCAATAATTCCTTTTAAATTAACATGGCCACCGGAATATGTAAAAGGAGCCTTAAACTTCATTTCAACACCTTCCAGCTGGCGTTCAGTAATTTTCAGATATGATATGTCGTTTTTAATGAAACGTTCTATGTAAGCTCTGGCCACTTCAAATATCAGAAGATTCTTGCCATAATTCATATCACGAACGCCATAATGTTTATCAAAACCCTCCTTCAATAACAGATCGATATTTGTAAACTCTTTTTCAAGAAGTTCCGCATCTATTTTATGTCCTGCAAAAGGTTTGTAAAGTGTTTCCAGTACGCCGTGTACCACACTTCCAAATGTGTCCGACCTCACAGAAGCCTCAACAGGATCAGGAACTTCTATTTTAAGAACATATTTTAAATAAAATTGCAATGTGCATTTTATAAAGGAATTGAGAGCGGACGGAGAAATACCGTTTTCCGCCAGTTCCTTCAGCCCGGAAAGTACCTCACTGGATTTTTCTATCTTAATTTCAGTTTGAATATCAGTTTCCCTTAATGGCGTATTCACCAATTCCTTTTTGAAAACAAGATTTGGATTTTTTCCTACGAGTTCATGTTCAATTTGCCGGATAAAACGGCTGGGTTCTCCATTTCCAAAAACATCAGGTTCTGAATTGTAAAGGTAAACCACGTGTTTTGCCCGTTGCAAGAGCCTGAAAAAATGATATGAAAAAATAGCCGATTTTTTATCAGGAAGCGGAAGTCCGTGATTTTTTCTCAAATCAAAAGGGATGAATGAGTCTGAAAATCCTGATTTAGGTAAGATCCCTTCGTTCGCTCCTAAAATGATGACATTTTCAAAATCCAAGCTTCTGGTTTCAAGCATCCCCATAATCTGAATCCCGGTTAAAGGTTCTCCTTTCAGGTTAATTTCCTGACGGTTCAGCACCTGTACCATTATTTTTTGCAGCGATTTAAAATTCAGGTTGTGCATCTTGCCTTCCAGCATCACTTGAAGTACCTTAGTTAACCTGAAAATAAGAACAAACTGAAAGTTTATCAAAGCATTTGTTCTCTCCTGAAATTCAGGTACTGACTGAAGACGCTGTAAAAAAGTTCCTAAATGAAGTAAAAACTGACCGGGGTTTTTCAGTTTTCCAAAAATAATTTGAAAGAGTTCTTTGGTCTCATCGGAAAAGCCTGCTTGCAACAATTCTTCAGCTTCAATATAAAAACTTGTAATACCCTTCAGTTTGGCCGAAATATCACTTTGTTGCCCCAACAGCTCCAACACTGGACTTTTAAACAAGCCAAGTAAAGAGGCCACTGGAATTCTGGATGCAGAATCCTCATTTCGCAAATTGAGCATTTCCAGCCACGAAAGCACAAAATTTGCAAATGGTCCGTTAGTCAACGGATAACCAAGACTAACATTATACCGTAGTGCTGTGCCATCGGATGTTTTAACAGGAACCGAATTTAAAAGAGGGATCAGAAGATCTTCTTCAGCCATTACCACCAAAGTATTTGCAGGATCATAATTTTCATTTGAGAACCATTTCTGTAATACCTGAGCGGCAAAACCTACCTGTCCCATATACTTTGGAACACCAACAACTTCTAATGTTTTAGAGCTGTTTAACAGCTCATTGTCGATCCAGTTAGGCTCTGTTATTTTTAGTGATTTTAATGCCTGATGAATGAACTTTGAAGCTTCATGGGTCTTCTTTTGATTATCAAAATAAAATGAATCAACATCCACCAGGTAATCAAAACGGAAATCATTTTTCAGATAAATCATTAACTTTTTCTCTGATTCTGTCAGCGCATTAAAACCGGCAAATACGTAATACTGCCACCCTAGGTTGTTTTTGATTTTTTCCTCGTAATTTTCCACAACATAGCGATATGCCATTGCTTTGTAAGCCATGTTTTTCTCTAACAAAGCATCTTTTAACTTTGAATAATAGCCATAAAGCGATTGGAAAAATTTCAGATAGTTTTTCTGAATTTCAGTCAATGGTTTTTCTCCAAGATTCCAACGCTCCAGCGCTTTGATATCCGTAAGTTCACTAAATAATGTTTTAGCATCCGTGAGATAATAGTCAATATCGCTGAAATCGTTGATCATTAAAGGTGCCCAGCTTAAAAAATCTTCTGGTGCGCGAGCATTTTCTCCTTCTATATCCTGATGGATTTTATACAATTCAAAATCAACTACCAACGCATCTGCTAACGTCAATCCAGACAAGTGAAGCATCAGATCGTCGATAGTTATAATTTCTGGAAGCCAGGAATTTTCAGGTAGAACTTCCATTAGATATTTTTTCAGAAAAGTCCCCGACCGATGGTTTGGAAACACAACAACGGTCTTTGATAAATCTGATGAATTGTCGTGCGCCAGAAAGGCCGCAACTTTTTGAAGAAATTTAACCTGGTCCTGCATAAAATAATTACCTCCCGAAAGGAGAAAGGGTCAACACTTTTTGATTTTTAATGCTTTGACCTCTATTCATATAAAAACCGTTTAATGCTCTGTTTCGGTGTTTTTTCAAATGGCTCAGGATGAAGAACCATCTTATTTACGGACATATAAGACGGAAAATGTTTGTTTAATTCTTTCCGATAATCTTCCAATTTCTGACTAAGCTCTTCCTTTGTCAAATTCATTGCTTTTACTACTTCT
The DNA here is from genome assembly GCA_014860665.1 of Bacteroidales bacterium. Lineage (GTDB taxonomy): Bacteria > Bacteroidota > Bacteroidia > Bacteroidales > F082 > Sulfidibacterium. The sequence goes on along the minus strand of JACZJI010000058.1, from coordinate 8,502 downwards.
TCATCTGGAAAAATTAAAGCCACAAGTTTTTCGTCTCTTTTTACTACCAATGATTCAGCCACACAAGCTCTGTTATTAACCACGGATTCTATTTCTTCCGGATAGATATTTTGCCCTGAAGGTCCGAGAATCATGCTTTTGCTCCTACCCTTTATGAAAATAAAGCCATCTTTATCAATCAGGCCCAAGTCGCCCGAATGCAGCCAACCATCTTTATCAATGGCCAATTCAGAAGCTTCTTTATTCTTGTAATATCCAACCATCACATTTTCGCCACGCATTAGTATCTCACCCACTTCGTTTTGCGGGTCATGAGAATCTATCTTTACTTCAAGGCTATCAACAGGTTTTCCGCAGGACCCCAGCTTAGCTTCATTTGCTGCGGCGTAAGAAATCAAGGGGCCACACTCAGTCATACCGTAACCTACTGTTATTGGGAAACCAATCTTTCTGAAAAAAGCTTCAATTTCTTCACTCAGAGCAGCTCCTCCAACAACCACTTCTACAAAATTACCTCCAAAGCCTTCTCCAACTCCGGCAAGCACTTTTTTGAAAATCAACTTATTAATGCCGGGAGTTTTCAGCATCCAATTAATAGGTGACTTTCTTATTTGAGGCAATATCCTCTTTTTGTAAATCTTCTCAATGACCAAAGGAACCGACAAAATCAACCGGGGCTTAACTTCCTGAAATGCCTTAGTAATGATTGCCGGGGTTGGGGTTTTTGTCAGGAAAGTGATGTGACATCCCAACGAAAATGGAAACAAAAATTCGAATGCAAGACCATAGGAATGCGCCATCGGCAGGAAAGAAACAATTTTATCGCCGGATTGGAGCGGCATATGATTCCTTGCGAAACGGACGTTGGCAGCAAGGCTGTTATGCAGCAACATTACTCCTTTCGAATAACCTGTCGTTCCAGAAGTATAACTGATCTCAGCCAGTTCTGAATTTTCTATTTTTGGCAACTCAAAAGTCTCTCCGGTAATACCTTTCGGCAATTTTTCCTTAAGTGAGCTATTTAAAGAGTGAATAATTTCATCCAGATGGTCAATTTTGGAAAAGAGAGGCATCAGCTCTTCGAGGCCATATACATATTGTAAGTCCATCATTTGCTCAATCTCAAGCTTAGCCCATATCGATGACGCACTGAATAATGCTTTAGACTCAGAATGATTCACAATATAATGAACATCTTTCGGGAGAAAATCAGGAAGAATGGGAACAGCCACCGCCCCATATGTTATTATAGACAAAAAAGCCACACCCCAATTGGCCGAATTCTTTCCTATAAGAGCAATTTTATCTCCTTTTTTTATACCGGTTTTTTCAAAAGTGATATGAAATTTCAGAATAATTTCTCCCACTTCTTTGAAAGTAAGCGTTCTGCCACCATAATCTGACAGTGCCGGCTTTTCGATGTTCTCTTTAATAGCCGCATTAAAATATGCAACTAAGTTTTCTTTTATCATGGAAATGTTCTTAAATTTTTTTGAGTGCGATACCTTTGTACAAAATTATAAAATTTCACACGAAGTTAAACCAAAAACTCAATCCTCTAAATATAAGGTCCCCTTTCCACTCTATTTATAATTATTGTATACGGTTGATTACTAAATTAATATTTATACCTAAAAATCAAACAATTAAAAATAGGCCAGTTATTATTTTAGAATGATCAAGAGCCCTTATAAGGTGCAGCTGGGTAAAAAGTAATAACTTTGTAATTCCATTTTTTATGAGTAAAATTTGATGAAAAATATCCTGATAACTGGCGCAAATGGTTTTATCGGAAGTTTCCTTGCTGAAGAAGGAATAAAACTTGGTTATCAGGTTTTTGCAAGCGTAAGGGCTACCAGCAAGACAGAATACTTAAAGGATAAAAATATCCAGATTTTTACACTTAATCTTGATGATAAATCAAAATTGATCAGGGATTTCAAGGAATTCTCTCAAAAAGGAATCCATTTTCATTACTTCATCCACAATGCCGGAATTACAAAAGCTGTTAATAAAAAAGATTTTCTGAAGGTTAATTATCAATACACTAAGAATTTAGTCGAAGCACTTATCGAAAGTGATTGTATACCAGAAAAATTTGTGTATATGAGTAGCCTGGAAGCTTATGGTCATGGAAATGAGAAAACCATGGAACCTGTCCGTGAAACAGATACCCCTAAACCATTTTCCCGTTATGGTAAGAGTAAATTAAAATCAGAGCAATATCTAAAATGCCTTAAAGATTTCCCTTATTTAATCATCCGTCCAACAGGTGTCTATGGGCCGCGTGAAAAAGATTATTTCATTTATATAAAAGCTATTAAACGTGGCTTTGAGTTTTATATCGGAAGAAAGAAACAACATCTAAGCTTTGTTTACGTAAAAGATTTGGTTCGTTTTGTTTACACTGGTATAGAGTCGCAAATTGTTAATAGGTCCTACTTCGTAACAGATGGCAAAACATACACAAGCAATGACTTAGCTAAAAATGTAAAAGATATCCTGGGCAAAAAGTGCCTAAAAATTGTTATACCAAAAATCGTAGTACGATGGATTTCAACTTTTGCAGAGCCCATCTCTCACATGCTGCATAAGCAAACTGTTTTAAATCCAGATAAATACCAGGCTCTAACAAGTACTAACTGGCTTTGTAACTCTGATAAAATAAAAGAAGATTTTGATTTCGTGGCAAATTACGATTTAAAGAAAGGGATGAAAGAAACTATTGATTGGTATAGATCGAACCATTGGATTTAATCAGAATCGTAAACCAATTCCATTTATGGACAACCAGATTGTTCATAACCTTTTTAAAAAAGTTTAAGAAAGCAAGATTTCTTTTTATAAAATTTGTACCCAAACAGCATGTATTCAATTCTTTTTCAGTTTTTTACAGTAAAACCTTTAGAATATTTTTATTTCGAAATCTCTTCCAAAGAGCTTATTATCGCCTGATGGACAGTGAAAAAGATATTTTACTATTTTAGATTGTGTATTAAAATTTTATATATTTGCCCCACTATTAATCCTATTTAATTTTCCTTTTTAAGATTTTTCTATTTAGGCAAACCAAAAGAATTTATTCGGTTTTATTTTTCTGACCTTAATGAATTTAATTTAAGATATATGTATGATATTGTAGAGCTTAACAGTAAGCTGGATTCTGAACTACGTCAAATTGCCAACGATTTGAATATTGGCAAAACTGACAAACTATCCAAACAGGAATTAATCTATCAGATACTGGATCACCAGGCCGCCAATCCTTCAGCCGTTATGGTTGAAAACGAAAAGAAAATGACTTCTGAGAAACGTGATCACAAAAAGGGCAATCAAAGTCCAACTGCTAAGACAGAGATAAAAGAAGGTGACAGTCAGAAAAAAGATGAGCAAAAAAAAGCACCAGAAAAGCCCAAAACAAGGGTACGCAGAGGAAGACCTACCAAACCGGCAACTCCGATCGCTTCTTCAAATCCTAATGTAAAAATTGATAAAGAAACAGAACAAAAAGAAGCTACACCCAAAGCTGCATCATCAGAAATTAAACCTGTTGAAGAAAAAACTAAAAATGAACCCGTAGCTGAATTTGTAAATGAAAAAGTAGTAACTCCTAAAAAAGAGTTAGAAGAAAAAACTTTTTCTGAAAGTGATAATACTGATGCATCTTTCCTCAGACGAAAATCACATCTGGAACAGTTTGAGGCTAAAAAGAAAAGAAAAAGAGTTTATGAGAACGAACCTGTTCAGGAAGTCAAACCACAACCTGTTCAAAATACGGAAAACAGACCTTCAGAACAACCGGAAGTAAAAGTAGCTCCTGTTCAGGAAAACAACAATAGACCATCCAAGACAGAAGCACCAGTTAAAGAAGCTCAAAGAGCCTTGTACGCATTTGAAATGGAAGGAATTATTGAATCTGAAGGTGTTTTGGAAATTATGCCTGACGGTTACGGATTTTTGAGATCTTCTGATTACAATTATCTGAATTCACCAGATGATATTTATGTATCACAATCACAGATAAAATTATTTGGTCTAAAAACCGGTGATACCGTTCGTGGCACTATTCGTCCTCCAAAAGAAGGTGAAAAATATTTCCCATTAATAAAGGTAATATCTATCAACAATAAAACACCGGAAGAAATCCGTGACAGGATTCCTTTCGATTACCTCACTCCTCTTTTCCCGCAGAAAAAATTCTCTTTGACAGGTCATGCCAAAGAGACCATATCTACAAGGATCATGGACATGTTCTGCCCGATTGGAAAAGGTCAGCGTGGTTTAATTGTAGCTCAGCCTAAAACCGGTAAAACGGTACTTTTGAAGGAAGTTGCTAATGCCATCGCCCTCAATCATCCCGAAGTATATCTCATTATCTTACTGATTGATGAGCGTCCTGAAGAAGTAACTGATATGGCACGGAGTGTTAACGCTGAAGTAATTGCCTCTACTTTTGACGAACCGGCAGAAAAGCATGTAAAAATTGCTAATCTGGTGCTTGAAAAAGCCAAACGTATGACTGAAAGCGGTCACGATGTTGTAATTCTCCTCGACTCAATCACACGTCTGGCAAGAGCCTACAATACAGTTTCTCCTGCATCCGGAAAAGTACTCTCTGGTGGTGTTGAAGCCAATGCTCTGCAGAAACCAAAACGCTTCTTTGGTGCTGCACGTCAGATTGAAAATGGTGGTTCACTCACAATTCTGGCAACAGCTCTGATTGACACAGGTTCAAAAATGGATGAAGTTATCTTTGAAGAATTCAAAGGTACCGGTAATTTGGAGTTGCAGCTTGACAGGAAACTTGCCAACAAACGCATCTTCCCGGCCATTGACATCGTTTCTTCCAGTACTCGTCGTGAAGATCTTCTGTTGGAAAAAGATATTCTCCAGCGTATCTGGATTTTGAGAAATCACCTGGCAGACATGAACCCCATCGAAGCTATGGAATTCCTGAAGGACAAAATGAAGTTTACCAAGACAAACGAGGAATTTTTGATTTCCATGAACAGCTAAAACAGGAAAAAGGCGCTTTAAAAAGCGCCTTTTTTATTTCTATTCAAATAACTGTTTACTAAGTTCTGAAAGATCTATGCCATTGAAATTTCCCGAACTCATCATCAGGAAAACACAATCTGAGTTTGGTCTGTTCTGAAGCCATTGTAGCATAGCTTCAGAATTATCAAAAACCTGAAGATCATCTCTTCCAAAAGCCGATTTAATTTCTTCAGATCTTAAAACCTGCATTCTCTTTATTTCCAATGCATGAGGATTAAAATAGACCGCGGCTTCGTCTGCTTCACTCAAAGCATCCTGATATTGTCTCAGAAATTCGGGATTCAAACTGCTGAACGTGTGTAATTCAAAACACGCCACAAGATGTTGATTTGGAAACTGCTCCCTGACCGCGGCAAGCGTAGCCTGTAGTTTAGAAGGCGCATGTGCAAAATCTTTAAACAGCCTTCCTCCTTTTCCCTGATAAACAAGTTCCAGACGGTTACTGGCTCCCTCAAAACTTTGAATGGCTTCCAGAAACTGATGTCTGCTTGCGCCCAACTCCTCACATAACAGTTGCGCCCCTGCTAGGTTCATCAAGTTGTGTTTGCCAAAAATCTTTAAAGGAATATACGTTTCATCTTCCATTAAGAAGGTTGTACCATTTTCTATCACATATTTTGGCAAACCATAAGGTATTTTTTGAATATCTCCTGATGCATTTTCAGCAATCCTTTTGACGTTGGGATCGGAAGTGTTATAAACGACCTTCCCTCCCGATTCTATCAAATCAACAAACTTTACAAACTGCTCCTGATAATTTTCAAATGTCGGGAAAACGTTGATGTGATCCCATGCAATTCCTGTGACCAACGCCAGATGCGGATGATACCAATGAAATTTGGGCCTACGGTCAAGTGGTGAGCTCAAATACTCATCTCCTTCAAAAACCATGAAAGGGGCATCATTACCTAACCTGACCATAACTTCAAAATCACGAAGCTTCGATCCCACCAGATAATCAAAATCAAGATGATGATATTTTAATACATGCATTACCATGGCGGTGATGGTTGTCTTTCCGTGACTTCCCCCAATTACAACACGTTTTTTGTTTTTGGAATGTTCGTACAAAAATTCAGGATAAGAATAGATTTTTAGTCCCATCTCCTGTGCACGGATTAACTCAGGATTGTCAAGGCGCGCATGCATTCCCAGTATAATAAAATCTAAATCGCTGGAAATATGCTCTGGATGCCAACCTGATTGCCTGGGAAGCAAACCATATTTTTCCAACCGACTTTTCGAAGGTTCAAAAATCTCGTCATCAGAACCGCTTACCTCAAAACCGTTAATTTTCAGCGCAATGGCCAGGTTGTGCATGGCGCTGCCTCCAATAGCGATAAAATGGACCTTCATATCTCTGTTTTTTTCAAAAATACACAATAGCAGGACACTGGGAAAATTTCTCTTACATTTGTACTTTAAAAGTATTTAAAACAAATTTATGATTGATACCGCTACGCTCCAGAATTGGAACGCACAGTTAAAGGATGCATCCCCCGAAGAAATTATTGCTTTTTCACTGAAACAGTTTCAAGGAAAAATAGCCTTGTCTACCAGTCTGGGACTGGAGGACCAGGTACTCACCCATATGCTATGCCAGATAGATCCTACGGCAAAGATTTTTACATTGGATACCGGAAGACTTTTCCCTGAAACCTATGATCTAATTGACCGTACCAATCGGAAATACAATATTAAAATTCAGGTTTATTTTCCTGATCCAAAAGACGTTGAAGAAATGGTTTCCCAAAAAGGAATCAATTTGTTCTACGAAAGTATCGAAAACCGGAAGTTATGCTGTCAAGTTAGAAAGGTTAAACCATTGCAACGTGCTATGCAAGGACTTGATGCCTGGATAACAGGATTACGCAAAAGTCAATCCACGACAAGGACTGAGCTTCAGTTTATAGAATATGACAACAACAATCATATTGTGAAGATCAATCCTTTGGCAAACTGGGAAGAAGAAGATGCCTGGAATTATGTCGAAAAAAACCGTATTCCGGTGAATCCTTTGCACAAAAAAGGATTTGCAAGTATTGGTTGTCAACCATGTACACGAGCAATAGAATCAGGAGAAGACATCCGCGCCGGAAGATGGTGGTGGGAAAATCCGGAAACCCGCGAATGCGGCCTCCACAAGCGTTAACAAAAAAATGGTAATAAAACCGGGCAAACTCGATCGCGATATCTTGCGTCTGGCTATTCCAAATGTCATCTCCAACCTGACCGTTCCGCTTTTGGGGATGGCAGATTTTGCACTGATGGGCCATCTGAGAGCTGACAGTGCGATATATGTGGGAGCTATTGCTCTGGGGACAACTGTTTTCAACGTTTTGTACATGAGCTTTGGATTTCTTAGAATGGGAACCAGTGGCTTTACAGCTCAGGCTACTGGAGCTCATGATGAAAAAGAAATTAGCCTGGGGCTGCAAAGATCACTTTTGGTGGCATTTTCATTTGCCATTTTGCTTATTTTATTTCAATATCCTATTCAGTGGGTGGCGTTTCATCTTCTAAATGGCGAACCAGATGTTAAAGTACTTGCCCGCCAGTATTTCTATATAAGAATATACGCCGCACCAGCCACGCTAGCTTTATATAGTTTTTATGGATGGTATCTTGGGATGCAGAATGCCAAAATTCCTATGCTGATCGTACTCATTGTGAATGTTGTAAACATAGGCATGAATTTTTTCCTGGTTTTTGTTATGAAAATGACTTCTAATGGTGTTGCATTGGCAAATGTAATTGCACAATATTCAGGACTCTTGGTAGCATTCATTTTCCTTTTCAAAAAATACAGACATCATGTTCGTTGGTGGAAAGCCGTTGAATTATTCCAAAAGAGTGCTTTAATGAGGTTTTTTTCGGTGAACACAGATATTTTCATTCGTACTTTGGTACTAATTCTAATGCTTTCATTTTTCACAAGCGAATCAGCAAGGCTCGGAAACAATATTTTGGCGGCCAACTCTTTATTATTCCAATTCTTCTTTCTTTTCTCCTATTTTGCTGATGGTTTTGCATTTGCAGGCGAAGCCCTTTCAGGAAAGGCCAAAGGTGCGCAGGATTTGCCAGAACTCAGAAAAACAGTACAGCATCTATTCAAGTGGGGCTTTGCTATTGCAATACTGACCAGCCTCATCTTTTTCTCAGGAATTACCGTGTTGATGAAAATCATGACAAGTAATATTCAAATTATGGATGTTTCGCGAAATTATTACTTCTGGATTGTGATATTACCGTTAACAAGCACTGCTGCTTTTATATGGGACGGTATTTATGTTGGAGTTACTGCATCGAAAGCCATGAGAAACACCATGATTATTTCTGCTTTTGTTATCTTCCTACCTACCTATTATGGAACAGTTCATACTATTGGAAATAATGGACTCTGGCTGGCGTTGGAATTATTTATGATTGCCAGAGGGATAACCA
>JACZJI010000057.1 GCA_014860665.1 Bacteroidales bacterium | reverse complement strand
CTGTATTATATTTTTACATTAAAATGAATGATATGGAAAACGAAAACACAACAAAGTCAACCAATCTTTATCCTGAAGTAGGTTCGGCTTTTAGTTACGCATGGGAAATCCTGAAAAAGAATTTTATCCCTTTACTCTTAGTTATTATTGTAGTTTCACTTCTGGGAGGGTTCAGTCCTGCCATTATGGGCCATAATCCGATTGGACTGGGATTCTTCGTGTCTTTATTTGGAATTTTCTTTTTAGGTCCGGTTAACTATGGCAAAAACTGGGTATTTTTAAAAGCTTCCCGCAACGAAGCGTTTGAACTTAAAGACATTTTTTCCGTATTCGGGCCACATTATTGGGAAATTGTGCTGGCCGGATTGCTTGTAAGCGTTATTATCGGGGTTGGGATTGTTTTATTTATTGTCCCGGGAATTATTTTTGCCTGCAGGCTGGCATTCGTACCTTATCTGGTAGTTGACAAGAATTACAAAGCTGTCGATGCCATCAGCAAAAGCTGGGAAATGACCAAAGGGTTTGCCGGTAAAATTTTCGTTATGGGAATTGTGTCCTTTTTTATCGCAATTGGTGGACTCATTCTGCTTTTCGTCGGAATCCTCCCCGCCTCGATATGGATTAGTTCCGCTTTTGCTTCCTTTTATCACGCGGTAGACATTAAATCTTTCAGAGTTATTCAGGTTTAATTTCGCTACGATTTCTCTGATCCAGTTTTGAATATTTCTTCAGGTAAGCCTGATGCATGATAATGGCATTGATTTTCGGGATGGATTTAGCTCCCCCCATAAACGATGCTTCTATCAATGCACCGGCAGCTTTTTCTAAAATCTGCGATACCACAAAAGCTTCCTGTAAGTTTCTTCCAGCACAAAGAGCACCATGGTTAGCCAGCAACGCAGCTTGTCTGCCTTTTAGTGCATTGACAGCCCTTCGGGCGAACCTCTTAGTTCCGGCAACAGTATAGCGTGTTACACGAACTGAAGGTCCGATGATTTGTGCCATATCATCAATAATGGGCGGAATTTCTCTTCGTGCTACAGCAACGGTAGATGCATTTCTTTGATGAGTATGGATGACTGCATTGATATCTTTTCGCTGTTTGTAGACTTCGGCATGCAATCGAAATTCAGAGGAAGGTTTGATGATCCCTTCATATTCAAGAGTTTGAAGGTCCATCAGTACAAGCTCATCAGGCGACAAGTTATCATAAGTCCGGCCACTTGGCGTTATCAGCATATGATCCGTGTCGACCCTGATGCTGATATTTCCCCAGCTGCGGCTTACTAGTCCTTCCCTAAGCAACTCTTTTCCGGCCTCAATAACCTCTTTTCTTAATCCTTCCAGACCCATCATTTTTTTTGTAAAAATAAGGAATCTGCAGATTTGTTCCAACGGTCAGCTTATTGTATTATTTCCTGATATTCTCAATGAGATCAAACTTTTCAGCCTTGCTTAATTCTTAATTTTGCAGTTTATTTCTATCACCAAATCTGTATGACAGAAGCCGCCGTTAAGAATCAAGAAATAATGAACCACCTGGGAAAGGAACGAATTCCTTTTTTCTTTCTTATCGACTTTGAATTAAAAAAACCTTTGATACAACGTTTGGACGAGATCGATCCTGAGGAACTGCTTTACGATTTTAACGGCATTAAAAATTATTCTTCGCACTCCAATACTGAAAAACCACTCCTCTTCAACATCCGGGAATTCCCAAAGGAAAAATATCTGCAAGCCTTTCAGAAAGTGCAGGAAAATATCCGATACGGAAATTCATTTTTACTGAATCTTACTTTCCCCAGCCGTATCGAAACCAATTACAGTCTGAACGAGATCTTTTTTTACAGTAAAGCTAAATACAAGATTTGGTTCAGGGAGACCTTTGTCAGTTTTTCGCCAGAGATATTTGTAAAGATTGAAAATGGCATTATACGATCGTTTCCCATGAAAGGAACTATAGACGCATCACTGCCTCAGGCAAAAGAAAAATTGTTGAGTAACATAAAGGAAACGGCAGAACACGCTACCATTGTCGACCTGATCCGAAATGATTTGAGCAGGGTAGCCAGCCAAGTGGAAGTGAAGCGATTCCGATATATCGATAATCTTAAAACACACAAAAACGAAATCCTTCAGATGAGTTCAGAGATCAGCGGCGTACTTTCGCAAACTTATTTTTCCGAACTTGGCAACATCATTTTCGGAATTCTGCCTGCAGGTTCGGTTTCGGGGGCCCCAAAAGACAAAACTCTTGAGATCACACACTCGGCGGAGTGCGCTGATAGGGGTTATTATACGGGCATCGCAGGAATTTTTGACGGAACAAACCTTGACAGTGCAGTGCTGATCCGTTTTATTGAAAAGAACCCGGACGGAATGTTTTACAGAAGCGGAGGCGGCATCACAGCCAAGAGCAATCCGGATGATGAATATCTAGAATTAATTCAGAAAATCTATGTGCCAGTTGCTTGAAACCATTCTTTACGAAAACGGAAGATTCCGGAATCTGAGCTTTCATCAGCAACGCGTAGATGATTCGCAAAAAGCATTGTTCGGCATTTATGGAAAGATCGATCTGGAAGGAGTCCTGAAACAAAATCTCGCAAAAGAAAACCTGGTCTTTGAAAGAGGATTGTTCAAATGTCGCGTGATCTATGATACAGAAATCAAAAAAGTAGAATGGATTCCATATCAGTTACCGGAAATTCGCAGCCTGAAGATAATCCATTCGGACGATATAGAATATTCACTGAAATATGCAGAAAGAAGTGTATTAAACAATCTCTTTGCAAAAAGAGAAAACGCCGATGACATTTTAATCGTAAAAAACGGTTTTGTCACGGATACTTCATTTTGCAACATTTTATTTTACAACGGCAGAGACTGGATAACACCAGCCTTCCCAATTTTAAAAGGAACTCAGCGCAGCTATCTGCTGGAAAAGGAACAAATTCTGACTGCAGAAATCAAGCCTACCGATCTGGTAAATTTTTCGAAAGCCCGCCTGATCAATGCAATGATACGATTCGAAGACGCTCTGGATATTGATATCAACAACATTTTCTGATTGTATTTGCCAGACCAAATTATGCGCTGTCGGCAGTGCACGCCTGTTATTTAAAACGACTTTTAACCTTCTTTTCAATATCTTTGTCACGGTCAATTTGAATTTCATTGAAATAACTTATAATAATATGGAAATATCACATATTGAACACATTGGCATTGCAGTAAAAAGCCTTGAAGAAGCCATCCCCTTTTATGAAAATGTCCTCGGCTTAAAATGTTACAACATTGAGGAAGTAAAAGACCAGAAAGTGAAAACCGCTTTTTTCAAAGTAGGACAAACCAAAATCGAGTTATTGGAAAGCACCGATCCGGAAGGCGCTGTGGGCAAGTTCATTGAAAAGAAGGGAGAAGGACTGCACCATATGGCCTTTGCCGTGAAAAACATCGAAAACTGTCTGGATGAAGCTCAAAACAAAGATGTGAAGCTCATAGATCTAAAACCACGAAAAGGCGCTGAGGGTCTCAATATCGCTTTTTTGCATCCTAAATCCACTTTCGGAGTGCTTACTGAATTTTGCGAAAGCCAGGAAGGTGCTTCTCGCTAATCCTAACAGTATTTACGGATTAAACAAGTGAAAACAGGCAAATGTTTTATTTTTGCACTAATTTTAATATTTTTGAATAGTTAAACCAGGTTATTATGTTAGTTATCGGAATAGCAGGGGGAAGCGGGTCAGGAAAGACCACTGTAGTAAAAAAGATTGTTGAAGCTTTACCCAAAGATTCAGTGGCCCTCATCACCCAGGATTCCTACTATTACGACAATGGTGATTTACCCAAAGAAGAGAAGCTCAAAATCAATTTCGACCATCCCAATTCCATTGAATGGTCTTTGCTTACTCAGCATCTCCTTCAATTGCAACATGGGAAAAGTGTTGAAATGCCCATTTATTCTTATGTTACCTGTGGGCGTGCCAAAGAAACCCAAACGGTGAGCCCCAAAAAGGTAATCATTGTGGAAGGGATTCTGATTATGACAAATCCTGAGGTAAGAAAGATGTTGGACATTAAACTCTTTGTTTCCACGGACAGCGATGAGAGACTGATGCGTATTATCAGAAGAGATATTCAGCAAAGAGGACGAAATTATGAAGATGCACTGACGCATTACGCGACTTTTGTGAAACCTATGCACCAACAGTTTATTGAGCCGACAAAATTACATGCAGATGTTATCATTCCAGAAGGAGGTAATAACCAGGTTGCCATTGATATGGTTGTTTCGCGGATTAAGCTTAATCTCGCACAAGAGGTAACTGTAGGATATGATATCTAAAAAATATTTTTCTTCTTATGTTTTTGGAGCGATAATCGTATCACTGGTTATTTGCACCTCATGTAATAAAACACCGACCAGTCCGGTTTCTGCAGGAACCTGGACATATTACAAAGCAGGTAACGGACTTCCCAGTAATGATGTAAACTGTATCGCTCAGGACAATGAAGGAAATATTTGGATTGGCACTGACTTTGGATTGACTCGTTTCGATGGAAAAAATTTCTTCACCTGGCAACAAAATAACGGATTGATTTATCAGTCTGTGACTTCTATAGCTATTGATAAAAACAATAATGTCTGGGTTGGGACGCCATACGGTGTCTCAAAATTTGACGGAACCACTTTTACAAATTACACCTCTGCAAATGGGTTAAGTTACAACCTGGTATATAGTGTCGCTATTGACGGGCAAGACAATGTATGGGTTGGGACAGGGGACGGCGTTTCACGTTTTGATGGTTCGAACTGGACTGTCTATCAAAAAAGCGGTGGAACCAGTTTAGTTAACAATTATGTAAGAAGCATTTATGCAGATGACAGTAATAATGTTTGGTTCGGTACCGAGTTTGGAATTTCAAAATACAGCAATTCCAATTGGTCCACATTTCTATTCAATAATGCTTCGGCCAATTACGTTTACAGCATATTTCAGGATACCCAGGGAAATATGTGGTTTGGAAGTCTGGCAGGCGCCATGCAGTACAACGCAACGGGGTCACTTTCGCTTACAGAATCAGATGGCTTAGTCAATAATAAAGTGGAAGTAATTAACCAGGATCATTCAGGAAATATGTGGTTCGGTACCGAATTCGGAGCATCCGAATACAACGGTTCAAATTTCAAAACCTTTGATGAAAACAACGGGCTGGCGAGTGATTGGGTAACATGCATATTAGTGGACAAATCCGGTAAAATTTGGTTTGGGAGCAAAAACAAGGGAATTGCAGTTCTTGAGCCATTCAAACAATAATCCATTTCTATGAATCTTACGATAATTTGGTTTAAGGTCATTTTGCATATCCATAAAGTATCAGTAGTTTTGCAGCCCCAAAACAATTTTCCTGCTGTTTTATACAAAAGAAATTATGCTTCATAAAAAGAATATGATAAAAAGTCCGTGCATTCAGGTATGTACGCTGGATGATGAAAAGATCTGCATGGGCTGTTACCGCAGTGTGGAGGAGGTCAGGAATTGGTTCAGGTATTCCGACGAGGAAAAGACTCAAGCTATAAAAAATGCTGATGAGCGAAGAAAGGTCAAAGAGGATCCCTATGCACATTATGTTTAAACTCCATGCCTTTTGGTTAAAAACATAAACAACTTTCCGAAATCGTATAATAATCCTTAATTTACGGAAATATTTTCCTGCAATAATATTTTCTTAAATCAATTATATAATTGATTTATAGAGCATTGAAATATATGGCTTAGATATTGATGTTAAAGAATGCTCTTAAAATTAATTATATGCTTATTATTGGAATTGCAATTTACCTTGTCATCTCTTTTCTGTTAACTGTATTAAAAATAGAAAGTAATGCGGAAGGATTAAAGTTTTTCTTTTTGAGCATTATCCTTACTCCTGTTTATGCACTGGTCGTAAACCTGAAAAGTAAAAAAATCTCGAAAATGTACTACTATTACTGCAAAGAATGCGGCTATGTTTTTCCTGTTAAGTTGAAACATTGTCCGGTTTGCGAAGAAAACGGAGTAAAAGTTAAATTGTTAGAATATGAAAGCCCCCATAATCTAGAATCCCTCTATCAAAAACTACCCCTTACCTGAAAAATTGCCCCGGGGCGGCGGGGCAATTTTTTTCCATTTTTTCATCTGACGAAAAAACGCAGCAACACTTACATACAAAAACCAATGTGAAAACCCTAAAGGCGATTGAAATAAAATCGCCTTTTTTAACGTTATTTATATCTTAATATTGGTATTATAAACATTTTCTATGTCGAAAATGGCATAATATTTACTAAATTTGCATATTAAATAATTATTAAGAATCATGGAAAATCAAACTAAACCTATTGAATCCATCAGTCCGAAGAAACCAAATAACGGCCTAATTGCTGCATTGGTTGTGTTTATCG
>JACZJI010000056.1 GCA_014860665.1 Bacteroidales bacterium | reverse complement strand
GATAACTCTCAGGTAATTAATGCCTTTAAGATACAAAAAAAATGATGACCGGGATCAGTTCCCCTGAAATTCTTTTCATCAGGTTTGATTTAAAAATTCATTCTGGAAGTCCTGCCAGATATCATTCTGTAGTTCCGAAAGAGGATGCATGCGTAGTTCACCGCCCTCCTGTAATACCACCAGAGAAGGCTCGACAGCATTTCTTTTCATTGAAACAGCCAGAAAATCTTTTAGTCTTTCCAGTTCTTTTGTAAACCAGGAAGTAGCCTCCTTAGCTACGAAATATGACTTTGTTTCACCGATCCACTCAGTAGGTTTTATATCATAAATCCACCCTTTCCCGTATGGATCTTCGTTTAGTATATCCGGGTTTTCCGTCAACATTGGATTGGCATCCAATATCATTCCTGAGATCGGTGAATAAATTTTGAGGCTTTTGCCTTGTTGATCAACCTCTGCCAGGAGGTCGCCTTTTTTGATCACCTCACCTTCATTTCGTACACAGGCTATTTTTACCGGTCCAACGATCTTGAGCAAAAGATCATCCAATCCGACTTTTGCCCTGCCTGACTTCTCAAGATAAGTCCATGCATGGTTTTTACTGTAAAATAACCCCTGCGGTATTCTTAAAACATTTGCTGAGAGTACTCCCATGATTTTCTGAAGTTGCACAGTAATTTTCACGGGTTTGTTCAATACAACCCAAAAAGGAATGAGCATGATCAGAAAAGCGATGATAGCCAGATATTCAATTCCTTTCGTCTGAAAAATATTATAATAACTAAATCCGTCCATTTTATTTTGTTTTGCGTTAACCCCACAAAAGGCGTTAACCGGTTATCAATTTCTCTTTTTTAACAACGAATGGTAATTCGCGCAACACAGGCATGCGGTTCACAACCCATCTGAATACCCATATTTCCGTAAAGATCACCGCGAGCGTAACCACAATTTCCATCCATGATGGGACGTACCGTACAGCAGCATCCCAGTTGAAACCAATGATAGTAACATTTAAGCGGTTAAGAATAATGCCCAGCATCGTGAGGATAGAAGCCAGTTTGATGAGAAAGATGTTGTTTCTCCTGTAACTGTAAAAATAAAGCACCATCGGTACAACAACAAAGCCAATCATTTCCAGAAGAAACCACCGTCCCATTCCCGTATTTAAGAGACTCCAGTTCTGTCCGTGGATAAAGATCAGCACCTGAAGGGAAAAATAAGCGAACATCGTCAATGCACAGATCTTTGCCAACCCGTGAATTATGCCGTGATGTGACTTTTGGTTTTTCTCGCTGATCTGTTGGAAAAATACTTTATAGCTCAGGGAACCCTCAAAGATAACCATGGAAAGCCCGGCAAAGATACTCGACACGAAAAACAAAATGGGAATGAATTCGGAGTACCAGAGCGGGTGAATTTTTCCCTTTGCCATCAGGTAAAGAGCTCCCAGACCAGATTGATGGAGCGTAGATAAGGTAATCCCGAAAATAACCGCCACCAGGGTCATGCCTGAAAGGATTTTCAGGGCACGGCGGGCACCAAGCCACTCAGCAACAGCCGGAGAAAACTCAATCAATTGTGCGATCATATAGAGCAGGAAATGCCATGCCACCAGAAACAAGACCGAGTTTGTCCCGAAACTGTTTCCAATAATAGGATTGATCACATGCCAGGGACGTCCTAAATCAAGGACAAGAGCTCCTGCATAAAACAAATAGGCCAGGAATCCGTTTAACACCACGACCCTTACAATGGAATGGTACTTGTGCATATTCAGAATGTAAACCATAAAAGTGATCACATAAGCCCCCCCGGCGAATGCCACACCTGTAACCACGTCAAAGCCTATCCATAATCCCCAGGGAACTTCCTGCGTGAGGTTTGTAATGGAACCCAACCCTTTCCAGAAACGAATCACGATGAGAATCAGTCCCAGGATCATTATCGGAATGGAAATGATATTGAAAGGAGTGAGCCACTTTCCTTTGGGTTTCAGCTCACTCATGAAAAACTTCCAGGTGGGTCTATCTCCGGAGTATTTTGCCGCTGTAATATCTATTTTACTCATTTTCTTCTTCTTTATTTTTGTTTTTTGTTGCATCATAGATTCCCAATAAGATGGGAGGCAGGAGGACAAATATGGAAGGAACACTATAGAGAAATCCTTTGCTCAGTTCAGGATATGATGTCTTCTGAATATGGGTATTGAATCCCAATTCATGAAACGGAACAGGCGATAGATATAAAAATGCTGTTCCGCCTGCTTCCTGTTCACCGTAAATATAATCCACGTATTGATCAGGATTTTCGACAATTCTTTTATGTCCCTCTTTAATCAACTCCCTGCGTGTTCCGAACATCAAAGCCTGATTTGGGCAATTTTCAACGCAGGCAGGGATTTTACCTTCCTTTAGCCGGTCGTAACACATCGTACACTTTTGAATAACCGGATTGGCACTGTGATACTCAAATTTCGGCACATCAAAGGGACAGCTCACCATGCAATAACGACATCCCATACATTTTTCACCCCTCCAGATGACCGACCCCTCTTTGGTTTTTTGCATCGCCTGTGTGAGGCAGGCTGCCACACAGGCAGGCTGACTACAGTGCATACATTGAGTCTTTACAAAAACATCCCCCCTGGAAGTCTTGTAAACGTTGACCACCGTGCGATTTTTTTCGTTGATTTTACGTATGACTCCCGCCTCAGGTGCACCGGAAGGTTCAGGAAGACCATGTGCCTCTGCACAGGAAAACTCGCAGGTCTGACAACCCACACAACGGGTCGAGTCGTAAAGTACTCCGTAAAATTCAACTTCTTTTTCTTCCTGCTTCCTGGGAGCCGCCTTCAGTGAGGTTCCCAGAGCAACCGATGCCCCGGTGGCACCCAGTACTTTGAAAAATAATCTTCGATCTATTTTCATAGCTGTTTCATTTTTTGTCAGAGAAAACAGTCAAAATTTTATCTTAAATCGGAAGTATCGATAAAGTTCCTTTGGAAATCTTCCCACAGTTCGGGACCCAAATGCTGCAGTACGTTATCCTTCAGTTCTCCTCCGCTCTGAAATGCAAACTGAACCTCCTCATTTCTTCCGGTATTTGCCGAAAGAGCCAGAAAATCTTTTAACCGGGCATATTCGTTCCTGATCCATTCTTTATATAGTCCTGCCATTTTTAAGAATCCGATTTCATAACTCCAGTTAGACGGTTCTATCATATAGACCCAACCGTCACCGTAGGGAGAAGTGTTGATCTTATCAGGATTTTTAACCAGACTTTTATTCAGCCCTTTTATAATTCCTGAAACAGGAGAACTAATATTTAACTGTTTACCATTTTGAACCAGCGTTATGATTTGCTCTCCCTTTTTTATCTTATCTCCCGGATTCTTCAGTATGGTTCTTGTAAGCGGACCTGTTGTATGTTGCAGAAAATCATCAATACCAACTCTTACAATACCGTCTTTTTCCATAAAAGCCCAGGTATGCGATCTGTCGAAATACAGCCCGTTGGGGATATTCACGGAAGCCTCGTTAAATGCAGATGGCACAGGAATAATGTCACCTGCTGCTATTCCCTTCCTCCTCAGGCTGAACCAGACCACAACATTTGTTATCAATACCAGCACTACAATTCCTGCAATAATAAGTAACACAACTGCCTGGGTTGAAAAAAGATCGTTGATGTCTCCAACAGCCACTGTAGCGGGGCTCAGCTTATCCAGCTTTGCCTGCCTTTCACTGATGGCCAGATTGCTATAACCGTAGGAGAACAAATACTGCTGTCCGTCGGTGACTACCCATTTCAAGAATGCAACTTCAGCATTATTTGATGGCCCTGCAGAAGAAACAGAATAAATATTACTGCTTAGAGATCTGGGATATTTACCGATCCAGACAGCTCGTGAAAATGTATTCAGATTGTCATAAATATTCTCAATATAATCGATCCTGCCATTGTTATTTCTGTCGATAGGCAACAGTTTAATGCCACCGACAAGACCTTGATTACTGATATCTACAACGTTGATCATTTTACAGAAACCCAGAGCATAAGGATCTTTCTGAATAGCAGCAATCAGTTCTGCTTCGCTTTTCACTTTAACCCCTCCTTGTATCCCCTGCTCTGATCCTAGAAAGTTAGCAACTTTCGAATTGATCGATTCATCACCTGTTGTATAATAATGAACCGGAAGGTTTTGTCCGTTTTTTAACAACACTCCCCAATTTCCGGTTACGTTTTTCTCGAAAAGCCGGGCTAAGGCCTCAGGAGAAATTCCCTGCTGGTCAATGGCTACCAACAGCGGATTGTTTGAGTTAAAAACAGGCACAATTACATCGCGCCCAACTACGATTTGCCATACGGAAGGATCTTTCAAAGCACCAAAATACCCGCTTGAAACAAAGCCCAGATTCCCACCGCTACTTAGATTCTCAGCCAGGGTAGATTCCGAAGCCTTTATTACATTGATCTGTACGTCAGGGTGTAGCCTGCAAAATTCCTGAGCCCATTGTGTGGTGAGCCCAACCAGATCCGGGGTGGTGAAAACGCGAATAGTTTTCACATCAGATGGGCTGTTTCTTGCCTCTCCCGGATTTGCCATGCCACATTGTACGTAAAGTAACAAGCCGATGAACAACATTATTTTTTTCATGGTAGTATGATTTAAGTTCTTTCATTTTAAACTCAATAACAGTGCCAAAGCAAAAACACACTATCTAACTTACTGATTTTATGATATCTAAATAACTATTTGTTGAAGAAATATATAGTATGGAATGGTGAATTTTTAAACACATAACTGATCCATGTTGGATAATTTACTATCAACCAGGAAATTAAACTTAGTGTTTATTTTTTATACAACTGATGAATAATTAAACAGTTGCTAAAAGGAATTAAGATTCTATTCTATATTAAATTGGTATTCGACTGAAAATAAGCTATATATCACTTCTCGTCAGATACCTGGATTTCGTGTGGTTTATAAATAATTTTTTCTCAAATTTTTCGTTTTTAGCATAATTAGTGCATTATTCACTATAACCAAGAAACACATTGGTGCTGTTTATGCACACACTATCTTAATGATAAATGCGAACTAAGAAAAAGAGTCCATTAAAAAAAATCCTGCTGTATAGTTCTATTGCTATACTTTCGGTTGCACTT
The DNA here is from genome assembly GCA_014860665.1 of Bacteroidales bacterium. Taxonomy (GTDB): domain Bacteria; phylum Bacteroidota; class Bacteroidia; order Bacteroidales; family F082; genus Sulfidibacterium. Next base: position 5,516 of record JACZJI010000056.1, on the reverse strand, counting down.
TTTAGTATTCTGCTTTTCTTTATGGTATATATGGGGGCTTTTGGATCTTTACCCAACAAAGAAAAATTACTGGCTATACATACCGAACAAGCTTCTTTGGTCTACTCTTCCGATGGTGTGATAATCGGGAAATACTTTGCCAAAAACCGCACAAACGTTGGCTGGAATGATATCCCTGATAATTTGGTTCACGCTCTGGTAGCAACAGAAGACAGACGTTTTTTTACACACCAGGGATACGACCTGAGAAGTTATTTCCGGGTTCTTGTGAAAAGTATCTTGTTAGGCGAAAACACCGGCGGAGGGAGTACACTCACGCAGCAACTGGCTAAAAACCTGTATGGCCGACATGATTACGGATTCTTAAGCTTACCCATAGACAAAATCAAGGAAGTCATTATTGCCTCGCGACTGGAAGATGTTTACAGCAAAAAAGAGCTACTATTGTTGTATCTCAATTCCGTTCCTTTTGGTGAAAATGTATACGGTGTGGAATCGGCCGCCCATAGATATTTTAACAAACAGGCCCGTGACTTAACCCCTGATGAATCGGCCGTACTGGTGGCTTTATTAAAAGCCAATACTTATTACGACCCACGGCTCCATCCTGAACATTCCATACAAAGGAGGAACCTTGTTTTAACTTTAATGGAGCAACAACATTATCTTTCACCGGAAGAAGCAACGCGTTTGAAGAAACTCCCCTTGAAACTTGATTATGAAAATGTAAGTTTGGATGCTCCTGCGGGTTATTTTGTTTATCAGGTTAAACAGAGAGCCATAAAAATTCTGGATTCCATTCAGGGGAAGACCGGCAAGGATTATAATATTGAAACCGACGGGCTGAAAATCTATACCACGCTGAATGTTCAAATTCAGAGGTTTGCACGGGAGGCTGTAAAAAGACAACTTGCGGTTATGCAACCCAGACTTGACAGGGAACTTGAAAACAGCCGATTTAAAAAGCAATGGTTCCGACAACATCACATAAAAAACGACTCCAGGCGGGAAGTGGATCTATTTACATGGAACGGGATTCAGACAAAGAATATAACCCAGCTCGACAGTCTTTGGTATTATTATAAAATGCTCAACGCTGCAGTGCTCGTCACCAATCCAAAAAACGGAGCCGTACTTTCGTGGATAGGAGGTAATAATTTCCGATATCTTCCTTTTGACATGGTTTTGTCGCATCGTCAGATTGCCTCTACCTTTAAACCGGTGCTTTACGGAACAGCTCTCGAAAATGGGTATTCCCCCTGTACTTATCTCAACAATGAAGAAAAAAAGTACCCGAATTACCAGGATTGGGAGCCTCAAAATTATGATCATTCGTCAAGCACGGACAGTACTGTTGCTTTCTGGTATGCGTTGGCAAACTCCATGAACATTCCTACGGTTGATCTCTATTTTAAAGTGGGGAGAGAAAATCTCATCAATACCTGTAATAAATTGGATTTTCCGGCGATTACCGGAAACGACCCTTCAATTGCCATAGGTTCACTGGATTTGTCTCTTGCGGAAATTGTCAGAGCCTACGGCACTTTCGCCAATAATGGTGAAATGAACAATTTGTTTATGATTAACAAAATTACCGATGCCTCCGGAAATATTTTGTATCAAAGAAACTCTTCCGAAAGCGAACAGGTCTTTAGCAAGGAAACCTGTCAGACGCTCACGGCAGTTTTACAACAAGTCATCAATCAGGGTACAGGAATTGATATACGAAAGCGTTACGGAATACAGGCCGATCTCGCAGGGAAAACAGGAACGGCACAGGATTATTCAAATGCATGGTTTATGGCTTATACACCGGATATCGTTCTTGGGACCTGGGTCGGAGCCAGCACGCCGGATGTCCACTTTTATGACGGCAACGGAACGGGAGCCTCTCTGGCCTTGCCTATCGTCGCCAATGTCATCAGGGGAATAGAAAAGAATCCTGAACTGAGCCTAAAATACCTGACTCCTTTCAACATCCCTGAAAACACTTATGCATTCCTGCAATGCGACCCATACAGGCAAATTGGAATCAAAGGTTTCTTTAATCGCCTGTTCCAAGGAAAAGCTAAAAGCGATAATCGTTCACCTCATGCAACAAAAGAAAAGAAAAATGAAAGCGGTATTGTATCATTCTTTAAAAAGCTGTTTGGACGAAAGAAATAGTACAAACAAACCCTCATTGAAAGGATGCTGACCTTCTGAAATATAACGGCGACCTTTTTTACATTAACACTGACCTTATTTCCCTCATTGCCGACCTTTTGGAATCCATGACACTACCTTTCGGAGTAAAACGTTGACTTAACTTTCATTGATGCTGACTCTCCCGAACCCGTTGCATGACCTTTTGGAATATAATGGCAATCTAATTTTTATCATCATTGACTTTCCGAGCTCAATGTTTGACTATTCGGAATAGAAAGGCAGTTCAACCTTCTTTAATATATTTTAACCTTCGGATACCTAATTAAAAAAAGTACTTCCTTACTTTTGCAAAATTTAAAACCAGAATTTTTCAATCATGACCAAAAAGCCGCTCATCATATTGTTTGTCACGGTTCTGCTCGATATGATCGGGCTTGGAATTATCATTCCTTTTGTTCCAATTATTTTCAAGCTGCACAACTTTTTCCCAACGGGTTTTTCCGCCCAACACATCAATGTTGTTCTGGGATTCCTGCTTGCAGCCTATCCTCTGGCACAATTTTTCGGAGCTCCGCTTTTGGGAAGACTTTCCGATAATCACGGAAGAAAAAAGATTTTGAGCCTTTCGCTCTTCGGAAGCTTTATAGGTTATCTGGTTTTTGCTGCAGGAATTTATTATTCAAGTCTTTCCCTTTTGTTTCTCAGCCGTATTATTGACGGCTTTACCGGAGGAAATATCTCTGTTGCCATGGCTTCTATTGCCGATTTGAGCAAAGACGAAAAAGCCAAAGTACGAAACTTCGGCATGATTGGAGCAGCCTTTGGGTTGGGCTTTATCATCGGGCCTGCAATCGGCGGTATTTTAAGCGACACACGTATTTCTCCTTATTTTACAACCATCACTCCTTTCCTGGCTGCTGCAGTGTTTGCCCTCGCCAACCTGGCACTGATTCGTTTCAAATTACCGGAAACTCTGACCAACAGAGCCAAAAGAGACATCTCCATTAAAGGCACTTTTATCAATCTGAAAATAGCCTTTACTTTCAAGGAATTGAAAACCATTTTCATAGCGATGTTTTTGAGCAACCTTGGCTGGGTACTTTTTGAATACTTTTTTCAGGTTTTCCTTTACGGAAAATACCACCTGACAGGTTCAGGCATTGCTTACCTTTTTGTTTACATCGGATTCTGGATTGTGATATCTCAAGGGTATGTGGTGAGGAAATTTGCCAATAAAACTTCTGCCCGAAAAATTTTAAAGATAACCATGTTGCCGTCAGCCATCCTTTTAATGGCAGCCATTTTCGTGGGTAAAACTGAATTATATTTTGTTTTGGCCGTACTTGCCCTTTTCATTGGTTTTCTTCAACCCAATTTTTCTGCCATTCTTTCGGAAAGTTCTGAAAAAGATTCCCAGGGAGAAATTCTGGGTATCCGGCAATCTGTGGTTTCTGCTTCTCAGTTTATAGCGCCTCTGGTTGGAGGATTTTTACTGAATGTGGAAATCATGAAAGGCTATGAAACACCTTTAATGGCAGGAAGTTTACTGGTATTTTTCGGTTGGATAATCGTTTTGATGATCAAACCTTTCGAGAAGAAAATCAGCTTCAGCGGGGTTCAGAGATAACAGCTCTTCCCGATTTATTTTTCTCTCACTTTAATATTTTTTGGCCTGCAACTCAACGGGACTGCATTTCCCAATGGAAGTGTATCCGATTTGATAATGTGCCAATAAGAAGCCGAACCGGGCCCTCGGTCTGTGTTTGAAAGAACAATCAAAGTTTTATGATGTCTCATATCGCGGATATTATAACTGCGGAATCCTTTCCACCAGCCAAAGTGATAGACCGTACTGTCCATATCGCCACGGATTCTCCAACCAAAACCATAGTTATCATCATGGCGCCAGTAATGACTCCCCGGAACAAAAGCTTCACGCAAGACTGAATCAGGCAACAGTGTAAATTCATCCCAGGAGCGGTCAAATTTGTAGAGCTCAGTTACAGAAGTGTATACATTCTTATCCCCGAGTACTCCGTTAAGATAGCTGTTGGTTTCTCTCTGCCAGCGCCAGCCACGCCTGTAGTAACCAGGCACCCCCTTTTCTACAAAAAGCGGAACTTCCCTATATCCCCTCAAATTATAAATAAAGGAAGAATCCATTTTTAACGGTTCAAAGATATTCTTACGCACAAAATCATCAAAACGCATATCTGTGACTGCCTCCACAATATTGGCCAGCAATGCATAATTGGTATTGCAATAATTGAATCCATGGTCTGGCTTAAAGTACGGATGTGGCTTGTATTTTTCTAAAAGTGCCAACATGGATTTATTGTCCATAGGGATTCGTTTGTCCTTCCATTCCTTCTGCCCAAGGCTCATGTATCGGGGAAGTCCCGACCTATGATTCATCAGCAATCTGAGTGTAATACCTTCGTAAGGAAATCCAGGGAGATAGGTCCGGATATCTGTATCATAATTGACTTTGCCTTCATGTTCAAGAATCATGATGGCCATAGCTGCAAACATCTTTGAACCTGATGCCAGCTGGAATCTGTCAGTTACCTTTAACGGATCTTTTCTGTATCTGACATCACGGTAACCGTAAGCTTTTTCGAAAATAATCCTTCCCTTTTCTGCATATAAAACAACCCCGTTAAAACCGGTAAGTCTTCTTAAATGGTCAAATCTTCTTTCCAGCCTTTCTTTTTCAGGCGCTATAATAATGCTGTCTAGCGAAATATAAGGAACAATATATTTTTCTGTATTGATTGGTTTTACAGATGAGTCGACCGCTGTCTCTTTGGGTTTCGAATTACAGGAAACCAAAAAAAACAGTGCCGTTACAAAAACGGATATTCCGGATATGAGAAATTTTTTTTGCATAAAAGGTGCAAAACTATAAAATTCCGGTAACTCCTTGCGGAATTTTTGCTGATAATCCTCCGAAAAAGGAGGATTTATTATTGTGTTTGGATGAGAAAAAATTTTATCATTTTATAATCCAGCATTTTAAAATTTTGGGTACAGTAATTGAAGTTTTGTTTTTTATGACAACACACACTCTTCTAAATTTTGCGACTGCATATCTCATTTTTATTTTAGGTGTTGTATTGGCAGCATCAAAAAGAAGAATTGCTTTATTCAAAGCTTTTTTGATAAGTTTTTTTCTTACACCTGTTGCAGGAATTGTGGCCTTGCGCAAAGTCTCAAGAAAGGTCATGGTTACTTATTATAATCCACAAAACCCCTGCTTAAAATGTCCTTACTCAGGGGAAGTGAGGCCAGAATTTTGTGATGAGTGTGAATTTATCGGGGAATTGCATGAAAAACTCTCAGTTAAAAAAAGATTTTCTGTCTAAAAC
>JACZJI010000006.1 GCA_014860665.1 Bacteroidales bacterium | reverse complement strand
TACATAATGAGTGCAAGGAAAAGATAAAACAATGTTACAAGCAAAAGTCCGACCGTGCGACTTCCAACCTCTGTGGCATACCAGTTTACAAAGGCAAGCGAAAGAAAAAGGATAACAAAAACGAAAGCGCTAAACAGCATAACACTCAATATCAGTTTTCCTGTAATTTCTGTCGTCTTTTTCCTGGTAAGTACTTTATTGTACTCCAGTTGCAAATCGAAATACTTTTTGACTTCGTCAAACGTAGTTTTCAATGATTCTTTGATCTCATTCTGCTGTTCCATGCTTCGTTTTTTAATGGCAAGTTACCCCAAAAATACATCACTACATAGAAAGATCTTCCATGTAGTAAAACATAAAATTTTCTGAATAGAAAATTAGCCCTTTTTCAATGGTCTCTTAACGTCAGCAATCACCTGATTACCGGTTTTCTTTACTTCACCAAGAATTTCATTAACGTTTTCTTTCAGATCGTCAAAACGGTCTAACAGGTCATCTGAAATTTCTTTAGTTTTTTCTGAAACTTTTTTACGGGTTTCTTCTCCGGGTTCAGGGGCGTATAAAAGTCCTATAAGGCCGCCAATGGCTGCACCTAATACCATGCCTGAAAAAAAGGCAAATCCTGAATTTGAACAACGGTCACTCATGGCTCGATTTTTTTTATGATTAATATTCAATAAATTAGTTGTATTTATTTTGAAAAAATACATCTTATATTTTTCTAAGAACAAATACCGGGTTTTCTGTAAAAATACAAAAATTTTCAGAGAACCAGGTGAAAGTTTTTTGCAAAAATCATGCCTTGAGGGAAATTTTTTGAGCGATTAGGTTTTGTTAAGAATTTTGATTTGTTGTGAAATTTTTTTTTGAAAACGGGTGATATTGTAACTGGAAATGCTGAAATTTGCATTGTGATGCTCAAAAACGATATCATAAAATTAAGGGCCGTTGAGCCGGAAGATGTGGATTTTCTTTTTGATTTGGAGAATAATCCTAAGTTTTGGCATGTTACCCAAACATCAGTTCCCTATTCTCGTTATGATATTGAGCAATATGTTTTTTCAACTGATAAACAGGATATTGCTGTAGAAAAGCAAATCAGGTTTGTTATTGAATACATGAATGATTCAAAACCTATCGGCACTATTGATTTATTTGATTTGGATTTGCAAAACAGGCGTGGTGGGATTGGAATTGTATTAATTGAATCATACCAGGGCAATGGATTAGCAGGCTTGGCTCTTGATCTGCTGATTGAATACGCCTTTAATCACCTAAATCTGCATCAGCTTTATTGTAATGTTGAGGAAAACAATGAAAAAAGTATAGAATTATTTCGAAAAAGAAAATTCGTTGTTGCCGGATTAAAGCAGGATTGGAACCTAAAAGGTGGTATTTGGACCGGAGAATATTTGTTGCAGTATATTAATGAGCAATAATTTTGCGTTATATACCAAAACGAATTTAATCAAAACCTAAAGAACGCTATGGCTTATTACTATTCATCATATTCACAGGGAAAGAAAAAGAAGAATCCTTTTCGGAAATGGACGATACGAATTTTGCTACTACTGATATTGGCGGCCATAGGTGCCGGATATTTTTTGTATAAAGTAGTGAATCAGTCCAATGTATGGACATCCGACGGAAATCCGGTAGGAGTTAATATTCGTTCTGGTACCACTTTCGCACAATTGAAATATGATCTGTACTCCAAAGGATTGATAATTCATAGAAAGAGCTTTGAATGGTGGGCAAAGCAGAAAAAGCTTTCCAAATTAATTAAACCTGGTCATTATGAAATTTTTAACGGATGGAGTAATAATCAGCTGATTGATTTATTACGTTCGGGTAAGCAGAGTCCAGTCAAAGTAACTTTTAACAATGTGAGAAGTATTTATGAGTTGGCAGGAAAGATCGGGCGGCAAATCGAGCCAGACTCCACTGATATTGTCCAGCTCTTGACTGATAGTAGTTATATAGCCAAAATGGGATTAAATAAATATACTATCCCAGCCATTTTTATTCCTAATACGTATCAGGTTTACTGGACAATAACAGCACAAGAGTTTGTTGCCCGTATGTTTCAGGAATATCAGAAATTTTGGAACCCTGAGAGAAGGAAAAAGGCGAAAGATCAGGGGCTTACTCCGGAACAAGCTGTTGTACTTGCGTCAATTGTGCAAAAAGAAACTAATGATAATGCTGAGAAGCCTGAAATAGCTTCAGTTTATCTGAATAGACTCAATATGGGCTGGCGGTTACAAGCTGATCCGACTGTGATTTATGCATTGGGTGATTATTCCATTCACCGCGTTTTAAATGCTCAGAAAAGAGTAGAATCTCCTTATAACACTTATTTGCACAGTGGATTACCTCCTGGTCCCATTTGTATGCCATCCATTTCTTCGGTGGAAGCAGTATTGAATCCAGCACATACAGATTACATGTATTTCTGTGCAAAAGACGATTTATCAGGGAGTCACGTCTTCTCCAAAAATAGTCTTCAGCACCTGATCAATGCGAAGAAATACCAGGAAGCTTTGGATAAAATGAAGATTTACAGGTAATACCTGTAAATCTTTTATCACATGAAATTTATTTTCTAATATTTTAGTTGAGAATCAATTAGCGTGACATGACGCTTTGTTGCTGCTTTTGTGACGGAGTACCACAAGCATCACAACCTTCTTCTCCATGGTCTGAACAGCAGGAATCATTTGTTGCATGATCGTGGTGATGGTGACCGCCGCCACAACCACAACTTGAACCACCACATCCGCATCCGCCGCCGTGGGCAGCCAGATCGTATTCATTTGCTGTGCGTATTGAAAGAATATTTCCCGAAACGTAAAGATCTTTTCCTGCAAAAGGGTGATTAAAGTCCATTAGAACATCATTGTCACCAATTTCTGTAATTACACCGCGAAGCTTTCTTCCGTTTTGATCCAACATGTTGATAGCGTTATTTATGTACAACAAATCACTTCGCAATGTTCCCTGATCCATAAATGTATCTTTCGAAACAGGAACTTTTAGCTCAGGAAAAACAGGACCAAAAGCATCTTCAGGACTGATTTTAAAAGAAAAAGTACCAACACCCTTTCCTAATAAACCGTTTTCGAATCCACTGATCAAATGATCACTCCCAAGCAGTATCTCTCTGGGTGAGTGTTCTTCAACTGATTCTACTAAATCACCTTCCGGGCCATTTATGTATATTTTATAAGCCACATTGGCTATAGTATTATTTTCAATCACCATGATATCAAAAGATTTAAAAATTTGAAGCAAAAGTACGATTATTATTTGTAATGAATTTAAATAGATTAAATATTTTTAGGTAGATAAAGATTTTAAGAGGGAAACTGTTGTTGTGGTTTTATGAAAAATTATAACAAAAGCGAGGCTGATCTATATGAGCAGCCTCGCTACCGATAAGCTGTGTAAATATTTTTATACTACGCCTTGTGCAAGCATTGCATCGGCGACTTTTACAAAACCTCCAATATTGGCACCTTTAACATAATCAATGTAATCTCCTTGTTTGCCATATTTTACGCAGGTGCTGTGAATGTCTCTCATAATTTGATGCAGACGCTCGTCAACTTCTTTTCTGGTCCAACTCATTCGCATTGAGTTTTGGCTCATCTCAAGACCAGAAACGGCAACACCACCGGCATTAGCAGCTTTACCAGGTGCATAAAGTATTTTATTTTTTTCAAATACAAGAATAGCTTCAGGGGTGGAAGGCATGTTAGCCCCTTCGCTGACAACAATACAACCATTGGAAACAAGCGTCTTTGCTTCTTCTTCGTTAATCTCATTTTGAGTAGCGCAAGGCATTGCAACGTCGCATTTTACATCCCATGGGCGTTTTCCTTCAATGTATTCGACTTTATATTTTTCAGCATATTCTTTGATACGACCACGTTTAATATTTTTCAGGCGTAATACATATGCCAGTTTCTCTGCATCTATACCTTTCGGATCATAAATGTAACCCGATGAATCGGAGAGTGTAACTACTTTTCCGCCAAGTTGAGTTACTTTTTCAGTTGCATACTGAGCAACATTTCCTGAACCTGAAATTACAACTGTTTTGCCTTTAAAGGAACTTCCTCTGGTTGCAAGCATTTCGTCAGCGAAATAGGTTGCTCCGTAACCTGTAGCTTCTGGACGAATAAGAGACCCCCCCCATTCAAGTCCTTTGCCTGTCAAAACGCCGGTGAATTCATTTCTAAGTCTTTTATACTGACCATAAAGGAATCCTATTTCACGACCACCAACACCTATATCACCAGCGGGGACATCTGTATTCGGCCCAATATGCCTTTGGAGCTCTGTCATAAAACTTTGGCAGAAACGCATAACCTCATTGTCAGATTTTCCTTTTGGATCAAAATCTGAGCCTCCTTTTCCACCACCCATCGGAAGTGTAGTCAGTGAATTTTTTAGAACCTGTTCAAAAGCCAGAAACTTCAATACACCGAGATTTACGGTGGGGTGGAATCTGAGTCCTCCTTTGTATGGGCCGATAGCACTGTTCATCTCAATTCTGTAACCACGGTTGATTTGGACAACTCCTTTATCATCCAACCATGGAACGCGAAACATTAATACTCTCTCAGGTTCTATCATACGTTCCAAAATTTTTGCTTCCCTATATTGAGGATTTTCTTCGATAAAAGGAATCAAAGATTCAACTACTTCATGAACGGCTTGGTGAAATTCAACCTCTCCAGGGTTTTTTGCTATGACTTTTGCCATAAAGTCATTTACTTGTTGTTCGTAGTTAGCCATTGTTTTAATTTTTAGGTTAAAGATATGTGATTAAAGACAACATCTAAAGTAGGTAAAAGCAGTGCTTTTGTGAAATAGTTACATTAAAAATGCGGGTTTCTCGTATAAAATTTAGTAGATTACTTAGGTGTTATTTCAAATTTTTTTTGATAGAAGTAAGTCATATTAAAATAAAAAAGACCGCTTATTAAGCAGCCTTTTTGTTTAATATTTTCTAATATTTAAATTACATCACCGGGTATTGTTTGAAAATTTCAGATGATTTCATCAAAATATCAACATACTGTGCTCTGTGGTATGCGAAAGGATCTCTTATATTATTCATTGATAACGAACCACGGAAATCATCCAAGCTGGTGTATTGTTTATTTGCCATCCAGATTTCCATCTCTTCCAGAATTTTGGTGATTTGCTGAGGTCCGTTTTTGTAAATGGTACTTACAATCTGCACAGCATCAGCACCAACAAGGATCATCTTAATAACATCTTCTCCCGTAAAAATGCCTGTATTTGCACAAACGTCTGCATCAACATTTCCATAAAGCATTCCTGTAAAGCGTTGTGGTAAACGATTATCCTGGGAAGTGCTTAAATTATAGGGGAAATGCATCTTTTCATTTTCGATATTAACATCGGGTTGAAATAGTCGATTAAACAAAACCAAACCGTCTACTCCTTTTTTATCCATTTCCCTAAAAACGTACAAAGGATTTGTATAGAAGGAACTTAATTTGACACTCACAGGAATTTTAACAGCTTTTTTAACCCCTTCAATTATATCGAGTTCTTCGTTAATGATAGCACGTCCTTCCATATCAAATTCGTTCGTATTGCTATAGAAATTTAATTCCAAAGCATCTGCTCCTGCATCTTCAAGTTTTTTTGCCCAGTCGTACCAAACGTCATCCACTACAGCATTCAAACTTGCAATTAAAGGAATGTGCAGAGCTTTTTTGGCCTCTTTAAAATGCATCAAAAATTCGTCCGGACTGGCTTCGTACATGTCATGAGGAAAGATGCTGGTCATTTCAGCGTGACGTTCATCGTATTGGGTAAGATTCTCACTCAAATCGAGATTTTCTAAGTTAATTTGTTCCTCAAACAGAGATTTATATACAATAGCAGCAGCTCCTGCGCTTTCGAGTTTTTCCAACATTTTGATGTCGGTGACAAGGTTGCTTGCTCCAACAATTAGAGGGTTTTTAAGTTCTAACCCCAGGTATTTCGTCTTCATTTCCATGGCTACGGATTTTTTATGCGAAGATAACATTCTTTTTTTGAACAGGAGGTTTAAGAATCGTTAATTTTAGTGGATTTGACTTACGCAATCGATTTAATCTAAATTCGTTTTAAATTAAGTGTTTGCGGCCTTATTCGGCGGTGTAAAAAATATCTAGGTCGATAAAATATGTACTTTTGCATCAACAAAAAAAGCGTTCTTGAAAGTGTTGTAAATTACTAGTAATCAATTAAAAAACACAAATTGCTACTTGGCTTTTGGGAATATCTTAAACCTGGTAACAAAATGTATTCTTTATATTTAAATAAAATCCTATACGATGAAAGGAAAGAAAAAATTTATCACATGTGACGGTAATTACGCCGCAGCCCATGTAGCATACATGTTCAGCGAGGTTGCAGCGATTTATCCAATTACACCTTCGTCTACTATGGCCGAATACGTTGACCAGTGGGCAGCTTTTGGTCAAAAAAATATTTTTGGGGAAACGGTAAAGGTTGTAGAGATGCAATCCGAAGGCGGTGCTTCAGGTGCTGTTCACGGTTCATTGCAATCAGGTGTGCTAACGACTACATTTACTGCTTCACAGGGATTATTGTTGATGATACCAAACATGTACAAAATTTCCGGTGAGTTATTGCCAGGAGTTTTCCACGTAAGTGCAAGAAGCCTCGCTGCTCAGGCACTTTCAATTTTTGGTGATCACAGTGATGTGATGGCTTGCCGTAATACCGGTTTTGCTATGTTAGCTACAGGTAGTGTGCAGGAAATTATGGATATTGGATCTGTAGCCCATTTTGTATCATTAAGGTCAAGAATTCCTTTCCTTCATTTCTTTGATGGTTTTAGAACTTCTCATGAAATCCAGAAAGTGGAATATTTCGAACATGAAGAGTTGAATCATTTATTCCCATGGAAAGATTTACAGAAATTCAGAGATAATGCATTGAATCCTGAGCATCCTGTTACGAGAGGTACTGCTGAAAATCCGGATATTTATTTCCAGGCTCGTGAAGCTGCTAATCGTTTCTACACACCTATCCCGGATTTGGTTGAAGAATACATGCAGGAAATCACCAAACTGACAGGACGCGAATATCACCCATTTACATATTACGGTGCTCCAGATGCTGAAAATATCATCATAGCAATGGGCTCAGTATCAGAAACCATCAAAGAAACTGTAGATTATCTGACTGCTAAAGGTGAAAAAGTTGGTTTCATTACAGTACATCTTTACAGGCCTTTCTCAGTAAAATACCTGATGAATGTTATGCCTAAGACAGTGAAGAATATTGCTGTTCTTGATCGTACCAAAGAGCCAGGTGCTAACGGAGAACCTCTGTATCTGGATGTTTGCGAAGTATTTTACGGACAAGAAAAACAACCTGTCATAGTGGGTGGCCGTTACGGATTGAGCTCCAAAGACACTACTCCGGCACAGATTGTTTCTGTATATAATAATCTGAAACAACCTGAACCTAAAAATCACTTTACCTTGGGTATTGTTGATGATTTAACTTTCACTTCGTTGCCAATTCTTCCTGAGATCAGTATTAGCGGAAAAGGAACCTTTGAAGCTAAATTCTATGGTTTGGGTGCAGATGGTACTGTAGGTGCTAACAAGAACTCTATTAAAATTATTGGTGATTCCACTGATAAATATGCACAAGCATATTTTGCTTATGATTCCAAGAAATCTGGAGGTATCACTATCTCTCACCTTCGTTTTGGTGATAACCCGATTCGTTCAACGTATACTGTAAAAACTCCTGATTTTGTAGCATGCCACGTTCCTGCTTATCTGGACAAATATGATATGCTTGAAGGTATGAAAGATGGAGGTACATTCTTGTTGAACAGTATCTGGGATGAAGAAGAAACCAAAAGACGTTTACCGAACGACATGAAGAAATTCATGGCTGAACATCATATTAAATTTTACATCATCAATGCAACAAAGATTGCTGCTGAAATTGGACTTGGCTCCAGAACAAATACCATTATGCAGTCAGCATTCTTTAATGTTTCAGGTGTAATTCCTTACGAAGAAGCTGTAGAAAAGATGAAAAATTTCATCTATAAAACTTATGGCCGTAAAGGTGAGGAAATTGTAAAAATGAACTATAAGGCTGTTGATGCAGGTGTTGATGTTGTTGAAATCAAAGTACCTGAAGAATGGTCAAAAATTGATCTCGCTACACAGAAAAAAGAAGAGGAAAATGTTCCTGCATTTATCCGTGAAATTGTTCGTCCTATCGAGCACCTCAAAGGTGATCTGTTGCCTGTAAGTGCATTTGAAGGAAGAGAAGACGGAACTTTTCCCGCAGGAACCGCAGCTTATGAAAAACGTGGTATTGCAGTAGATGTTCCAGAATGGGTTCCAGATAATTGTATTCAGTGTAACCAGTGTGCATATGTTTGTCCTCACGCTTGTATCAGACCATTCCTGCTGACTGAAGAAGAAGCAAAGAATGCACCCGAGGATATGGTTTTGCTTGAAACCAAAGGTAAACTCAGCCCTCTGAAATACAGAATTCAGGTAAGCGTTTTGGATTGTACTGGTTGTGGTAGCTGTGCTGACATTTGTCCTTCAAAGGAAAAATCCTTGATTATGAAGCCAACCGACACTCAGATGGAAGAAGTTGCTAACTGGGATTTCCTTATCAAAAATGTTACTGACAAAACTTTGGATGGTACCGTTGATAAGTTCTCTAATATGAAGAACAGTCAGTTTGCACAGCCATTGTTTGAGTTCTCTGGTGCTTGTGCCGGTTGTGGAGAAACCCCTTATATCAAAACTGCTACTCAGCTTTACGGTGATCGGATGATGATTGCTAATGCTACGGGTTGTTCCTCAATCTATGGTGGTTCTGCCCCAGCTACTCCTTATACAACCAATGCAGAAGGGAAAGGTCCGGCTTGGGCAAACTCACTGTTTGAAGATAATGCGGAATACGGATTTGGTATGGCTACCGGTATTCGTAAAATGCGTGAACGTATTGAACGTTTCATGAAGGAAGCCATCGAAAACGGAGCTGACGATACGAGAAAAGTAGCTTTTGAAGCATGGATTGCTGCTAAAGACGACGGAGAAGCTTCTAAAGTTGCCTCAGCAAAAGTTGTTGAAGTATTGAAAGGTGCTTCCGATGATACTGCAAAGAAAATCATGGAACTGGAGCAGTATCTTATTAAAAAATCCATGTGGATTATTGGTGGTGACGGATGGGCTTACGATATTGGATACGGTGGTGTTGACCATGTTTTGGCTTCCGGTGAAGATGTAAACCTTTTGGTTTTGGATACAGAAGTTTACTCCAATACTGGTGGTCAGGCATCTAAAGCCAGTCCAACTGCTGCTGTAGCCAAATTTGCAACCGCAGGTAAAGAAATCAGAAAGAAAGATCTCGGTGCTATTTACATGACTTACGGTTATGTATATGTTGCTCAGGTTGCTATGGGGGCTAATTACAATCAGTATTTCAAAGCCTTGAAAGAAGCTGAAGCTTTCCCCGGGCCATCTTTGATTATAGCATACTCTCCATGTATTGCTCACGGATTGCGCAATGGAATGGACCGTTCGCAGAATGAAGAAAAACTGGCTGTAGAATCAGGATACTGGACACTTTACCGTTACAACCCAATGTTGGAACTCGAAGGTAAGAACCCGTTCCAGTTGGATTCAAAAGAGCCTGATTTTGAAAAACTTCTTGAATATTATGATTTGGAAGTCAGGTTTACTTCATTAAAGAAAACTTTCCCTGAAAAGGCTAAAGAACTTCAGCAACAAGCCGTAAAGAATGCAAAATGGCGTTATAATTTCTACAAACGCCAGGTTGATATGGATTATTCTTCTGAAGAATAGACCATAACTTTATTATAGAAAAAGCCGCTGTAAATTTTACAGCGGCTTTTTTATTTTCCCCGAAAGGGGAAAAACTAAAAACCAGAGTTCGATATAAAATTGATTTTTTTACTCATCACTTCTGTCAGCTTAAGTTTGCTTCCAGTCCGGTGCAACGATATAGAAAGGCAATATTTAAGACAAAGTTAAACCGGGGTTCATTCGCTTTTATTCGAATGAACTTCGAATGAACCTCGAAGCAACCTCGGTTTAATCATAGCGTTATTACGGCCTTGCCTCGGAACAGATTCCTGGTAAAGGATGTTCTATATCTCATAACCAGAGTGGATTATTAAAAAAGTAGCATAAGAAATTTGGGCTGATAAGAGATAGGTTTTCCAACATGATTTGAAAACTTGTTTACTGATGAAATTCAACGCATCACAGCAATTCTTAGCTATTTAGGAAATCCGATAAAGACTCTGTATGACAAAATTACACTATGTAATCTTTCCATAATTGAAACCATTAACGGATACATTGAAACCATTTGTCAGATTGAACACTCCGGGCACAGGAGTTTTACCAACTATTTTATCAAATAGATCTCCGGCTTGCTGACCGTCTCTTTTATGAAAAAAACCCAAGGATTCAATACGAAACGGTTCCGGTTACATTTCAACTCGTTCTTTTTTGATTACTTCCTAATATCGAACTCAGGTTAAAAGTCTTATTCTATTCGTTCATCAAAGCTTCTATTTCTTCCACATCTGTGGGGAAATCTGCCATAAGGTCGATCGGATCTTTTTCAGTAATCAGAATATCGTTCTCGATACGTATTCCGGTGCCCTCTTCAGAAATATAAATCCCCGGTTCACAGGTAAGTACCATTCCTGGTTCAAAAGGGACAGTCTTGAGCCCTACATCATGCACATCCAGACCCAGGAAATGGGCAACTCCGTGCATAAAATATTTCTTATACAACGGCTTATCAGGATTCTGATTTTCCACATCTGCAGCTGTAAAAAGTCCTAGTTTTATCATTTCTGCTTCCATCAGAAGGTTGGCTGCATCATTGATATCATTGATTGTGCTACCTGGAATGTAAAGCTTCTTAATCTCTTTCATGACGTTTAAAACGGCACTGTAGAGCTGTTTTTGCCATTTGGAAAATTTACCGCTAATAGGTACTGTGCGACTTAAATCTGCAGAATAGTTGGCATATTCGGCGCCAATGTCTAAAAGGAGTAAATCACCTTTTCTACATTTTTTATCATTTTCCACATAATGTAAAAAACATGCATTTTTTCCTGAAGCCACAATAGGGGCATATCCATGACCGTTGGCTCCATTTCGGATAAATTCATAGGTAATTTCAGCTTCAACCTCGTATTCGAACATCCCAGGCTTAACGGTTCTTAAAACCCGTTTAAATCCCTTGTTGGTAACTTCGCAAGCTTTCTGCATCACTTCTATTTCTTCCTTACTTTTTATCAGTCTCTGCTTTATCAGCAAAGGAGCTGCCCGGTGATACTTATGCCAGGGAAACATTTCTTTGATTTGTTTTCCTATTCTTATTTCACGGGTTTCAACATCAGAGAAAAATTTAGTGTACTCATTACTATTGAGGTAGACATTATCATAATAAGCCATCACCTCTCTTAAATGAACATCAAAATCCTCAAGCCAAAAAACATTTTCTATTCCGGACATTGCAGACGCCTCGGCTTTCGTAAGTTTGTGCCCTTCCCAAGTTTCTAATGTTTCATTACTCTCAAGAAGAAACAAAGCTTCTTTCAGATTTTTATTTGGGCAGTGAGGAGCTATCAGAAGTATACTTTTTTCCTGCTCGATGCCGGTCAGATAAAAGAAGTCTGAACTTTGTCTGAAAGTATGATATTGATCACCATTTCGTGGGCTTTGATCATTAGAAAAAAATACTGCAAAAGAATCTTCTCCGAGCTGTGCGGCGAAATTCCTTCTGTTTCTGGTGAAAAATCTAGGGTTAATGGATTTGTAACGCATCTCTAAAATATTTAAACTACGTATAAATTATTTCGCATACATAGGATTTTCTACTTACTTTAATACCTTTGTCCGTTCAATGTTCAACAAAATTAAATTATTCGAGTATATGTCAGTAAAAATATTTAATTATGAGTAACAAATCTTACTATTCTTCCATTACGAAGAAGATTATTATGTCCTTGATGGGGTTATTTTTGCTTACGTTTCTGGTAGTACATTTAACCGTTAATTCGTTTTTGCTTGTCAGTAAAGATTTATTTAATGAGGGCGCCCATTTTATGGGAACAAATGCATTTATTCAGGTTTTTCAGTGGGTTTTATTTGCCGGGTTTGCTATTCATATTTTTTATGGCATAGTCCTTCAGATTCAAAACTGGATGTCTCGGCCAAAAGGCTATAAAAAAAGAGCCGCGATGGAACAATCACCTTTCTCAAAGTATATGATTTATACGGGACTGGTGATTTTTATTTTTCTGATAATGCACCTTAATAACTTCTTTTTCGTGAAAATGGGTTGGGTTGGACATATGCCGATGACTCCTAGTGGAGAAGAGGATATGGGAGCGCTGGTAATGGCTCTTTTCCATAACGGGTATTATGTGTTTATTTATGTGGTTTTGATTTTGCTTATGGGATTTCATCTGGACCATGCTCTGCAGTCGGCTTTTCAGACGTTAGGATTGAATCATCCGACTTACTGGGGATTTATTAAGGGGTTAAGCCGTGCGTATGCCATCGTAGTTGCCCTGGGTTTTGCCATTATTCCTTTATTCATTTATTTCTTTAAATAGTATAGCCTTATGTCAAAGATAGATTCAAGAATTCCGGAAGGCCCATTGGCGTTGAAATGGACCCATTATAAGGAACATCAAAAACTAGTAAATCCTGCCAATAAGCGTAAAATTGATATCATAGTAGTGGGTACCGGGCTTGCCGGTGGTTCTGCTGCTGCCAGCTTAGGTGAGCTGGGTTTTAATGTGAAAGTTTTCTGTATTCAGGATAGCCCGAGAAGGGCACACAGTATTGCTGCCCAGGGAGGTATCAATGCTGCTAAAAATTATCCAAATGACGGCGATACTATTTACCGATTGTTTTATGATACAGTAAAGGGCGGTGATTACAGGGGACGTGAGTCTAATACTTATCGTCTTGCTGAAAATAGCAACAGTATAATTGATCAGTGTGTGGCACAAGGTGTTCCGTTTGCACGCGAGTATAGCGGTTACCTGGCAACCCGTTCTTTCGGAGGTGCTCAGGTTTCGCGAACATTTTATGCACGCGGTCAAACCGGACAGCAGTTGCTTTTGGGAGCTTATGGTGCTTTGAGTAAAGAAATCAAAAGAGGTTCCGTAAAGCTCTTCACTCGTCGCGAAATGTTGGATTTGGTTGTTATGAAAGATGGCCGCGCACGTGGTATTATTGTGAGGAATTTGTTTACAGGAGAAATTGAACGTCATAGTGCTCACGCAGTATTGCTGGCTACAGGTGGTTATGGAAACTTGTTCTTCCTTTCCACAAATGCTATGACATCTAATGGAAGTGCAGCATGGCGTGCATACAAACGGGGTGCTTATTTTGCAAATCCTTGTTACGTGCAGATTCACCCAACCTGTATTCCGGTTCACGGAGATTATCAGTCAAAACTGACCTTGATGAGTGAAAGTCTTCGTAATGATGGACGTATCTGGGTTCCCAAGAAAATAGAAGATGCTGAAAAAGTCAGAAAAGGAGAACTCAAGGCAAAAGACATTGCTGAAGAAAATCGTGATTATTATTTAGAAAGAAGATATCCTGCTTTTGGTAACCTTGTTCCACGAGACGTGGCTTCCCGCGCTGCCAAAGAGCGTTGTGATGCCGGCTTTGGTGTAGGACCTACCGGATTAGCAGTATTTCTTGATTTCAAAGAAGCTATCGGAAGATTAGGGAAAAGTGTAATTGAGGCCCGGTATGGAAACTTGTTCCAGATGTACGAAAAGATTGTTGATGATGATCCGTATCAGACTCCAATGATGATTTATCCAGCGATCCATTATACGATGGGAGGTCTCTGGGTTGACTATGAACTGCAGAGTACGATTCCAGGATTATTCGTTGGTGGTGAAGCTAATTTCTCCGATCATGGTGCAAACCGTTTGGGAGCTTCTGCGCTGATGCAGGGTTTGTCGGATGGTTATTTCATCCTTCCCTACACAATGCAAAATTATCTTGCTGACCAGATTTCAGTTGGACATATTTCTACAGATACTTCTGAATTTGATGAGGCTGAAAAAGCTGTTAATGAAAGAATTGAAAAGCTGCTTTCCATCAAGGGCACTGAAACTGTCGATTCAATTCACAAAAGGCTTGGACGTATTATGTGGGATCATGTGGGGATGGCCCGTAATAAAGAAGGTCTTGAAGAAGGAATTAAACTGATTCGTGTTTTGCGCGAAGAATTCTGGAAAAATGTTCGGGTTCCGGGCAGTAATAAAGGTGTGAACATAGAATTGGAAAAAGCCTTGCGTGTTGCTGATTTTCTGGAACTTGGTGAACTGATGGCACGAGATGCACTCCATCGCAATGAATCTGCAGGAGGTCACTTCCGTGAAGAATACCAAACTCCTGAGGGAGAAGCCCTGCGTGACGATAAAGACTTTATGTATGTCGCTGCATGGGAATATGCCGGAGATGATAAGGAACCTGTGCTTAACAAGGAACCTTTGGTTTATGAAAATATCGAGGTAAAAACACGGAATTATAAAACCTCTTAACGGAATTAATCAGATTTAAAAATTTAAAAATACAGAACAATGGATCTAAAATTAAAAGTATGGCGTCAGGCCTCACCCGCAGATCAGGGTAAGTTTGTAGATTACCAGGTTCATGATATATCACCCGATACTTCTTTTTTGGAAATGTTCGATATCCTGAATGATGAACTCGTAGAAAAAGGAGAGGACCCGGTTGCATTTGATCACGATTGCCGTGAAGGTATTTGCGGTATGTGCAGCATGTTTATTAATGGACATCCTCATGGCCCTGAAAAGGCAACAACAACTTGCCAGTTGCACATGAGAAAATTCAAAGATGGGGACACCATTGTGGTGGAACCATGGAGAGCTAAACCATTCCCGGTTATTAAGGACCTAATCGTTGACCGTTCGGCGTTCGATTTAATTATTCAGGAAGGTGGATATGTTTCGGCTACTACTGGTGGAGTTCCGGATGCTAATGCTATCCCGATTAACAAAGAAAATGCAGATCTGGCTATGGATGCTGCAGCTTGTATTGGTTGTGGAGCCTGTGTAGCAGCTTGTAAAAATGCATCAGCTATGCTGTTTGTTTCAGCAAAAGTTTCACAGTTTGCATTGCTGCCACAGGGCAAAGTTGAAGCTAAAGAGCGCGTTAAAAAGATGGTGGCAAAGATGGATGAACTTGGATTTGGTAACTGTACAAACACTTATGCCTGTGAGGCCGAGTGCCCGAAGGAGATTTCAATAACAAATATTGCTCGCATGAACCGTCAGTTTATTGGTGCTAAGCTGAGTTAATGGTTGAATTCTGAATTATAACAATAAAGTGCTGCACATAAGTGTGGCACTTTTGTTTTTTATTTCAACGATTGTAGCTATGTTGGCGGCTATTTTTTACTTTTGAAATCTGAAAAAAGGCTTATGCAATTTAGTTTTGTCATTGGACAGGAAGCGGTAAAAGAGAAATTGATTGCCAGTGTAAATGAGAAAAGACTGGCGCATACTCAGTTGTTTCTAGGACCGGAGGGTTCAGGGGCTTTGCCTTTGGCTATTGCGTTTGCCCAATATGTCAATTGCCACAACAAAAAAGATGGCGACAGTTGTGGAACTTGTCCTTCGTGCATTAAATACCAGAAATTTGCGCATCCAGATCTTCATTTTATTTTCCCTACCAACACCAACGATAAAGTAAAAAAAGATCCTAAATCGTTACTTTTCACAGAGGAATGGAGAGAGCATTTAAATGAAACCCAAGGTTATGCTGACCAGAATCAGTGGTACGAAAAGCTGGCGATAGGGAATAAACAGGGAACCATTTATACCCGCGATGCCGATGATGTTGTGAAGATTCTTGGACTGAAGCCTTATGAGGCAGAATATAAAGTGGTTATCATCTATCTGGCGGAAAAGTTAATGGATCAGGCATCAAACAAGCTGCTGAAAAGCCTTGAAGAACCACCAGATAAAACACTGATCATACTGGTTGCAGAAAGATATGAAATGATTATTCCTACCATCCGCTCACGTGCACAACTGGTAAAGGTTCCAAGAATCCCGGATGAAAAAATTATACAGGTTCTATTGAAACGATTTCCTGATTCCATAGATGAATCAAAAGCGGAAGATCTTGCTGCTTTAGTTCAGGGAAACTGGAATATGGCACTTAATGTTGTGGAATTTTCAGGAGAAAATGAATATAATTTTATAACCTTCAGGGAATGGATGCGTCTTTGCTTTAAACCGGGCGACTATTTTAAACTAAACACCCTAATACAGGAATTATCCCGTTTGGGAAGGGAAAAGCAAAAAAGTTTTTTGACCTACGGCTTAAATGTTATTCATAGCGCTTTGTTGGTTAATCAGAAATTAGAGGTAAAACTTATTGCCGGAGCAGAGGAGAAAGAATATTTTAAAAATTTCGGACCCTTTGTTAATAATGCTAACAGCAAAGAGATTTATGCGCTTCTGAATGATGCTGTTTTTCATGTAGAAAGAAATGCCAACCCTGGAATTTTGTTTACTCATCTAAGTTTTAGGATTATTGACCTATTGAAGAGGGGAAGGGTTTTTGCTGCAAATGCCAAATAAGTCCAAAGAAATTTTCTAGGTATAGCATATTATATGCCTAACCTGTGTTGTTCATATCACTCATGTATAAATTTTCTACTTTTGTACTCGCAATGCTAATTTTAGAAAAATGGAAAATCCCATCGATATATATAATCAAAGTAACACTATAACTGGAGAGGAGTGTTGCCTGTCGGGTACTGAATTACCTGAAGGTGTGACTCTTGATCACTCAAGATGTTGTAAGTTAAAATCTTTTAATTGGTTGAAGGATTATCAAGATCCTAATTCAGAAAATAAGGATCTTTTTGTCGAAGTCCGCTTTAAAAACGGAAGAAAAGACTTTTTTATTTGTACACCTGAACTGAATTTGAAAGAAGGTGAAATTGTGGCTGTTGAGGCCAACCCCGGCCATGAAATAGGAATAGTTTCCCTTACCGGAGAGGTTGTTAGGCTGCAGATGAAAAGAAAAAAGGTAGATCCTGAAAAAACTGAATTAAAGAAGATATACCGTCATGCGCGGAGTGCCGATATTGAAAAATGGTTTGAATCTATAGCGCTTGAAGACAGTGCTCTTTTCAAAACCAAGAAAATTGTTGATGAACTTGGGCTTGATATGAAACTAAATGATGTCGAGTATCAAGGCGATAAAACCAAAGCAATTTTTTATTACACGGCTAATGAACGGGTGGATTTTAGAATCCTTATCAGGAGGCTTGCAGAGGAATTCAAAGTGCGTGTTGAAATGCGACAGATTGGGGCAAGGCAGGAGGCTTCTAAATTGGGAGGTATTGGTTCCTGTGGACGGGAACTTTGCTGCTCATCGCATATGAGTAATTTTAAAAGTGTTTCTACCAATTCTGCCCGTGTACAACAATTATCACTGAATCCTCAAAAGCTTGCTGGTCAGTGTGGTAAACTTAAATGTTGTCTGAATTATGAGTTGGATCATTATTTAGAGATACTTGAAGAATTTTCTGACCCAAAAATCGTTCTTAAATCAAAGAAGGGAAATGCGGTTCATCAAAAGAGTGATATTTTTAAGAGAGTAATGCTTTACTCTTATGTGAATGACCCCAACAGTATGCTTGTTATTCCTGTTGATCAGGTTAAAAATATTATTGAGATGAATCAGCGGGGAAAATTACCTGATGAACTTGAGATTTATGCACAACAGACTCAACAGGTCGTTAGTGAAGAAAGTTCGGCTGAAAACGAAGGATATGTTTCCTATATATAAAAATAACCGGCAAAAGGAGTGAAATTATTCTTGCGTAAATACATGTAAATGAAGAGAATTATTAAACCTTTAAACGTGATTCCCGTGTTGCTGGTTATGCTGCTGGTTTCCTGTTCAAGCGGCGTTCTTTTCGATCAAACAGCTAATGTTGACGGGCATTGGTATAAAGATAATCCAAAAGATTTTGAGGTAATGGTTCCGGATAGTCTGACAACCTATAATTTTTATTTGAATGTTAGGCATACCAGGGATTACGGCTACAGCAATTTATATTTATTTTTACAAACTCGTTTTCCTAACGGCCATATCACGCGTGATACGCTTCAGCTTATCTTGGCAAATAACGCAGGTAAATGGCTGGGAAAAGGTTGGGGTTCTGTTAAAGAGGACCAGATTTTGTTAAAGCGAAATTTACGGTTTCCAATGAAAGGAAACTATGAGTTTACAATCTGGCAGGCGATGAGGGCAGATACTTTGAAAGGAGTTAGGAATATTGGTTTGAGGTTTGTACGGTCAAATTAGAAATTAAAATAAACAGGGAACAGGGTTCATGGAAAAAGAAACAAAGCAGGAGCCTAAGAAGAAATTCTTTAATTATATTACCAAATTCTGGCTTATCTATTTGATTGGATTGTTGTTGTTGGTTTTGTTCTTTTATGGAATAGTAACACAGTTTTTCGGTCCCATGCCCAGCTTTAAACAGTTGGAAAACCCGGAAAGCAACTTGGCTTCTGAGGTTATTTCATCGGATGGAAAAATACTGGGAACGTATTATATTGAGAACCGTTCTAATGTCAGTTACAGGCAGATATCGCCTGATCTGATTAATGCGCTTATTTCTGTTGAAGATGTTCGTTTTGAACAGCATTCAGGAATTGACGAGCGGGCAATTCTTCGTGTAATGTATGGCCTTGTTTCAGGACATTATAAAGGCGGCGGTAGTACGATTACACAGCAGCTTGCTAAAAATCTTTTTCCACGAGGCGATCTGAACACTTTGCATCTTGTTATCAGAAAATTTCAGGAATGGGTAACTGCCGTCAAGTTGGAACGCTATTATTCTAAGGAAGAGATTATTACCATGTATCTTAACACGGTATTTTTTGGACATAATGCTTATGGAATTAAATCGGCTGCAAAAACATTTTTCGATAAATCACCCGATTCCTTAAATCTCCAGGAATCCGCACTGATGGCGGGGGTTGTAAATCGTCCAACGCATTTCAGCCCTATTTTGCATCCGAAGGCAGCAATGGAGAGAAGAAATCTGGTATTGGCTCAGATGCTAAAATATCACAAAATCACTCAACATGTTTTTGATTCAGTAGTTCAACTTCCTCTGGGTGTTGAAAAATTTGGGTTGCAAAATCATAATACTGGTGAGGCACGTTATTTCAGGGAATTTCTCCGTGATAAGATGAATCAATGGTGTGCAACCCATTTCAAAAGCGATGGACAACCTTATAACCTTTATAAAGATGGTTTGAAAATCTATACTACCATTAATTCAAAAATGCAAAGGTATGCCGAGGAGGCTGTGAGAGAGCATCTTGCCAATGAACTTCAGCCAGAGTTTTATAAGGTTTGGAAAGGTATTCCATATGCGCCTTTCGATTTGCAGGGTACAGGAGATCAGGTAAAGGTACAAGTACAGCAGATTATGAATCAGGCTATGAAACGGTCCGAGCGGTATCGACTAATGAAAGAAGAAGGTTATCCTGAAGATTCTATAGAGAAAGCTTTTAATACGCCTGTAGAAATGAAGGTTTTCTCCTGGAATGGAGATATAGATACTACTATGACTCCTATGGATTCTATCCGTTATTATAAGTACTTCCTTCTGGCCGGATTGATGTCTATGGAAACGACTACCGGTTTTGTTCGTGCTTATGTAGGCGGTATTGATTTTACTTATTTTAAATACGATCATGTTTCTCAGGCAAGACGTCAGGTAGGTTCGGCTTTTAAACCTTTTCTGTACACACTTGCCATGCAGGAAGGCGAATACAGCCCTTGTTATAAAGTGCCGAACATTCAGTATAGCGTACCCTTGGGGGATGGTCAATACTGGTCGCCGGAAAATGCCGATAATGAAGATGTTGGAAAAGAAGTTACATTGAAATGGGCTTTAGCGACCTCGAATAACTGGATTGCTGCCTGGCTGATCAGACAGTTTTCACCGCAATCCGTGATTCAGATGGCGCGCAGTATGGGTATCACTTCCCCTATTCCTGCTGTTCCCTCCATCGCATTGGGAACGGCTGATATTTCGCTGGAAGAAATGACCGGCGCAATGAATACCTTTGCCGATAAAGGGGTCTATATCAAGCCGATTTTTGTTACTAAAATTGAAGATAAAAATGGCAATGTACTTTACCAATATAAACCACAGAAGAATGAGGCGATGAGCGAGATGACTGCCTATAAAATGATCAAACTCTTGGAAGGCGTTGTTGAAAGTGGAACGGGTGTCAGGTTGGGATGGAAGTATGGATTTAGGAATCCTATTGCAGGAAAGACTGGTACTACTCAAAACCAATCTGACGGATGGTTTATGGGAATTGTTCCTAAGCTTACAACCGGAGTCTGGATAGGAGCAGAGGACAGGTCCGTACATTTTCACACAATAGCTTTAGGTCAAGGTGCAAATATGGCATTACCAATATGGGCACTATATATGCAAAAGATATATGCTGATCCTTCTTTAGGAATTAGTAAGAAAGACGATTTCCTGAAACCGTTGAAAAATATTGATGTTGAATTCGATTGTAAAAAGTACGATAAAACACATAGAAAATCTGTAGATGAAAGTGTAGACGATCATTTCTAAAAGTAAAATTCAAAGTAAGTTTATAAAGAAAATATTTGTTGCTTAAAACT
This sequence comes from Bacteroidales bacterium, assembly GCA_014860665.1. Lineage (GTDB taxonomy): Bacteria > Bacteroidota > Bacteroidia > Bacteroidales > F082 > Sulfidibacterium. The sequence goes on along the minus strand of JACZJI010000006.1, from coordinate 31,883 downwards.
TTAAATATATTCAAGTTCTCCTGGAATAGATTGAAAATGATTTTTTTGCGCGGTTGCTGCAAAAAATGAATATATTTGCTCGCATGACCTTTTTTATGTTGGGGCCATGAATGCAAAAACAACAAATATTATGAAATCCGTTATGAGCTCTTTTTACCCTTCCTTTCATGGGGTGGTAAAGATTGTATTGGTTTTGGTGTTGTGCTCTGCTGCTCCTGGATACATTCAGTATACTACCCAAGTCAACAACTATCTTGATTCTGCCCTTTCAAAATCGAAAGAGTTAGATCAGGCTCGTCCCTATCTTTTATCTGCTTTATCCTTGGCAAAAAAATCCCAGAACAATAATTTGCTGGCTAAAGTTTTGGAAGCAGAAGGACAGGTCTACGAAAAAAATAACATGCTTAAAGAGGCAGACTCTAGTTATGATGCCGCCAGATTGCTTCTAAAAAGTTTTCCTAGAAACAAAGATTATCTGCTACTATTAAAGAGATTAGCTATTTGTAATTATTATCTTAATGATAATCAACGAGTCTTTGAATATACTTCTGAAGGTTTACAAATTGCAAAGCAGCTTAATGACAAATTATTAGAGGGGACCTTTAATGATATTTCAGGTATTGCGATGGATAATATGGGGAATAAGGCAGAAGCGATGAATTATTATCTTGAAGCATTAAGAATTTTTACCGAATTAAACGATCCAAAAAAAATTGCAGGTATTGAAATAAATATCGGAGTAGTGTATCAGGATCAGCATGATATACAAAATGCACTGAAGTTTTATGAAAAAGCGTTGAAAATTGCAGAAGAAGTTCAGGATACTTTAACTATAACAGCTGTTTATAATAATTTAGGAAACATCTATGAACAGCAAAAGGACTATAAAAAGGCTTTGGAATATGTGAATAAATCATTGGTGTTATCTCGGAAAATCGATGATAAATATACGGCTGCGGTTGATTTAAATAACATTGGTGACATTTACAGGGATCTAAATGATTCTGTTCTTGAATTTCAATATTATCAGGAGGCGCTGGATCTAGCCACAAGAATTCAGGATAAAGGGACTATAACTGAGAGTCTGTTTAATCTGGCCGAATATTATGAAGTAAAAAAGAATTATTCCTATGCTATTAACAGCGCTGAAAAAAGCTTACAATATGCTCAGGAGAGTAGGAATGTACGTGATTTATTCGAGGTTATGGGGCTATTGCACCGTCTATATGCCAATGAAAAAGAGTACAAGAAAGCTTACAAAATTCTGAAATCATATAGCGCAATTAATGATAGTGTGTTTTCAAATCAAAAAGCTCGACAACTTATGGTCGTTGAGGAAAGAAATCGCATAAAAGAAAGAAATCATGAATTATTACTAGCAAGAGAAACCAAAAAAAAGGTAGAAGCATATTTAACTATTTATGTTCTGCTTACTCTTTTAATTGTTGGACTCTTGGTTACATGGTTAAAGCATAGAGTAACTAAAGGTAATGAGTTACAGCGACAAAAATTACTTATCGATACTTTGCTTGAGGAATCGGAAAGTCATGTAGTACTAATAGATGAACATTTTAACAGTACATATTTAAGTCCTTCTCTTAAATCTTTCTCTAGAGATGTAAATAAAAGAATTGGAACATCAGCCCTTCAGTTTGTTCATCCTGATGACATTCCTGCTTTGATGCAGATTGCAGATTTAATGAAAAAAGGAGTTATGATTCACAAAAACGTACTCTTCAGGCTCAGAAGAACGGATGGTGAGTATAGGATGATGAGAGGGCTCTTTAAAAGAATTGAAGAGAATCATCCTTTATTGAAAGGATACATCATTAATTTTTGGGATGTTACTGAAATTCAAAAATCGCAGCAAGCGCTTAAAGAAAGTGAAGAAAAGTTTAGAAATATTTTCAATGCTTTTCCTGATATTTACTTTAAGATGGATGATGATGGTGTAATTATGGAAGTTAGCCCATCGGTAAAGAAAATTGCTAGATATGAACCTTCTGAGATTATAGGGAAAAAAGTAACTTCTTTTACGCAATTTAGTGTAGACTGGGATCAAGCAAAGGAGAATTTTATTGAACAAAACAGAATCCAGGATCTCAATATTATTATATCAGCAAAAGGGAACAAAAAAATTGACTGTTCACTTAACGCACAGGTTATCAGAGATGAGAGCGGAGATGTTGTTGGTTTTGAAGGAACGTTGCGTGACATAACAAGAAGAATCCGTATGGACGAAGATCTGAAAAGGTCACAACAAAAATTAAAAGTTGCCAATGATTCCAAGGAGAAATTGCTGTCAGTTATAGCACATGATTTTAGAGGGGCAGTAGGTACCCAGAAGTCAATTCTTAATATGGTATCTGAGGATCTCGCCGATTTTTCTAAAGAGGAGATAGCCTCACTGATCATCACGATAAAGAATTCTGTGGATTCAACTTATACAATTGTTGAGAATCTTCTGTCCTGGGCGCGTATTATGCGGGAGAATATTATGCCTCGATTAGCTGTTAATAATTTTTACCCTGTTATTAAAGATGTGCTGGAGGTTTTAAAGGAGCAGGCAAAATCCAAGGATATTGCATTGGTTTACAAAGGATCTAAGGCTGCAAAAGCCTCTTTTGATCCTGATTTGATGGATATAGTTTTTCGTAATCTTATCTCTAATGCTATAAAGTACTCAAATCCAGGAAGCGAAGTGGTAATTAGTGTCTTGAATGAGCCCGAATCACTTGAGATTATCGTCGAAGACAGTGGTATTGGAATAACCCAGGATGAAATCAGGAATATTCAGTCTAATACAGAGAAGTTGACCTCCAGACCTGGTACGAAAAGTGAGAAGGGAACGGGCCTGGGCCTGATTATTGTCAGGGAGTTTGTTGCAATGAATCAGGGAAAATTATTTGTTGAAAGTGAACCAGGAAAAGGGACGCGTTTTATAATTCAATTTCCTGGTGATACCAAATCCTGACTTGTATCTTCTTTTTTACCATGTAAAGGTTAATTCTTTTATTTTTGTATCCAATTCAATAACTATTTTCAATTTATGATGCGATACCCTATGGTTGACCTATTAGGTCAATATCAAAAAATTAAGCCTGAAATTGATGCTGTTTTACAGGAAGTTATACAATCTACTTCTTTTATTAAGGGCCCGGCTGTGGAAATTTTTGAGCGACATCTTGAGAAATATTTGGGCGTGAATCATGTCATAACTTGTGGAAATGGAACTGATGCTCTTCAGCTCGCTTTAATGGCTTTGGATCTAGAACCGGGAGATGAAGTCATAACTACATCTTTCACTTTTATCGCCACTGCTGAAGTAATCGCATTGTTAAAACTAACTCCGGTTTTGGTCGACGCATTGCCAGATACTTTCAATATCGATCCTGAGGCTGTTGAAAAAGCTATAACACCGAAAACAAAAGTCATTATTCCTGTTCATCTTTTTGGACAAGCGGCTGATATGTCTAGAATAAAAGGGATTGCAGAAAAGCATAACCTGTATATCATAGAAGATACGGCTCAAGCTTTAGGAGCAGAGATTCAGTTTTCAAATAAAATCAAAAAAGCCGGCACTATTGGTGATATTGGCTGTACATCTTTTTTCCCGTCGAAGAATCTGGGAGCTTTTGGAGATGGTGGGGCTATCTTTACAGATAATGATGAGTTGGCTTCAAAACTTAAAGTCCTTGCAAACCATGGGATGAAAGTAAGGTATTATCACGATTATATCGGGATGAATTCCAGATTGGATAGCATTCAGGCCGCCATTTTAAATGTAAAACTGAAATATCTGGATGAATATGCTGCGGCTCGTCAGAAAGCGGCAGATTTTTACAATAAAACTTTTGAAGGGTGTGTAAAGTTGCAAACTCCCGTTACAGCTGAATTTACGAACCATGTTTTTCATCAGTATACTTTGGTTTTGAAAAATGTGGATCGTGAAGGATTGATGAAACATTTAGCAGGAAAGGGAATAGCTTCAGCAATATATTATCCTGTTCCGTTGCATTTACAGAAAGCATATAGTGATCCACGTTATAAAGAAGGAGATTTCCCTGTTGCGGAACTTTTGAGTGAATCAGTGCTTTCATTGCCCATCCACACAGAACTTACTGATGTAATGCAGAAGGAAATTGCTGATGCTGTTTTGGAATTTATAAGCCAACATTAAGAAATTTGATAATGGAAAAAGAATACTTTGCACACGAAACAGCTATAATAGATAAAGGTTGTGAAATTGGAAAGGGAACAAAGATCTGGCACTTTTCACATATTATGACAGGCTGTAAGATGGGAGAGAATTGTAACATCGGGCAAAATGTTGTGGTTTCGCCAGACGTAGTTCTTGGTAATAATGTTAAAGTCCAAAATAATGTTTCGATATACAGTGGGGTAATTTGTGAGGATGATGTGTTTTTAGGGCCATCCATGGTATTCACTAATGTAACAAATCCACGTAGCGCTGTCAATCGACGTGGACAGTATACAAAAACATTGGTCAAAAAAGGTGCGAGCATTGGTGCCAACGCAACCATTGTTTGTGGTCATAATATTGGCGAATATGCTTTTATTGGGGCTGGAGCAGTGGTAGTGAAAGAAGTGCTACCTTACGCATTGGTTGTAGGAAACCCGGCAAAGCAATTGGGCTGGATGAGTGAATACGGGCATCGCCTTAATTTTGACAAAAATGGTTTGGCAGAATGTCCCGAGAGCCATGAAAAATATGAGTTAAAAGAGGGGAAAGTAAAGAAAATATCATAATTGAATAACGAATAATTGTAAGATGAAAATACTGGTTACTGGTGGCACTGGATATATAGGTTCGCATACGGTAGTGGAATTGCAGAATCAGGGATTCGAGGTTGTCATCGTTGATAATCTGTCGAATTCCAGTGAGGAGATTGTTGGACAGATTGAAAAGATTACGGGAATAAGACCCATACTTGAGGTTTTTGATTTAGTTAACCGTGAAAAAACAGCAGATTTCTTTAAAAGAAATTCTGATATTAAGGGAGTAATTCATTTTGCAGCATCTAAAGCTGTGGGAGAGTCTGTCGTAAAACCATTGGAATATTACCGGAACAATTTGGTTTCTCTGATGAATATTTTGGAAAGTATGAAGGAAAATCAAATCCCTTACATTGTGTTTTCATCTTCCTGTACTGTATACGGTCAGCCTGATGAATTGCCGGTTTCGGAAAAAGCTCCAATAAAAAAGGCCGAATCTCCTTATGGGAATACCAAACAAATTTCAGAAGAGATTCTTCAGGATACGATAAAAACTTCAGAAATTAAGACTATTGCTCTGAGATATTTTAATCCCATTGGAGCTCATGAAAGTGCTTTAATCGGAGAATTGCCGTTGGGGGTACCTAACAATTTGGTTCCGTTCATTACTCAAACAGCTATTGGAATCCGTAAGGAATTAAAGGTTTTCGGAGGTGATTACCCGACCATTGACGGAACACCTATTCGTGATTATATTCATGTTGTGGATTTGGCCAAAGCACATGTGGTGGCTGTCAGAAGGATGATTGAAGACAAAATGAAAAATGGTTTTGAAGTTTTTAATCTTGGAACGGGAAAAGGTTATTCAGTTTTGGAAGTAATTAATGCTTTTGAAAAAATATCAGGAGAAAAATTAAGATATAAAATTGTTGACCGCCGTGAAGGCGATGTGATTGAAGTATGGGCTGATCCGACATTTTCCAACGAAGAATTGGGTTGGAAAGCTGAAAAGGGAATAGAGGAAATGGTTGCCTCTGCCTGGAAATGGGAGCAGGCCTATCGTAAAAATGAACTTTTAAAATAGAATTGGATAATTTATATATAATACTCACAGCTTATTAAAAATTAACATGAAGAAAATACTTATCACCGGAGGTGCCGGATTTATTGGTTCACATGTTGTACGATTATTTGTAAAAAAATATGCCGATTGTCAGATCTACAATCTTGATAAACTGACTTATGCCGGAAATCTGGAGAATCTGTCGGATATCGATAAAATGCCCAACTATCATTTTGTGCTGGGAGATATTACTGATGAGAAATTTATTTTGGAGCTTTTTCAAAAAGAGGAATTTGATGGAGTAATACATTTGGCAGCTGAATCTCATGTAGATCGTTCTATTACGAATCCTAATGAATTTGTTGTGACCAATGTACTGGGAACTGTAAATCTGCTTAATGCGGCAAGAGCAATCTGGAAAGGTAATGAAGAAGGTAAAAAGTTCTACCACATTTCAACAGATGAAGTCTATGGAACATTGGGGGAGACAGGATTTTTTACTGAAGAAACCGGTTACGATCCACACAGTCCATACTCTGCCTCCAAGGCTTCTTCAGACCATTTTGTAAGGGCTTATCATGATACATATCAACTCCCCACGGTAATTTCAAATTGTTCCAATAATTACGGGCCAAATCAGTTTCCTGAAAAATTGATCCCATTATTTATCAATAATATTCGGCATAATAAACCGCTTCCGGTTTATGGCAAGGGAGTCAATGTTCGCGATTGGTTGTTTGTTGAAGATCATGCTTCCGCCATCGATTTGATTTTCCACAAAGGGTTAAACGGTGATACTTATAATATTGGTGGACACAATGAATGGAAAAATATTGACTTGATCAAAGTTCTTTGTAAGGTAATGGATAAAAAGCTGGGGCGCGAACCTGGTACTTCCGAACAATTAATAACTTACGTTACTGACCGGGCAGGTCATGATTTGCGTTATGCGATTGATTCATCAAAATTGCAGAGAGAACTAGGTTGGAAACCAAGTCTGCAGTTTGAAGAAGGTATTGAGAAAACAGTCGACTGGTATCTAAATAATCAGGTCTGGCTTGATAACGTTACTTCGGGTAACTATCAGCAGTATTACGAGAAAATGTACGGAAACCGATAAACTCGCAAAAATTCATTTTGAATAAAATCAAATTAATTAAAACATAATCAGTGAATTGTGCTAATTATAATGTCTAAAGAAAAAATTGACAATTCGTTTGAATAATTGAAAAAATATTCCGTTCTTTGCACTCCATTTTTCTTACAAGAATAAAACGAACAGCCATGTCAAGAATTTGTCAGATAACAGGAAAGAAAGTGATAACAGGAAACAATGTTTCTCACTCAAATATTAAGACCAAAAGAAAATTTCAACCAAATCTTCATACAAAAAGGTTTTATGTTCCTGAAACAGATGAGTGGGTTACTTTGAGAGTTTCTGCTGCTGGTATTAGAACTATCAACAAAAAGGGAATCTATAGCGCTTTACAGGATGCCAAAGAAAAAGGTTTTTATAAGGATTAATTTAATTTTTTCTTAAACCTCATTTCCCGGTTGATTCGCTGACCGCATAATAAGTGAAAAAAAAATAAAAAAGCTGTCCTTTTGGACAGCTTTTTTATTTTCAGTATTTGTTCTTTTATCAATAATTTTCCTTAAATACATCAATGGTTTTTGCTTTAAGTCTTAAAAAAACTTCCGACTCATCTCCATCCGCTTTTATGGCATAATATTTCCCCTGGTTTTTATAGAAATCAATTACAGGAAGTGTCTTATCTCTATATTGTTCAAGGCGATTGATGATCAATTCGGTAGAATGGTCATACGAACGGGCTTTCGGAGTTTTTGCTCTTTCTGAAAGACGTTTAATAGCTTCTAAAGTGGTAATTTTCATCTCAACAAGAGCAGAAACGGACATGTTTACCCTTTGGAGTAATCCGTCAAGTATATAAGCTTGAATTAATGTTCTTGGAAACCCTTTGAAAATAAATCCATTAGCATGAGGATTCTCATTTATCATACGTTCAATAAGCTGGATTGGAATTTCATCCGGAACGATTTCACCTTTGTCCATATATGGTTTGGCCAATTTGCCGATTTCTGTCCCGTCTTTAATTTCCTGGCGCATCATTTTTCCAGTCGAGATGTAAACGAGTCCCAACTCTTCAGCTAACATATTACCTTGAGTTCCTTTTCCTGCACCTGGTTTCCCAAGTAAAACCATATTAGTCTGAGTTTTAGTCTTGGTTTTTTCAATGACTGAGTCAATATTTTCAAAGATATTATCAATGTTCCCAACTCCGTTTAATGCGTAATATTTGTTTTTTTTTGCATAGAAGTCGGCAACGGGTTTAGTCTTCTCTTCATATTCCCTGAGTCTGACTTTGATAACTTCCATGGAGTCATCGGAACGCCCAGATTCTTTGGCTCGCAATAATAACCTAGTAACAAGTTCTTTCTCAGGAACCTCTAGGCTAATCATACAATTCAGAGAAGAATTCAGTCTGAGTAAAAGTCCTTCAAGGATATAGGCTTGGACTGTTGTTCTAGGGAATCCGTCGAAAAGGATGCCTCTTGAATCAGGGTTTGTATTGATTTTCTTTTCGATAAGTTGGATAATCAACTCATCGTCAACTAACCCTCCCTTTTCGATAATTGATTTAGCTTTCATCCCCAATTCAGAACCTTCAGCTATTTCCGAGCGCAGCATGTCGCCAGTAGAAATGTATGTAAGGTTGTATTTTTCGAGAAGCTTTTTAGATTGTGTCCCTTTACCCGCACCGGGAGGGCCAAATAGTGCAATATTCAACATGGTAAAAAATATTATTTATTGGACGATTTTATAAATGTCTCTAAAATTACGTGCTTGCCCGTTATAATCCAGTCCATAACCAACAATAAAATCATTGGGAATTTCAAAACCGATATAGTCAATTTCAAAATGCTTTTTATAGGCAGCAGGCTTAAACAGCAAAGTGGCAATTTTAATTTCGGTAGTTTTTTCCGAAGCTAAATATTCTAATATTTTTTCCATGCTATTCCCGGAGTCTACAATATCTTCAATCAATACCACAGTTCTCCCTTCCAGGTTTTCATTAATGCCAATTAGTTTCTTAATCTCCCCGGTACTTTGCGTTCCTGCGTAGGAAGCAACTTTAATAAAAGAAATTTCAGCTGGGAAGTTCAGATTTTTGAATAAGTCACCGGCAAACATAAATGCTCCGTTCAGAATAACAAGGAAAAGCGGATTTTTATCTTTAAGATCCTTTTCCAGTTGTCCTGCAATTCTTTTAACGGACTGCTCAATTTGTTGATATGAAATATACGGTTCAAAAGTTTTATCAAAGACTGTAATTTGCGCCATTTTAAAATTAATTTTGAATAGCCAACAAAGATAACATTTAGGCTTAATTTTGAAAGTTATACAAGTCAAAAAAATTGCAACTAATTTTTTGGATTTTAAGAAAAACTGGTTTATCCGATGTCTTGTTAATTTTGTACCTTCGCAAGGTATAAATTATTTCTATTTCTATGAAACCAATAGTGAGCATTATAATGGGAAGTACTTCGGATATGAAGGTTATGGAAAAAGCAGCCTTGATTCTTGATGAAATGGAAATTCCCTTTGACTTACAAGCTCTCTCAGCCCACCGTACACCGGAGGAAGTTGCTGCGTTTGCAACCGGAGCCAAAGAACGGGGAATTAAAGTGATTATCGCAGGAGCTGGTATGGCTGCACATCTTCCGGGAGTTATTGCTTCTATGACGACAATTCCCGTGATCGGTGTTCCGATTAATGCCAGTCTGGATGGGATGGATGCATTGCTTGCTATTGTACAAATGCCTCCAGGAATTCCTGTAGCCTCAGTAGGTATAAACAATGCCACTAACGCAGCAATTTTGGCTGCTCAAATATTATCTTTCACAGATGAAAAAATCATGAAAAAAGTGGAAGATTATAAACGCAACCTTAAAAATAAAATTACCCAGGCTAATGAAGATTTGAAAAAAATCAGCTTCCGTTTCAAAACCAACTAAGAGTTATTAAGATGTATTAAAATATGTTTTGAAATGTTCAGGCCATATTTTTTATTGACAGAAAAGCGGCTTTTCTGATTCAGCAAAATTCATGGCTTGTGTTCTGTTAAAGAATATTTTATTTAATTTTGCAGATGAGATCAGGCATCTTATGAGTTGAATTTTCTGCCTGCAATACTCATCCTATCCAAAAAAATTTATCGATAGCACAAACCTGATATACCATGGAATATAACACTTCGCGAGAAATTATGGCTATTCCCGAATATGGACGAAACATTCAAAAGATGGTTAACTACGCCGTTTCGGTTGACGACCGTGAAACTCGCTTGATACTGGCAAAACATATTGTTGATGTTATGGCCAATATGAATCCGCAGATTAAAGTTACCAATGATTATGAGCACCGCTTATGGGATCATTTATATATTATTTCAGATTTTAAATTAGATGTTGACGGTCCTTTTGCTAAACCAGAAAAGAAAGATGTTTATAGTCGGCCAAAAAGGCTTCCTTACAGCGAGGATCATATTCGTTTCAAACATTATGGTCTGAATTTGGAAAAGATGATTAAAGAGGCTATTAAGCTTGATGTTGGCCAGGAAAAGGAAGAGATGGTAAAAATGATTGCCAACTATATGAAGCGTTCTTACCTGAGCTGGAACCGTGATTCTGTAAATGATGAATTAATTTTGGCTCAACTGGAAGAACTTTCCGGTGGAAAATTAAAGCTCAATGAAGGAGAGTCTCTTTTAGCAGTATCAGATATTCTTTCTCCTGCTAAAACAGTGAAACGCAAAAAAGGCGGTGCGCAAAAAAACAAGAACAACAATCAATATCAAAATAAAGCCCGCAAAAACAAGTAACAATGGCTTCTTTCAAGATTGTCGGAGGAAAACCCTTGCAAGGTTCGATTTGCCCGCAAGGAGCAAAAAACGAAGCTTTGCAGATTGTTTGTGCAACTCTATTGACATCCGATGAAGTTGTCATTAACAATGTTCCTGACATTAGTGATGTGAATCGCTTGATTGAATTGATTGCTGGTTTGGGAGCAAAAGTTGAAAGACTGTCTGAGGAATCCTATAGTTTTAAAGCGGAAAATCTCAATCTTGACTACCTGTATTCCGATGATTTTACCCAAAAGGCTACCAGTCTGCGTGGTAGTATCATGATCTTAGGACCATTGTTGGCACGTTATGGCAAAGGTGTAATTCCACAACCTGGAGGTGATAAGATTGGTCGCCGGAGGTTGGATACGCATTTTAATGGTTTAGAAAGACTGGGAGTCAATTTTAATTATGATGAGGTAGCAAGGCGCTTTGAAGTTTCTGTAGATAAGCTTAAAGGAAGTTCTATGCTCCTCGATGAGGCTTCCATCACAGGAACAGCCAATATTTTGATGGCTGCCGTGATGGCGGAAGGTACTACCACAATTTTCAATGCCGCTTGTGAACCATATATTGTTCAGCTTAGTAAAATGCTGAACCGGATGGGAGCAAAGATCAATGGAATAGGCTCTAACCTGTTGACCATTGAAGGAGTGAGTAGCCTGAAAGGAACTACGCATACTTTGCTTGCAGATATGATTGAGGTGGGTAGTTTTATTGGAATGGCAGCCATGACTCATTCTGAAATTACTATCGAAAATGTTCAGTTGGAAGACTTGGGAATCATCCCTCAGGTTTTTAGAAAACTTGGTGTTCAGGTTGAGCAAAAAGGAAAAGATATTTTGGTCCCCAATCAGGATAACTATTCTATCGAAACATTCATTGATGGCTCCATTATGACCATTGCGGATGCTCCATGGCCTGGTTTTACTCCCGACCTTATCAGTATTGTTCTTGTAGTTGCAACTCAGGCGAACGGAAGCGTCCTGATACATCAGAAGATGTTTGAAAGCCGCTTGTTTTTCGTAGATAAACTTATTGATATGGGAGCTCGGATTATTCTATGTGATCCGCACCGTGCAACAGTTGTCGGACTTGGTGGCAGTCAACCCTTAAGAGGAATCAGTATGACTTCTCCAGACATTCGTGCTGGAGTGGCGTTGCTTATTGCAGCACTTTCTGCCGAAGGAACCAGCATTATTAATAATATTGAGCAGATTGACCGTGGATATCAGCACATCGGGGAACGACTCCGTAATCTTGGTGCTGATATAGTGAGAATTCCCTGATTTTTTCAATTCTCAAAATTCAGATAAATTGTAACCTGATTTCTAAATCGGTTTTGGTTACATTTTAATTTACTTTTGCAAAAAAAAATTTGTCAGAGGCTTTACTGGAATGCTGTCAATTTGGCCGCTGAACCTTCATGGCAAATAATTTGTATTTGAATTTGGGAACATAAAAGAAGTTTGAAAATGACAAATAAACAAGAAGAGAAGGAAATTAAGAACGACCAACAGAGTGAAGGTGTTGAAGATGTGACTTTTGAGAAACAGGAAGTGAAAGACGAAGAACTTTCCGATAATGAGGATACTGAAAGTGAAATGTCTTCAAAAAAAGAAGATAAGAAGTTAAAAAAATCCGGGTCTCAAAAGAAGATCAAGGAGCTCGAAGATAAGTTAGAAGAACAGAACGATAAATATTTAAGGTTATATTCTGAATTTGATAATTACAGAAAGAGAACAATTAAGGAGAGAATTGAACTTCAGATGTCAGCTTCCAAAGAACTAATTTTGGAAACTCTTGCTGTGGTCGATGATCTGGAACGGGCGATTCAATTTTTTGAAGATCATAAACTTAGTCAGGAAGCTAAACAAGGTATTCAGTTGATTTACAATAAAATGATGAATATCTTAAAGCAGAAGGGGTTAGAGACTATTGAAGTCCAAAGTAAAGAGTTTGATACAGACTTTATGGAGGCAATTACTAACATTCCTGCTCCCACGGAAGATATGAAAGGCAAAGTGGTAGATGTTATTCAAAAAGGTTATTTACTGAATGGTAAAATTCTCCGTTTTGCTAAGGTTGTTGTTGGACAGTAAGAAGTAAATAGATTAGAATATTTTGAAGCCGTTATGGCTAATTAATTCGAAATAGAGATGAATAAACGAGATTATTATGATGTTTTGGGGGTTTCCCGAAATGCTGACATATCTGAAATTAAGAAGGCATACAGGAAACTTGCTTTAAAATATCATCCCGATAAGAATCCTGATAATACGGAAGCTGAGGAGAAATTTAAGGAGGCTGCTGAAGCATATGAGGTTCTGAGTAATGAAGAGAAGCGCAGCCGTTATGACCGCTTTGGACATGATGGGGTACGTGGGGCTGCAGGAAACGGATTCAGTGGCGGTGGTATGAGTATGGATGATATTTTCAGCCATTTCGGAGATATTTTCGGAGGTCATTTTGGTTTTGGTGGTTCTGGTTTTGGTGGTGGACGCCAAAGAGTGAACCGTGGCTCTAACCTGAGAGTACGAGTGAAGTTGAATCTTGAAGAAGTGACCCATGGTGTTGAGAAAAAAATAAAAATCAGAAAGTACATCCCTTGTGATGAATGTAACGGAACTGGTGCCGAAAAGGGGAGCCGCCCTACTACTTGTCCAACATGTCACGGTTCTGGTCACGTAATGCGTGTTACAAGTACATTTTTGGGCCAGATGCAAACTTCCTCTACATGTCCGCAATGTGATGGGGAAGGAACAATAATCACCAATAAATGTAAGGTTTGTCATGGTGATGGTATCGTAAAATCTGAGGAAGTTATCACTATGAAAATTCCGGCTGGGGTTAGTAACGGGATGCAGCTTAGTATGAGTGGAAAAGGAAACGCAGCAGCTCGTGGAGGTGTTCCTGGGGATTTAATCATTTTTATTGAGGAAGAACCAGATCCTGAATTGAAACGGGATGGAAGTAACCTATTATATGATCTTTATATTAGTTTTCCTGATGCTGCCCTAGGCACTAGCGTTGAGGTGCCTACCGTTGAAGGAAAAGTAAAAGTCAAAATTCCTTCTGGGACACAAGGCGGAAAAGTACTAAGATTGAAGGGCAAAGGCGTCCCTGATATCAATGGTTATGGCAAAGGGGATTTATTGATTAATGTGAATATTTGGACGCCTCGGAATTTATCCAGTGAAGAAAAGCATGCGCTGGAAAAACTCAGTGAATCTCAGAATTTTAAACCCAATCCAACCTCACAGGACAGAAGCTATTTTGACCGTATGAGAGAATTTTTTTCATAGACCATGGCCAGACTTCAGGTAATTAACGTTTCAAAAAGTTTTGATAAGCAAAAGGTTCTTGATAATGTGAGCCTTGACGTACCTGAACGGTCAATTTATGGATTACTTGGACCAAATGGCGCCGGGAAGACGACTCTCATTCGTATTATTAATCTTATCAGTATGCCTGATGAAGGTCAGGTTTTGCTGAATGGGAATCCAATTACACAAAAAGATATCATTAAGATTGGCTATTTGCCTGAGGAAAGGGGCCTTTATAAAAAAATGAAGGTTGGAGAGCAGGCATTATATCTTGCACAATTGAAAGGTGTTCCTGCAGCCCAAGCCAGGGAAAAACTCAAATTTTGGTTCGAGAAATATGATATAGGTTCATGGTGGAACAAAAAAGTTGAAGAACTTTCCAAAGGGATGCAACAGAAAGTGCAATTTATTGTCACGATTCTTCATGACCCAAAATTGCTGATTTTTGATGAGCCGTTTAGCGGCTTTGATCCCATTAATGTAAATCTTTTAAAAGACGAAATACTCAACCTTAGAAATCAAGGGGCGACTATTATTTTTTCTACTCACAATATGGCTTCTGTTGAGGAGCTTTGTGATGAAATTGCGCTAATAAACAAGGGAAAGAAAATTCTTTCCGGTGAGCTTCATGACATTAAGCAACAGTTTAAGTCGCATATTTTTGAGGTGGGTTACCCGTCTTCTTCACATTTACAATTGAATGGGGGACACTTTAAAAATCTCAATTCGAAAGAAAAAAATGGTATCCGGTATGATCAGATAAGAATTCTTGATGAAAACGGATTCTCTTCAAATGAGTTGCTCAAAGTTGCTGTTTCCCAAGTTGAGGTTAATTCCTTTAGGGAAATACTTCCCTCCCTGAATGAAATTTTCATTCAGGAAGTTAATAAATAAAACAGCTTTTTAAATTATTTCTTTTCTTTCAACCAGTGATGTTTGAAATCACAGGATTGATATGCTTTGTTGATTCGAATATACGTATTCTGAGCTTTATCATTAATCCAGTTATCGATGATTTTTTGCTGTTTTGCCATTAAAGCCCACTGTTCAATTTTATTGTAGTCCATTTTCAGGTTAGCACGGTGCGGCTCAATCTTCTTTTCAAGATACAAAATGCGGTATGCATCTTGGTTATCGTCTGTTTTAAACGGAACAGCATTTGATATCTCTCCCTGTTTCATGTTATTAATAGTAAAAGAAACCTGCGGATCCAGTTGCTCTCCTTCGAATTCTATACCTCCCGTTTGTTGATTTAAAAGGTAGCCACCACTGTTTTTATTCGGACCTTGCGAAAATTTCTTAACTGCTTCATCAAAGCTCATTGAGTCGGAACGAATCAGTTTTGCGATTGAATCAAGTTTGTTTCTGGCATTTTGTAATGCCAAAGGCGATACTTTTGGGATAAGTAGGATGTGTCTTACGTTGATGTAATTTCCTTTTTTAGCAATCATTTGAATGATGTGGTATCCGGCTTTTGTCTCGACTACATCTGAGATTTGTCCTGGTTTTAATTTTTCAGCGGCAGCTTCAAACTGAGGGTAAAGCTGCCCCTTTCCGTAAAATCCCAACTCTCCGCCTTTTTTTGCAGAACCAGGGTCCTCGGAATAGAGGATAGCCATAGTTGAAAAACTTTCGCCATTTAAAATACGTTTTCGGAGCTCAAGCAATTCTTTTTTGACTTTGAGACGTTCTTCAACTGTTATAGGGGGAGATAATACAATCTGGCGTATTACGTATTCAGTTTTAATGAGTGGAATGCTGTCTTTTGGAAGGCTTTTGTAATAATCGGCAACCTCTGATGGAGTTACAGTCACATTGGAAATTACTTTTTGTTGTACTTGCTGTGAAAGCAACTGGTCCTTTATTATATCATGAAGTTCAGACTTGATGTCTTCCATGCTTTTTCCATAATACTTTTCCATAGCCTCCTGACTACCAAACTGATTGATAACAGATGAAAGGCGTGCTTCCAATTCGGCGGTTACCTGAGTTTCATCTACAGTAAGACTATCAAACTGTGCCTGGGCAAGCATGAGTTTCGAATAAAGAAGGCTTTCCAAAATACTGCACTTCATTTGTTGTTCAGTTCCTTGAATATTCCCCTGCATCCGGTAATTCAGATATTGGTTAACCAAGTCCGACTCAAGAATTTCACTATTTCCAACAACGGCCACTACCTGGTCGATAATTTTCCCTTGAGGTTGTTTTTCTGAATTATTAGTTGATGTTTCCTGGGCAAAGGTGTTTGCCGGAAAAATGAAAAACAGCATCAAAATCCCTCCAATGGTGATTAAACTTGCTGTTGAAAATAATTTACTGTTGCTTCTAGTCATATTAAAATATCTCAAATTCCTTTTGTTGTTTTGCCTGATTATATATTTCTTGTTGCAAATTATTAATTAAAATCTTTTTCCTTATATTCAGAATGATACTCCTAATGAATCGATTTTCTAAATCTAAAGGTGAAGTTTCATCTTTAATCTTGAAGTTGACAAATTTAAGCAGATAATCGTTGTCTGCATCAGTAATAAAGATAATTCGGTGATTTTTTAAATATAGTTCCTGGTTGTACGTTTCAATTGGGATCACTTTTAGAACTTCGTCAAAAGGAATCCATGTATTTGTGTCTGTAGAAAAAGTGAGAGCTCGTGCGGGAGCATATCTGTCAAGAGAATCCAGCAATATACTGTCTGGTAGTCGAAAAATCCTTTTAAAATTGTACTCCAGTCTTTTCCCTTTGTCATTTTTTTTGCTTAACACGGCATAAATTACTTTCACAATGTTCTGTTTAAGCTGGAAGTCTTTTAAATGACTTTGATAATAATCTTTGATGTCATTGTCAGTTACAACAGTGTCCAGATGTTGATTTACATATTCCGTCTCATAATGATAAATTATAAGCGAATTTCTGTATTCTTCGAGTTGTTTCTCGAAGTCTAACTTATCTGGAGGGAGATTATTTTCAGCTTCTTGTAAAAGGAGTTGGGTTTGTACCCATTTATTGATATAACTTCGTGAAATTAAAATACTGTCGTTGGGTTTTGTGTCTTTAGGTATAAGGCCCTCCAGATCGGACTCATAGAGGTATTTATCACCTACCTTGGCCAAAGGGATGTTGTCCTTTGTTCCATGTCGTTTGCAACTGGCAGAAATTAGTGTCAGGATTCCCAGGCTAATAATCATAAAAAATATGATTGATTTTCTTTGCCTGACAGAACGCAGATATTCCTTTATTTGTAACAAACCTGACATACTCTATTTCTTTTCCGGATATTTTTTTTCCAGCTCTCTTAAAACCTTTTGATTAATATGAACCGGATATTTTTTTCTCAAACTGCTTATCCATTGCTTTTGTAATACATCCTGGTAATCTGCAATTACGAGACCGGTTGCGTCTTTAAATGATTTCCATCCAACGGGAAGAATTTTTTCTATTAAAACAATTGATGCGCTTTTTTTCCCATTCTCAAAAACGGGTTTTGATAATCCTATCTCCCATTTAACTTGGTCCGTAATCTCATCGTCGCCTTTTTCATAGTATCCGGAATCTACCTCTAAATTATTAAATCCAGACAATTCTCTTTTTGAAATTGCATCTTCCAGAGATTTAAGATTTGAATAGGTTTTTAAAACAGATTCCAAATCGCCAATCCTGGTTTTGGACGTTTTCATGATAATAGCTTGTACACGAGGTCTCCATAGATATTTGTCTCGATGGGTTAAATAATATTCTCTTAAACCTATAGTATCTTTTGTGGCTCTAGACCAAACCATTTTATCTGTTAGGTTAAAAAGTAGAATCCCGTCATGATACTCCAGCATTAGGTTCTTGAAATCCGGATGATGGCGGTCTAGGTTTAACTTTTCGTAGGCGATGAGTTTTTCATCTGAGAACTTGTTAAACAATTTTGCGATTTCGACCTCTAAGTCTCCATTTTTGTTCAAGCTATTTTGATTCTTCTCTATATAGGCTGTGAAATCATTTTGATAAAAGGTTTGGGGATTCTTTTTCCCGATCTTAATCAAAGGCGATTTCAAAGTATTTAAGCTTTCTGAAGTAAGTTTTCCTTCTTTCAATTTCTTTGACAACTCATCAATCACCTGTATTTTTGCTTTTGAATCAATTTTCAAATGATCTTCTTTCTTAAGTCGATTGATTACTGCCTGTTTACTTAACTGACTTCTTTGGTCCCCATTAATCTTGCTTTTGAGATAAGCTTCTTCCTCTTTAAAATTCTCAGGCTTTTCCCGGCTTATTAATTTTATAATGTGGAATCCATAAACTGTTTGAAATGGTTTTGATACCTCACCAGGTTTAAGAGAATCTACATTAATAACAAACTGAGGAACAATACGTCCCGAAGTAAATTTGGGCAGTAATCCACCCAAATAGGAAGAACCTTTGTCTTGAGAATAGAGTTTGGCGGCCTTTTCAAAAGACATACCGTCCTTAATTTTTTGATAAATAGTTTCTATTTCCTTTACCTTCTTTATTGAATCTGCAACAGATGCATCTGGTTTCAGAGGTATGAAAATATGCTCGACTTCAGCAACTCCCATCGCAGGTCTTTTATCCGTAACTTTTATAAGATGATAACCAAAACGGGTACGAACAGGTTGCGAAATCTGTCCTATTGGTGTATTATATGCGACTGTTTCAAAAGGATAAACCATGTTGAAAACCGTAAAGTAGCCTAAATCGCCACCATTTCCTTTTTTGGCAGGCCTAAGTCCGGGAATGGCCCCTTGATCCCTTGCAGAGGGATCTTCTGAATATTCTCTTGCAGCTTCCTGAAAGCTTTTGCCAGCTAAAATTTCATTTCTGATCTTTTCAATTTTATCCCAAGCTTTTAAAGTATCTGCAGGTGAAGCATCGGGTGGAATTTTAATGAGAATATGGCTTGCTCTGACATCATAACAGCTTCTTTCATAGGCTTCTTTAAGAAGAGCTTCTTCTACCTTTTTGTCTTCAAAATAGGGTTGGACCAGCTGATTTCTGTAACCGGCCAGCTCTTTTTTAAAAGAAGAAAGAGTGTCCATTTTTCTGTTTTCCGCATCCAATACCTTTAAACGGAAATTTATATACAGATCAACAGCATGACTGATGGAAGTAGTATCGCTCCCCCCAAAGTTATTTTTTGTATAAATACTCAAAAAAGAACCAACAGAAACCTTTTGATTCCCAATGGTAGCTAACACCTTCTTGTTGAATGAATTTTGCGCATTTAATACAAAAACTGCAAGAAACAATACAATCAGAAGGAGCGATTTTCTCATAATAGGCTTGTTAGCTTTGTCTACTGTAATTAGGTGCTTCGCGGGTAATGGTTATATCATGAGGATGACTTTCCGTAACTCCTGCAGAAGTAATTTTTATGAATTTGGCCTTCTGTAAGTCACTGATAGTTTTAGAACCAGTATAACCCATTCCGGCGCGCAAACCACCGATCATTTGAATAATTACTTCTGATAAAGTTCCCTTATAAGGTACCCGGCCTACGATACCCTCAGGCACAAGTTTTTTGATATCATCTTCTGCATCCTGAAAATAACGGTCTTTTGAACCTTGTTCCATAGCTTCAACAGAACCCATTCCCCGGTAAGCTTTGAATTTTCGTCCTTCAAAAATGATAGCTTCGCCTGGTGATTCATCAACTCCTGCAAACAAGGAACCTGCCATGATTGAGTCTGCACCGGCAGCAATAGCTTTCACGATATCCCCTGTATAACGGATCCCTCCATCTGCGATAACAGGAACTCCTGTCCCTTTCAAAGCATTGGCTACATTGTAAACTGCGGTAAGTTGCGGAACTCCAACTCCTGCCACAATTCTTGTTGTACATATTGAACCAGGTCCAATCCCAACTTTTATGGCATCAACACCAATAGCCAGCAAATCCAAAGCTGCTTCTCTGGTTGCAATGTTTCCTACCACTAAATCAATACCAGGATATTTCTTTTTTACCTGTTTGGCCATATCCATCACCCCTTTAGAATGACCATGTGCTGTGTCTACAATGATAGCGTCAACACCTGCATCCACAAGAGCTGCGAGACGTTGCATAGTGTCAGAAGCAATCCCAATGGCAGCGGCAACACGCAGTCGCCCAAGGTTATCTTTACAACTTGTCGGATGCTGACTGATTTTGATAATATCTTTGTAGGTGATTAGCCCTATCAATTTATAATCTTTGTCAACGACAGGAAGCTTTTCAATCTTAAATTGTTGAAGAATTTTAGCGGCTTCTTCAAAATTGGTAAATTCGGTAGTAGTGATAAGGTTTTCCTTTGTCATTACATCACGAATGGGTTTGTTCATTCCCTTTTCAAAGCGCAAATCCCTGTTCGTAACAATCCCAACAAGTTTTTGACGATTGTCTACAACAGGAATTCCCCCGATACTGTATTCTTTCATGAGATTCAGGGCGTCAATTACTCTTGCATCTGCATTCAGGGTAATTGGGTCGAGAATCATACCATTTTCGGCACGCTTTACCTTCTTTACCTCATTTGCCTGCATCTCAATACTCATGTTTTTATGAAGAACGCCGATTCCTCCTTCCTGAGCCATGGCTATCGCCATTTTGGATTCGGTAACGGTGTCCATTGCAGCCGAGACAATAGGTATCTTTAATTTAATATTTTTGGAAAAATAAGTCGTCAATTCCGTTTCGCGCGGCAAGACGGAAGAGTGGGCGGGTACTAATAATACATCATCGTAAGTAAGGCCTTCGCCCAGGAATTTTTCATTTACGGTGGTCATGACGGAAGTTTTATTTTATGCAAAAGTATTAAAATAAATCAACGGCTGGAGAACGTTTTTAGTATAGCAGTTATTTTAAGAGCTTTTAAGATATTACGAAAAAAATAAAACGAGCATTTGAATTTTAAGTTTGTCTGTTAATTATACTAGAAAGTCTGATTTAAGAGCTTTGCAAGCCGAATTTTATATGTAAAATTGGGTACTTTTGTTTTATGGATAGAACCACATTATTTGCGGAAGTTTTATTGCCTTTGCCGGTTCCCGGAACTTTTACCTATCGTATTCCTTTTGCAATGAATCAGATTGTGCATAAAGGACAACGTGTGAGTGTTCAGTTTGGGAGCCGAAAAGTTTATGCAGGTTTGATTCTGGAATTGCATGAAAAGGCTCCGGCCACCGGAATACCAAAATACATTTTATCGGTGCTGGATGAAAAACCTCTGGTAAACAATTTGCAGATTGAATTCTGGAAATGGATTTCAGATTATTACATGTCGACACTGGGTGAAGTGATGAATGTGGCTGTCCCTTCAGCTTTTAAACTTAGTAGCGAATCAAAGATTATTCTTTCCGAAACTTTTAAGCCTGACAGTGAGTCTCTTACAGATTCAGAGTATCTGATTACGGAAGCATTAATGCAACAGAAAAGACTGACCATTAAGGAAGTCGGGCAGATTGTTGGTTATGAGAAAGTATTGCCTTTGCTAAAAAGCATGATTCAAAAGCAGATGATATTTATGGAAGAAGAACTCAATAGTTCCTATAAGCCAAAGTTGGAAAAATATTTGCTTTTTGCTGATGCTTATCATGAGGAAAGTGCACTTCATGAGTTGTTGGATCAATTGGGAAGGCGTGCACCGAAGCAGTTGGAGATATTAATGGCCATGATGACTTTGGTTGGACTTCCGCTTAAAAAAGGTGTTCTTGTAAAAAAATCAGATTTGCAGCAAAAATTGGGTGGAAATTTAACTGCACTCAAAGCTTTGGTCGATAAGGGCGTGTTGATTGAAGAAGAAAAACCTGCAAGCCGTTTCAATGAGGAAGATACCGCAAATGGAGATATAATTGTTTTTAGTGAGGAACAGAAACGTGCTTTTGATGAGCTACAAAAAGAAATGCAGGAGCATAGGGTTATTTTGTTGCACGGGGTAACATCGAGCGGTAAGACGGAGATTTACATCAAACTGATAGAAGATGCCTTAAAAAAAGGGAAACAGGTGCTTTACCTGTTACCAGAAATAGCTCTTACAACGCAGATTATCCGGCGTCTTAGAATACATTTTGGAGATGAAATAGGTGTTTATCATTCAAGATATAATCAAAATGAGAGGGCAGAGGTTTGGGAAAATGTGGCCGGGTTGCAAGGAGAAGATGTTCATAAACCATATCGGATTATTCTCGGTCCGCGTTCAGCCATGTTTTTGCCTTTTGAGAACCTGGGTTTAATTATTGTGGATGAAGAACATGATCAATCCTATAAACAATTTGATCCGGCACCTCGCTACAACGCACGTGATGCGTCTATTTACCTTGCTGGCCTGCATGATGCCAAAGTGGTCCTTGGTTCTGCTACGCCCGCCATTGAGACTTACTATAACGCTCAAAGTGGTAAGTATGGATTGGTTTCACTGACTGAACGCTATGGAGGCATCGAAATGCCAAGAATTCTCGTGGTTGATATGAAAGAAGAAAAAAGACGCAGAATGCTACGTTCTCATTTTTCTTCAGTTTTACTGAAACATATTGAAGGGGCATTAGAACAAAAGCAGCAAGCCATTCTCTTTCAGAACAGACGTGGCTTTTCGCTACGTATCGAGTGTGAAGAATGTAATTGGGTTCCTCAATGTAAAAACTGTGATGTTACCATGACCTATCACAAAAAACAGGAGTTACTTCGTTGTCATTATTGTGGTTACTCTCGACCGGTTCCGCCTGTATGTGAACATTGCGGCAGTCCGCATCTTACAATGGAAGGTTTTGGTACAGAAAAAGTTGAAGAGGAGTTATCCATTATTTTACCTAATGCACGAATTGATCGGATGGATCTGGATACCACAAGGTCAAAAAATTCTTTCCAAAGGATTTTTTCAGATTTTGAAAACGGGAAAACGGACATCCTTACAGGAACTCAAATGGTAACAAAAGGACTTGATTTTGATAACGTTCAGGTGGTAGGTATTTTAAGTGCTGATAATATGCTTCGGTTCCCTGATTTCAGGGCTCATGAACGCAGTTTTCAGCTTATGGAGCAAGTGAGTGGCCGTGCCGGAAGAAAGAATAAACAGGGAACAGTTGTAATTCAAAGTTGGGAGCCTTCTCATCTTGTCATAAAAGACGTCGTCAGACATGATTTTCTAAGCATGTTTCGTCGTGAACTGGACGAACGGCAGAAATTTCATTATCCTCCATTTTACAGGTTGATTATTATCAAACTAAGACACAAGGATCCCGTAATTCTTAATAATGCGGCTGATATTTTGGCAAAGGATATGAGAGTTCGTTTCGGAAAACTGGTTTACGGTCCGGAGTATCCAATGGTTCCCAGAATAAAGAATCTGTATATCAAGCAAATTATGTTGAAGGTTCCCAGAGGAGCTCAGCAAAATATTCAAAAGGAGGAATTGCGACAAGTGCTTTCAGATTTTAACAGACATACTCATTTGAAATCTGTTCAAATTCAGTTGGACGTCGATCCTCAATAAAATTAAGTCAGGAAAGTTGTTGGGTACAGTATTAGTTGTTGGTAGTATCTCTTACTATCAAATAGATATCTTCGTTATTTTTTTTCATGAAATATCTTTCACGAGCATAGTCTTCAAGTTTGGCAGTGTCATATTGCAAAGCCTTGAGAGCACTTTTATTTTTTTCAATCTCTTTGGAATAATAGGATTTTTGCTTTTCTAAGTCGTTAATTCTCTGGCTAAGTCTGATTTGTTCGCGAAAGTTATCAGAATCAAAAAAAAACATCCATACCACAAAAGCCAATGCGGAATAGAAGTATTTGTTATTAATGTATTTTTTAAAAAAATCAACTAGCATCGGTGCAAAAATACGGCAAAAGAATTGTGTATTATGGATAATTCAAAAAAATATAAACTTTTTAATGTTAACTGATAAACCTTTGAAAACGAAAGGAATCAATTATTTGTACAGTAACGTTTAATCACGTTATAAGCATCATTTACACCCATTTCGCCGGCTTTGCTAAGGTCTTTGCAAGCTTTTTCATTTTGCTTTAAATAAAGCAGAATGAGTGCTCTGTTATAATATGCTTCGGCAAGGTGGGGTTCTAAGCTTAAAGCTTTTGAATACTCAGCGATCGCTTCATTAAACTTTTTCATCCTTAAATAAAGGTTGCCACGGTTGTAATAGGCAAAAGCAAGTTTGGGATTCAGATGAATAACAGTGTTATAATCTGCCATAGATTCCTTGTAGTTTGGTAATGGAATTTGTCTTTCGGGCTCTTTACTCTGAAAATTACTTCTGGAGATCGTAATAGAATTGTTATAATGTAGTTCATCGTAGATAGACTCTTCCTGTTTTGTGCGTGTAGCAGCCCTGTTAAAGTAAGCAAAAGCATCATTCTTGTTTTTCATGATGCACGAATCGTATGACATAATTGCTGAGTGATAGTTCTTTAACATGCTGTTAATTACACCATTTAAGAGATAAGCATTTGTTGTATCTTTAAGTCTGAACAATTTTCTTACTATCTTCTTATCGGTATTTTTTTCTGTAAACCGGGATGCCGGTAATGTGTGAGTAGTATAAAACAATTTTATACCGCCGGGATTTTCAGCGTTAAATGAGGCAAGCTTTTCGTCAATAAATGCTGATTCTCTTAAGTTTTCATAGATGGAATCTGGCAGATTAAAGGCATAAACAATGAAAAAGTCAGGTTGAGGTTCAATATCAATGTTGGTGAACTGGATCCTTCCTTTCTTCATTTCCCCGTTCAGGAAATCGGCTTCAAAGGCAATAATCTTGTTAAAGTAAGTTGAATCTCCGTATTTTTTAAACATTGTACGAGTAGCACCTTTGCTGCCATTGACTTTGGCTATTATTTTCATCGCTTTATCATGGTCGCTTTGGGCCGCGGCACTATCTCCCATTTGTAATCTTGCATACGAACGGTTTACATAAGCTCCTGCAAACCCTGGGAATATCTCCAACGCACGAGTATAGTCCCAGTTAGCATTGAATGGCTGGTTCATTTTCAACTCAACAATTCCCCGGTTGTAATAAGCATAAACGTTTTTAGGATTGATTTCTATGACTTTCCCATAATATTTTAAAGCCGCCTTTAAATTGTCTCTCATAGATTCTAAAAGAGCAAGATTATAGTAAGTCAGGGCATTGGTAGAATCCAGTTTTATAACATGTAAATAATCCTTTATAGTATTGGTTGTATCACCTAATTTGAGATAGGTCATAGCTCTCTGAAAATAAATATATGGATATTCAGGACTGATTTGTGATGCTTGTTTATAATCTTTTAGTGCCTCATGAAGACTGTCCATTTCGTAATGAATCATTCCTCGTTTTATCCACGCATCAACATTGAAATAATCTAAGCGGATAGATTTGTTTATATCCCGCATGGCAAGACTATCACTTTTCAGAAGATGATAATCCACTCCGCGGTTAAGGTATGCTTCACCCAGTTTTGGATCTAAACGTATGGCTTGAGAGTAATCGGAAAGAGCGTCTTCGTATTCCCGCATGTGCATTTTAGTGTTGCCCCGGGCCTGGTAAACTGCCGGATCAAAAGGATCGAGCGAAAGCGCATAATCAAAATCGGAAATAGCCTTGGAATA
This sequence comes from Bacteroidales bacterium, assembly GCA_014860665.1. Taxonomy (GTDB): domain Bacteria; phylum Bacteroidota; class Bacteroidia; order Bacteroidales; family F082; genus Sulfidibacterium. The sequence continues at coordinate 6,252 of JACZJI010000006.1, read as the reverse complement.
TTCGTTGGTGGCATCCAGGCAAATTCCTCTGTATAGATACGCACGTGTATAAAGTGGATGGATGCTGATAGTTTTAGCAAAATCGGTAGCAGCTCCAGAAAAATCGCCCAAATTGTACTTTACGATCCCCCTTAAAAAATAGCCCTCAAAGCCATCAGGTTTTGCATAAATAGCAGTATTAAAATCGCGCATAGCCTCCGTATAATCTTTTTTGGAGAGTGCAATCTGGCCTGTGAAAATAAAATGTTGATAGTTAATCTGAGCACCTGCCCAAGATGGTATCAGCATGAACATCATGCTAATTGCCAGTACTGTATGTTTAACTCTTGATTTCAAAAAAACCAATTGTAATGTGATTAAATAGGGGCGACTAAACTAATAAAAAAATTCTTCTGATTCTGTCGGTTGATGGTGTACTCAATTCCAAAAACCATATCATAATAAGTGACAAAATCCAGACCTAATCCTGTTCCGTATATAAACTTATTGGACAATGGACTTTCTGTGTATGAAATGTGGTCGGCAACATAACCTGCATCAAAAATCAGGTTAGCATAAACCGAATAAAAAAGCTTTCCGAATTTCTCTGAATGTATAAAGGGGACCTGTACTATTTTCTTAGGAATCAGTTCGTATTTCAGATTGGAATGGAACAAAACCATCCATTGACCATTGACAACATAAAGTTGATACCCGCGTAAAGTGGTCGGAGGATAACCAAGACCTTTTTCCAAAAAGTAGGGCCTGTATCTGTTCGGTTCCGCACTGAGTGTGACGTTATATGCAAAATACCAGGGTTTTCGGATGGTAAAATACCTGTCATAGATAGCATAAGCATAAAAATAGTTTACACCACTTTTCAATAATCCTAAACCATTTTGATTTAAATCTACTTCAAGATAATAGCCATCTAAAGGATAAGGAGCATAATCCCGATAGTCAAGCCTGAAATTGTAACGTAACGACAGATAGGAAAAAACAGAATATTTGTATGCGAATGACGGGTTTAATGCGAACAAAGTGTCCGAAAAGTTAAAGTAGTTGTATGAAATATAAAAACTGTGGAGCTGTTTGTAACCAGGGCGATAAGTAGCCATCAATGTCAAATACATATTCTTTTTTACGAATTTGAAAGGTTCACCAAAATAGAGAAGCCTGTTATTAACATTTTTGTAATCAACTTCATGATTGATTACAGCCCCGGCATTAAAACCAATTCCCCAGGTTTCCTTTTTGTTTATATACGGATCATCCCATGCTAATTGAAGGCTTTTGTTGTAACCATTTTGAAGAAGAATAAAAAGATTTTCCATTCTTCCGCGGAAGTTGTTTACCCTGACACTAATTCCGTAATCAATGCGACTTATTTCTTTTTTCTGCCACCAGACATTGAAATTTAAATCTGTGTACTTAATGATTGGAATGGGCCATATGTACCATCTTTCCACTACTGATACATAGATGTTGACTTTATTAGAATCTACAACAACAGGTTTGAGGTCTACGAAATTAAAAAGCTTACGATTCAGTAGGTTATAACGACTTTCTTTGAGCCGATGTATCAGTTTCTGCTCACTTACGGTATCACCTTTTTTAACCTCTATTTCTCTAAGGATTATATAATTTTTGGTGATTTTATTCCCTTTTATGAAAATATTACTTACAACAAGTTTTTGTCCAGGCTGCTGAGCCTGAGAGCCTATTGTCTGGGCATTGGTATCTATCGCAGCCAGAATAAGAGTGAATATGAAGTAAAGTTTTAACCTAAGCATTCAGGTAATTCATAAGAATATTGTAACGATCCTTCAAATCATCGAGGTTTGTATCTTCATTAAAGGAAGCCTTAACAAAGTAACCATAACGATCAAAGGTTTTCAGTACCGCTTCAATATCCAGTTTGTTGATTTTAAGAGCTATTTCCATTCGAGTTGAATCTTCATGACTTAAGATATTAGTACTTAAAATCTTTGCATCATTAGACTCAACAATATTAGCAATTTCTGTCAGACTGTAATTATTGTAAGCCATTTCCAATACAATAATGGCTCCAGGGTTTTCCACCGATAGAGACTCAGCAAAATACTTTACCAGGTTCCGCAACGTAATGCTTCCAAGATAATCTTCTTTATCATTTAGAACTGGAATAAGTGTCAATCCAAGAGCATTTACGAGTTTCAGCACATCATAAATATGTTGATTTTCTTTTACAAAAGGCTGAATCAGCGAAAGGTTATGATTTCCAAGAGGTTCTTCAAAGTTATTCAGATTATAAATGTCCAGCTCGGAAATCAATCCCAGAAATTTTTGATTGTTTACGATCGGTAGATGCGACACTTTATAATCATCCATCCAGCTCAGGGCCATCTTTCCCGTGTCGGAAGTCTTAAGCGGCATTATGCCGTCAACTATGAGTTGTTTGGCGATCATGTGTTTAAAATGCTTTGTTGTTCAGGAGCAAATATAATATAAAGCCTCTTATCTGAAAAATTTAGGCTGAGAATTTAATATTTTTTTGATATAGATAAAACGAAAAAAGGCTGTCGATATTATCAACAACCTTTTAATGTACCCGAGGCGGGACTTGAACCCGCACGACCGCAATGGTCATTGGATTTTAAGTCCAACGTGTCTACCAATTCCACCACTCGGGCAACATTTTCAAAGAAAAAATCCCGACCCGACAATCATCGGACTCGGGATTTGAGCGGGAAACGGGACTCGAACCCGCGACCCCGACCTTGGCAAGGTCGTGCTCTACCAACTGAGCTATTCCCGCGTCTCAAAAGCGGATGCAAATGTAGAAAATTTTTTATTTCCTGAAAATATTTTCTACTTTTTTCATCCTTTTTTTGAAAATAATCTGATTTATTTTTCTATTTGCTTAACTCCTTTCAGTAAGTTTTTGATTTCGTTGAGTTTCATTAAAGCTTCAACAGGAGTGAGTGTCTCAATATCTGTATTCAATATTTCTTCTTTTATCTGCTGAAGAAGCGGATCGTCAAGTTGAATAAAGCTTAATTGGAAATCCTGTACTGCCGGAATTTTACCAGATGATTTTTCTAATTCGTTGTTTGCGTGTGTTTTTTCTAAAGCTTCCAGCAGTAGACGCGCTCTTTTTAGCACTTTTTGAGGCATTCCTGCCATTTCGGCCACATGAATCCCAAAGCTGTGTTCGCTGCCTCCTTTTTTCAACTTTCGCATAAAAATTACCTTATTTCCGACTTCTTTGATTGAAATATGGTAATTCTTGATGCGAGGCATTATGGCTTCCATCTCATTTAACTCATGGTAATGGGTTGCAAACAAGACTTTGGCTTTATATGCAGGATGTTCATGCAAAAACTCTACTATAGACCAAGCAATTGAAATACCATCGTAAGTGCTGGTTCCCCGGCCAATTTCATCCATTAATAAAAGACTCCTGTTGGAAAGATTATTCAGAATGCTGGCGGTTTCATTCATCTCGACCATAAAAGTAGATTCCCCGGAAGATATGTTATCCGAGGCTCCCACACGACTAAATACTTTGTCGACCAAGCCAATTTTAGCTGCTTCGGCAGGAACAAACGACCCAATTTGTGCCATTAAAACAATGAGCGCTACCTGACGCAGTAACGCTGATTTACCGGACATATTAGGGCCGGTTAAAATAATGATTTGTTGCTTTTTGATATCAAGGAAAATGTCATTGGGGATGTAATGCTCATCCTGTTGCATGTGTTTTTCAATAACAGGATGTCTCCCTTGTTTTATATCAATATCATAATCTTCTGTAATTTCAGGTCGCTGATAATTATTTTCCAGAGAAACAATTGCAAAAGAAACCAGACAGTCTAAACTTGCAATCAGAGACGCATTCAACTGAATGGGTCTTATGTATCCAGTCGCGAATCTGAGGATTTCTTCAAAAATTTGTTGCTCTAAAACTTGAATTCGGTCCTCAGCTCCAAGAATTTTTTGCTCGTATTCCTTTAACTCATTTGTGATGTAACGCTCTGCATTAGCTAAAGTTTGTTTTCTATCCCAGTCTTCAGGAACCTTATCTTTGTGTGTATTTGTGACCTCTAAATAATATCCAAATACATTATTAAACCCAATTTTTAACGAGGGGATACCAGTTCTTTTAATTTCTCTTTGCTGGATTTGTTTTAGATAATCTTTTCCCGAAAATGCAATTTTTCTAAGTTCATCAAGTTCTTCCGAAACACCTTCGGAAACTACCTGCCCTTTGTTGATGAGAACTGGGGGATCCTCAAAAAGCTCTCTTTCCAGCTTATTGGCAAGAGAAGAGCATGGATTGATTTGTTCTGCAATTTTCTCCAGTGCCAATAAACCACTTTCCGTACAAACAGTTTTGATCTCTTCAACTGAATGAAGTGCATCCTTCAAATGGACAAGTTCCCGAGGATTCGCCCTAAAAGCTGATACTTTGGAGATTAGTCTCTCCAGATCACCAATTTTTTTAAACTCTGTTTTTAGCTTTTCTATGATTTCAGTATGTGAAGTAAAATACGAAACCATATCCAGTCTTTCGTCTATTTCTCGCTTATTTTTCAGCGGAAGTGTAATCCAACGTCGCATGAGTCTGGCACTCATGGGGGAATCTGTCCTGTCGATGACATCCAGCAATGATTTTCCTCCAGGAAATAGTGGATTTACCAATTCAAGATTTCTAATTGTAAAATGATCCAGCCATACATAATTTCCTTCATCAATACGACTTATTTTTGAGATATGGTCTAGCTTCTCGTGATGCGTTTCGTAAAGATAATGTAAGGCCGCTCCAGCAGCAATAATCCCTGAACCAAAATTTTCAATACCAAATCCTTTTAGTGAATTTGTCTTAAAATGCCTGGTTATAAGCTCATAAGCGAAATCTTTAGTGAAAACCCAATCATCGAAAAACGTTAGATAGAATTTGTTTCCGAAATCCTCCATAAACTGAATTCGATTCTGTCTTTGCACTATGACCTCACTTGGAGAGAGGGCTTGCAACAATTTGTCAATGTATCCCTTGTTTCCTTCAGCGATAAAAAATTCACCCGTCGAAATGTCAAGTAATGAAATTCCGCAAATGCCAGATGTAAGGTGCACAGCAGCAAGAAAATTATTTTCCTTTTGCTCCAGAACGTTATCATTCATCGAGACACCCGGTGTTACCAGCTCAGTAACACCTCTTTTAACAATATTTTTCGTGAGTTTAGGATCTTCCAGTTGATCGCAAATAGCAACGCGGTATCCGGCTCTGACCAATTTGGGGAGGTATGTATCCAATGCATGATGCGGAAATCCGGCAAGCTCTACATACGAGGCTGCTCCGTTGCGTCGCTTCGTTAAAACAATGCCTAGAATAGAAGAAGATTTGATGGCATCTTCCCCGAAAGTCTCATAAAAATCGCCAACCCGGAACAATAATATTGCATCTGGATATTTTGCTTTAATAGCATTGTACTGCTTCATAAGAGGCGTCTCTACGTATTTTGCCATAACTTTTGGGAAATTTTGTACAAATGTAACAAATGGCTAAAATCAAAAGACATCCTATAATTTGCTTTGATTAAAATGGGGTTTAAAAAATGTGTATTTAAACATAAACTGCGTATTTTTGTTTTAATATATCTAGGTAATGAGAAAATTATTAAACGAAGAATTAAATCGTCTGGATGTCGATGGTTACAAATCTGCCCAAAAAGCTCCTGTAATTGTTGTATTAGATAATATAAGGAGCCTAAACAATATCGGCTCTGCGTTCAGGACATCAGACGCGTTTAGGGTTGAAGCGATATATTTATGTGGTATTACTGCTGTTCCTCCTCACAGGGATATTCAAAAGACAGCATTAGGGGCCACAGAATCAGTTGATTGGAAATATTTTAAAACCACAGAAGAAGCTGTCAGGGAATTAAAGAGTAATTCTTATTATGTGGTAGCTATTGAACAAGCTAATGAAAGCGTTGATTTAGAGAATTTTAAAATTAATACTGGTAAAAAATATGGATTTATCTTTGGAAACGAAGTGAAGGGAGTGGAAGACAATGTTATCCTTTTATCAGATGAAGTTGTGGAAATTCCGCAGTTTGGGACAAAGCACTCTTTAAACATTTCAGTGAGTGTTGGGATTGTTCTGTGGGATTTCTTGTTGAAATACAGGCGATTAAAGTAATTTTAAAAGATTGTTAATTTTTTGTTCATTTTTTTTATAACTTTTTGCGGCAATAAATAATTTTATATCTTTGCGTAATATGTATAGGG